>NZ_RAWI01000016.1 GCF_003612125.1 Corallococcus praedator
GAGGAGACTTAAGTCTCGCGCGGGACGTTTCCTGGGCAGAGGGGTGGCCGCGCGGATGATGTGGATCGAGCACGTCGACAAGCTGATTGGAGCGCTGGGGCCCTTCGGGTTCCTGGTGCTCGGCGTGGCGGCGATGCTGGAGTACGTGGTGCCGCCGTTTCCCGGGGACACCATCGTGCTCATGGGCGGCATCTACGCCGTGCGCGGTGAGAAGCCCTGGTGGCTGGTGCTGGTGGTGGTGACGGCGGGCAGCGTGCTGGGCGCCTTCATCAACTACGCGGTGGGCCAGTGGCTGGCGAAGCGCTTCGAGGCCCAGCCAGGGCGCTCGTTCTTCGGGCTCACGCATGCGCGGCTGGAATCGGTGCAGGCGCGGATGCGGCGCGCGGGTCCGTGGCTGCTCTTGGTGAACCGGTTCCTGCCCGGCATCCGGGGCGTCATCTTCATCGCGGCGGGGGCGGCGCGGATGCCCCGCTTCAACGCGCTGGTGCTGGGCACGGTGTCCGCGCTCGCGCACAGCGGGCTCATCATCGCGTTGGGCATGGCGGTGGGCGGCAACCTGGAGCGGCTGACGGTGCTCGTGTCGCGCTACCAGTACGCGGTCATCGGGCTGCTCGTGGTGGCGGGGCTGGGGTTCGGCGTGCGGGCGCTGGCGCGCCGGCGTGCGTCGCCCGTGGAGCAGTCGCCGTCCTCGCGGGACCCCTTCCTTCCGTGAAAGTGGACGGGGCTGGCCGGGCAGGGCGGTGCGCACGTTGCGCGGGCCCGGGGTGGCGCGGTTGAGTCGGGGGCATGTTCCGTGCCCGTGCTCCCTGGTGGCTCCTGGTGTTGCTGCTCCTCGGTGGGTGTCGCTGTGGCGACGACTCTGACCTGGGCGGGGCGAACGCCAGCTTCCGGCCGCAGGAGACGGTGGTGGACTTCGGCCGGGTGCTGGAGGGCACGCAGGTGCGCCGCTCGCTGACGCTGGTGGCCACGGGCCGCTCGGGCGTGGAGGTGGCGGCGGTGACCGAGAGCCCCTTCTTCGTGGTCGTGTCCCAGATTGTCGTGCCGGGCAGCGGCACGGGCACGGTGGACATCCTGTTCTCCGCGGGCAGCACGCCGGTGGCGGGCGCGCTGGTGCTCACCGCGGGCCGCACCACGGCCACGGTGAAGCTCACCGGCGTGGGCGTGCGTCCCCTGGCGTGTCTGCCCCAGGGGGAGTGCCGCGAGTCGCGCTTCGACCTGGACTCCGGCCAGTGCATCGAGTCCCCGCTGGCCGACGGCGCCTCGTGCATCCCCGGCAGCCGCTGCCAGGAGAACGGCCGCTGTCAGGCGGGCGTCTGCGTGGGGCAGCCGCGCACGTGCAACGACGACAACCCGTGCACCGTCGACAGTTGCTCGCCGACGCAGGGCTGCGTGACGGCGAGCGTCCAGTGCCCCGTGCCGCGCGACCCGTGCAAGGTGGGCGTGTGCGACCGCAACGAGGGCTGCAAGCAGGTGGACGCCGCCAACTTCACCCCCTGCGGCGCGGTGAGCTGCAAGGAGGCCCAGGTCTGCTTCAGTGGTACGTGCCGCTCCGTGACGCCGCCGGACGGCTTCGTCTGCGCGCCCGCCACGCCATGTCAGGGCGAGGGCACGTGCAGCGCGGGTGAGTGCATGCGTCCGGACGCGGGGGACCTGGTCGCGCTCTTCAGCGCGGAGCTGGGCGGCGAGCCTGTCGCGGAGGACGGCGGACCGGTGCTGCTGGTGGACGACGGGACGGTCTACGCCTCGGTGTGCGGAGGGGATGCGGGCTGCCGGCTGGCCGCGTACACGGAGAACGGACTGCTGCGCTTCGAATCACCGTATGAGGACGGGGGCGCGCGGACGTTGCTCGCGGCCTCGGACGCGGGCGTGGTGGTGCTCGCACCGGAAGCCCTGGAGGCGTATGCCCCCCGAGGCACGGGGGCGTTGCGCTGGCGCACGTCGCTGGGGTTCTCCGACGCGAGCCCGGATGGAGGCGTGTCGGAGGGCGTGCCCGGCACGGGCGCGGGCCGCGTGGCGCTCACGGTGGAGGGCGACGTGCTCACCTCCGTGACATGGAGCGGGGACGCACCGGACGCGGGCACGGTGGGGGAGCCCCTGCGCTCCAGGCTGGTGCTGCTGAGCGCGGATGGAGGCTCGCCGCTGGCGCTGGGGCCCGAGGAGGATGGCGGCGGCGCGGCGAGGCTCGCCGTGGACGACACGCGCGGTGCGTACCTCTACACGCCCTGGGATGGACGGTTGGCGTTCGCGTCCTGGGAGACAGCCTCCGTGGACGCGGGCTCCGGGCTGGATGGCGGCCCTGGCCTCACGTCCTTCGGCCCCAGCGCGCTCGCGGACGGAGGCCTCTCGGCGCTGGTGCTCGAACCGCTCGATGCCGGGGTGTCGGGAGGCGCACCGTCCCTGGCCCTGGCTTCCGGACAACTGCTCGTGGGCGCCAGGGCCTTCGTGGACAAGGATGGCGGCGTGCCCGTCGCGCTGGACTGGGATGGTGGCCTCCGCACGCTGTCGCCCCTCGCCGAGCCCGTGCTGGTGACGCCTGGAGGCTCCGTGGGCCATGCCTTCGCGCGCGCGTGTGAGCGCACGGATGGCACCCCGTGTCCCGGCGAGGAGCTTCGCACCGTGATGCGCTCCTTCAGCTTCGATGACGGCCACGCGCTCTACGAAGTGGACGTGCTGCCCTCGCCCGTGCTCCCGGGCACCCTGTACGAAGCGGCGCTGATGGAGTTTGGCACCGTGAGCGTGTTGGCGGACGCGGAGCTGCCCGGTGGTCAGCGGCAGGCCTGGCTGGAGTGGATCAGCTCCGGCCGCAAGGTCGGCATGTGCGCACTGCCGGGCCGCGGGCAGGTGGCGGGCGCGGTGTTCGCGGGCGAGGTGGTGCACGTGGCGCTTGAGCGCGACGGCGTCTGGCGCCTGGAGTCCTACGCCGTGGGCCAGCGCGCGGAGACCCGGGGCTGGCCCCAGCGCCACGCCGGCCCGTCCGGGACACGGCGGACGGTGCCGTGAGCGCGCGGCGGTCAGCCGCCCGCGCTCGGATCCACCCAGAGGTCCTCGAAGCGCACCTGCGGCGGCGTCTGGTGCAGCCGCAGGTTCTGCACCGACGCCACCGCGGCCGCGTGCGTGCGGTCGTGGTACAGCGGGATGAGCGGGCAGTCCTCGCGCGCCAGCATCTCCGCGCGCCGGTAGAGCTGTGAGCGCAGCTCCGGATCAATGGACACGCGTGCCTCGGCGGTGAGCCGGTCCAGCTCCGGGTTGCGGTAGCCCAGCGGGTACACCGTCTGCGCGTTGGAGTTGAGCAGGAAGTGCAGGAACACGTCGGGGTCCGGGAAGTCCGCCAGCCACAGCGTGCGGAACGCCGGGACCTTTCCTTCACGCAGGCGCGGCAGGTACTCCTCCGGGCTCATCTGCACGTGCCGCAGCTCCAGCAGCCCCGCCTGGATCAACGGACGGAAGAGCACCGCGTCCTCGGCGGATGTGTCGCGGCCCGCGGGGTGGTGCAGCGTGAGCTGCAACCGGCGCACCCCCGCCTCGCGCAGCAGTCGTTCCGCCAGCGCCAGGTCCGTCGTGGGCGCGGGGCCCAGCTCCGCGCCATCCAGCAGCTCCGGTGGCGTGAACGTGCGGGCCACCCGGGCTCCCGGATGGAACTGCTCCACCAACCCCGGGATGTCCATGCCCGCGCGCAGGGCCCGGCGCACGCGCACGTCGTTGTAGGGCGCCTCCTGCAGGTTGAGGCCCACGAACGCGGTGGAGGGCGTGGTGCTGGCCACCAACTGGTGCAGCTCCAGACCCTTGGCCTCCGTGTGCTTGGTGGGCAGGAAGGACACGAGGTCCAACCGTCCGTCCAGCATCTGGCGCACCGCCTCCTGACGCGACTCCATCAGGAGGAACTCCAGCCGGTCGAGCAGCGGAATCCCGCCGCGCCAGTAGGTCGGATTGCGCTCCAGCACCACGCGGTCCGGCTCCAGGCCCACGACGCGGAACGGGCCCGTGCCCACCAGCTTCCCGGAGGCGTCCACCTTCGCGACCGCGGTGGCCGTGAGGGCCATCAACTGGAGGAAGAACGCCTTGGGCTCGCGCAGCCGGATTTCGAGCGTGCCCTCGTCCAGTACCTCGATGCCCGTCACCTCGCGCGCAAGGCCGCTGGAGTACTCCGGCGCGCCCTCCACGTCCTCCAGCAGGCTGCGGTCCGGCGAGCGCACCGCCGGGTCCATCAACCGCTCCAGGTGGTGCTTCACGTCCAGTGCGGTGAGCATCGCCCCGTCGTGGAAGGTGATGCCCCGGCGCAGGTAGAAGCGGTAGCGGCGCGCGGACGGGTCCGCGTCCCAGCGCTCGGCCAAGTCGGGCACCAGCACGCCGTCCTCCAGCCGCACCAGGCCGGAGAACACGCACGCGGACAGCTCCGCCATCTGGTTCTCCACGCTGAACAGCGGGTCCACCGCCTGCCGGTTGCGCAGGGACGCCGCCTGATGCAACCCCACCCGCAGCGTGCCGCCCGGCCGCGCCTGCGGAAGCTGGAAGCGGAACACCTCCGCCTCCAGGCTCGCCGTCTCGTGGCTCAGCTGATCCACCGTGCGATCCAACCCGTCGCCAATGCGGATGACCCGGCGCGCGTCCTCGCGCACTTGCGCCACCTCCTCGCGGATGGACGCATCGCCCCGGGTGAGCACCAGGTGGGCCTGCCGCAGCTCCTCGATGGCCGCGCTCAGGCGCATCACGGCCTCGGACAGGTCGCGCCCGGTGCGCGCCTGGGCCTCCGCCTTCTGCGCGGCGCCCTGGCCCACGCGCCCCATCTCCTGCATCTGGCGCACGAGGTCGCGCGCGTTGCCGGACTGCTCGATGGCCATGCGCGTGATGTCTTCCACGCGGCGGGCCACGCGCTGGCTCGCCTCCACGACGGTGGCGCCCTGCGCCTCCAGGCGCTGCGTCTCCGCGACGGTGGCCTCCACGGCGGCGAAGGTGCGCTGGGTGATGGTGCGGATTTCGCCCAGGGCCTTGGCCGCGCGGTCGCCCAGGGCCACGCCCGCGGTGGCCTGCTCGCGGCCCTCCTGCACCAGCGCCACGGCGGTCTCCACCGCGTCGCGGATGCCGGTGACCATGGTGCCAATCTCGCGCGTGGAGCGCGTGGTGCGCTCGGCGAGGCTGCGGATCTCATTGGCGACGACGCCGAAGGGCCGGCCGTGTTCGCCTGCCTGCGCGGCGATGATGGCCGCGTTGAGGGCCAGCAGGTTCGTCTGGTCGGCGATCTCCTGGATGACGTCCACGATGCGGCCAATCTCCATCGACCGCGTGCCGAGCATCTCCATCAGCTCGGCCGCCTTGCGCACCGTCTCCTCCACCCGGTACATGCCCTGCACGCTGTCGCCCACCAGTGCTTCGCCGCGCTGGGCGGTGGCCGTCACCGCGAGCGCCATGCTGTTGGTGTCGGTGGCGCGCCGTCGCACGGCGTCGATGCCGCCCTCCACCAGCCCGACGAACTCCGTCGCCTCGCTGGCGAAGCGGCCCAGCTCGTCACCCGCCGCGGCGATGTGGCCCAGCCGCTCCGTCATGTCCTGGATGAGGCCGCTGGTGCGCTGGCTGAAGTCGTTGACGGTGGTGAGGCCGTCCACCACCTGGTGCAGCCGCTCGGTCATCTCCAGGAGCGCGCCCGTCGTCTCGTGGGCGAAGGTCTCGATGTGCTGCACGCGCTTGACGGCCGTCTGGAGGCTGGTGCCGTTGCCGGCCACGGCGGTGAGCGTGCGCTCCACCGCGCCGCCCTGCCGCCGCGCGGCCTCCAGCAGCACGCGGGCCTGGTCGCTCACGCCGTTGCCGGTGCGGTGCAGGTTGCTCGTCACGCGCTGCACCTGGGACATGGCGCGGCGCAGGGAGAGGATGAGGCGGCGCAGGTCCTCCTGGCCCTCGAAGCCCTGGTGGATGGGCGTGGTGAGGTCGCCCTCGGCGAGCCGGGCCATCAGCCCCCGGCGCTCGCGCCTTCGCACCGAAGCCCAGCGGAACCACGCGAGGTAGCTGCCCGACAGCCACAGGAAGGGCACGCCGAAGAACAGCACCGCCCACCCGGCCAGGTCATCGGGCGAGCCCGTCACCCAGCGCAGCATCAGGCCCAGCAGCAGCGCGGAGACCAGGGCCGCCGCCAGCCCGAACGAGAAGAGGTATCGTTTGGCGCCCATGGAGGGGGTGCACGCTAACCCGCCTTCTCGCGCCGGTCCTCAATTCGACGCATGCTCGCCCCCGCATGAAGGCCCTCCTCGCCGTCGCCATGCTGGTGCTCCAGGTAAACCCCGCCAGCACGGGCCGCGCGAGCGGGGAATCCACCCGTTTTGTCTTCGCGTGGCGCGGCGTGCCGGTGGGGACCGTGTCGCTGTCGCTGGAGGCGGGGCGCTTCACGTACACCAGCCGGCACCTGCACGTGCGCGAGGGCCGCGCGGGCGAGCGGGTCCGCGAGGTGACGCTGGACGTGGAGGCCACGGGGCGCGTCGCGGGAGCGGACGCGGTGCCGCAAGCGCTGTGGCTGTGGCACGGGCCGCCGCCCGAGGGCTGCGTGAAGGGCCGCGAGGAATTGTCCGGCCAGGAAGGGCCCCACTGCGTCACGTCGCGAAGCCCCACGAGCGCCGAGGGCACGATGCTGGGCGCCCGCTTTCGCGCGAGCTACGACGCCCGGGGAAGGCTGCAGGCGCTGGACGTGGGGGAGTCCCGCTTCACGGTGGCGGCGCCGGGAGAACGGCTCCGGACCCCGCCAGAGCTCTTCGCGGATGGCGTGCCGGTGGAGGGCGGCGTGGACGGGGCGTTGAAGCTCGTGCCGAGCAAGCAGGCACGGCCCACGGCGCCCGTCCCGGACCGTCTGCCGGAGATGACGGACTGGACGCCAGACGCGGCGCGGGCGCTCTCCCGGAAGGTGCACGCGGCCTTCCCGGACAAGGGGCCCACGGCGGCGGACTGGCGGTCAGGAGGGGAGGGCGAGGCCGGAGGGTGTCTGGCGCACGCGCTGCGCTTCGCCTCCCTGGCGCGCGCGAGCGGCCAGCGGGTGGGGCTGGTGCACGGCCTGCTCGTGGTGGACGGCGGCCCCGCGCGGCCGCATGCCTGGGTGCGCGTGGCGGTGCGAGGAGGCGGCACGCTGGACCTGGATCCGACGTCGTTGGATCCGGTGCGCGCGGACACGCACCTGCCGCTGGCGCTGGTTGCTCCGGAGGGCCCTGGCCTCGAAGCCGGGGAGCGCTGGCTGGCGCTCCTTCGCGGCGACTGGCGCGTGGTGCGCGCTACTCGAAGGGAATGATGGACAGCTTCGCGCCGGCCTTCACTTCGAGGATCTCCTTGGCGCGGGCTGGCAGGGAGATGGTGGTGTTGTCCAGCCGGGCGTGGCAGCGCACGGAGCGGAAGCGGTTGCGGCCGGACTCGCGCTCGGCGGCGACGAGCACGTCATCCCCCTCCAGGTCGAAGTCCTCGTCCGTCAGCTTCAGCGTGCGGTAGCGGCGCACCAGGGAGATGTCGGCCGTGTCCGCCTCGAAGTGCGGGCCGCCGTCGAACGGGTCGATGCGCTCCACGTACCGGAAGCCCACCCGCTCCAGCATCCGCTGCACGCCGCGCGTGGCCGGGCCCACTTCGCCGAGCACCTTCTGCACGCGGTCCGGGAACAGCGACGCGTAGATGTCCGACGAGGGGAACAGCTCCTTGATGAACTCCTTGTTCTGGCGGCTCAGCCGGTCGGCCTCCAGATAGGTGAGGCCGGTGAACTTCTTCCCGCACGCCTCCCACAGGAGGCTGCGCCCGTCCGGGAGCAGCGGCGGCAGCAGCTCCGCCAGCACGCGCGGGCGGAACAGCCGCCGGTGCATGGAGATGAAGAGGAAGCGCACGAAGGACAACTGCTTGCCGGGCTTGTCCGGCGTCGCGCGGTAGGGCGGGTCCACCACCAGGCCGCCAATCTCCGTGGGGCCCTCGTAGTTGTATGCGATGGACAGCACCTTGTGCCGCAGGTGGCGCTCCAGCGAGGCGGAGTAGTGCTCCCGCTCGCTCACCTCGTAATAGATGTGCGGCGCGTCGTAGGTGCCGTGCTGGGCGATGATCATCGACGTGCCGATGATGAGGTTGTTGCGCACGTCCTCCAGCACGAAGAGGTACTCGCGCTCGAACGGGTCCTTCACCCGGCCGGCGAAGCTCTTCACCGACTTGTCGATGATGGCCTCGAGCGTCTCTTCGTTGTTCGGCAGGTTGACCGTGTTCAGCACCGCGGCAAGCCGCTTCAGGCCGGGCAAGTCGGTTTTCTGGACGTCTCGCAGCACGAGCATGGGGCACGCAGGGGGCACCCCGGGAAGGGAGCGCCGGAAGGGTCCGCGACCATACACCACGCCCCCGGGCCGTCAGCCTCCTGCATGCTCCCCTGTCAATGACGCGTTGCGTTCAGGACACCGCTCTCCCGTCCGCTCGGTGGGTACGGGCGGGCCGCTCCAGACGTGAAACATGTCTCAAACGGCCCAGGGCTCGGCTGCCCGCATGCCCTATTGTCAGGCATGTTGGAATGAACTTGAGAGGGAATGAAGTGGGGGAATGACTTGAGGTAGTGTTTGTCGAAACTTTGCTGTCAAAGTTTTTGGCTCCCCTGGCTGGTCCCCCCAACCTCCCTCAAGGATTCATCATTGAAAGCACTGCACCTCTGGCTTGCGATGTGTTTGCTCCCGAGCCTCGCTGCGGCGGATATCGTCTGGCGGGGGGATTTCGAGACGGGCGACCGTTCGCAATTCAGTACGACCCAGATGGTGAATGCGGACCGGCTCCAGCTGGTGACGAGCCCGGTGGCGGAGGGCAAGTACGCGCTGAAGGCGACGGTGAAGCAGGGCGATGATCCCATCAACTCCAGCGGCAACCGCAACGAGCTGGTGTACCTGAGCCGGGAGAAGGTGGGTTCGGAGTACTGGTATCGCTGGAAGGTGATGTTCGCGAACGACTTCCCCAGCGTGGACGCGTGGCAGCTCTTCACGCAGTGGCACCACGACGGCTGCTGCGGGTCGCCGCCGGTGGAGTTCTTCGTCAAGGGCGAGCTCATCCGGCTGACGGTGAACGACAGCGGGACGGTGTGGAGCACGCCGCTCAAGCGCGGGGTGTGGCACGAGTTCATCTTCCACGCGAAGTGGTCCCCGGACCCGGCGGTGGGCTTCGTGGAGCTGTGGCACAACGGCGTGCAGGTGCTGACCAAGAAGAAGGCCGTGACGATGTACGCCGGCCAGAGCAGCTACCTGAAGCTGGGCCTGTACCGGGACGACAGCATCAAGCCGGTGGGCGTCGTCTACCACGACGGTTTCATCCAGGCGACGAGCCGCGCGGACGTGTTCCCGGTGGTGCAGCCGGAGCCCGAGCCGGATCCGGTCGTGGATGCGGGCACGCCGGTGGATCCGGTCGTGGATGCGGGCTCTCCGGTGGAGCCGGACCCGGTGGTGGACGCGGGCACGCCGGTGGAGCCGGACCCGGTGGTGGACGCGGGCACGTCGGCGGGAGGCACGGTGGACGCGGGCCCGAGCACGGGTGGCGCGCAGCCGGACACCGCGGTGAAGCCGTCGCCGCTGGATGAAGAGGGTGACGAACTCTACCGGGGCGGATGTTCGGCGAGCGGTGGGTCGCTGGCGGCGTTCTCGTTGCTGGGCCTGCTGGGGCTGATGGGTTCGCGTCGTCGCCGTCGGAGCTGAGACGCATGGGAAGTGCCTCCCGCTCCGGCACGCCGGGGCGGGAGGTGATTCACGGGATGGGTTGAAGGGGTCCGCGCTTCCATGCGAGGAGGCGCGGTGTGAGGACTCCTCCCCGACCGATGTCGCTGCTGTGCTGCCTCCTGCTGACCGCGTGCGCGGGTGCGGAGGTCCGAGCGCCCTCAAGCTATGAGCAGACCGTGGACTCCGCGACGAGCGGCTGTCTGCGCCATCCTTCGTGTGCATCCCAGGTAGGCCGCGACGCTGTCCTGCCATGACTGTCGCGGACGGCGGCAAGGGCGGGCCAGGCGGCTGCGATGCTGCGCCTGTGGGAGGCCGCGGAGGTGGCCCATGTGGAGCGGGTGCTGCTGGAGTGCGCGAAGGAGGCCAACTCCCAGGTGAACGAGCGGCTCCTGGGCAAGGGAGGACGGACCTCGCCGGAGCTGTGCAAGACGCCTGTGGACCCGAAAGTGCCGGGGGTGACGTGGGGGATGAAGCTGGGGGAGGAGAAGCACGCGGCGGCGCTGGAGTGCGTGCAGCGGGTGCTGGGGGCCACGGACGCGGGGCGCTTCAGCCTGGAGCCGCGCTACCTGAAGGATTCGAGGACAGGGCAGACGCGGTGGCTGGATCCGCGAGAAGTGGCCCAGTGGCTGGCGGACGGGCAGTTCCACCTGCTGGTGGGGAGCATCGTCCCGGATGTGGTGCTGCACGCGCTCGGAAACCCGCTCAGTGTCCAGGCCGTCTACGACTTCAAGTTCCCGTGTCCGGTGACCAATCCGCCTCGCTGGGACCGCTATACCGAAGGTCCTTTTGCCAATAAGTGGCAGAACGACATCTACCAGCAGTTACTGGGCAGTGCTCGACGCCCCAGCCTGATCTATCCCAACCTTGGAACCCCGTGATGACCGCGCCAGTGCCAAGGGTCCGTAAAACGTTTGATATCGAGGGCGAGACCGTGGTCCTCGTGCGCGAGGGTGTGTGCATCGCGTTCTACGTACCGCTTTCCCATGAGGTGATTGCCCCCGCCGTGTGGAGAGCGCTGGAGCACTACCGGCGATCGCTCGGATCGCGACGGCTGGGTTGGTACGTGAATGCCTCGGGGGACTGGCCAGAGCTGGATGCGAAAGGAGAGGCCGTTCTCCGGACCGAGTTATTGGGCTCTTCCGCCCTCGTGGAACTGGCCGAACGGCCCGACTCCGCCACCGGAGTGTCCTTCCGGTACAACGGCCGGGGGAGTGACACGCCCAATTTCCTCAAGGACCATCCGCAGAGCACCTGCGCAATTGAGTTCTGGCTGCCCATCGAGTTCCTGGAGGATCGAGGTCCGGAGTGGGTGCGTTCACTGGCCCTCGAACTGGGGCGTGAGTTGCCCTGGGCCTCAGGACATGCCGGCCTGTCGCTCGAAGTTCATGGCTGGGTTCCAGCCCTCAGCCCGGGCCTGCTCGAGGCGTGCCTGCGCCACCCGGGCTTCGACCTGCCGTGGCTCCGGAAGCTGGCCATGTGTCTGGGCACACGGGTGCGGCCCCCCTCATGGCTCACCTTCCTGGGCCCGCCCGTGCTGGAGGCACTGGGCGGAGCGGAAGGACTTCGCGCGCGGTTGCACTCCCCCGCGACGGAAGTCCAGTCGCTCTCACCCGAGCGCGCGGTGGTGTCCCTGGGGCCCGTGCCCGAAGCCGGCGACCTGGAAACCGGAGACACGCTTCCGCACTACCGAGAGCTGGCCCGCGTGCTGGAGCCCTGGCTGTACGCGCACCCGGGTGAATGGGGCGAGTGGGGCGGGTTCTCCCCGGAGGAAGTCCGCCGCTGGGAGCGCCGCTTCCTCTGACGCTCACCCCGCCAGCGCCGGGTAGTCCACGTAGCCCTCGGGCCCCGGCGTGTAGAAGGTCGCGGGGTTCGGCGTCGCGAGCGTGGCGCCCTGCTGGAGACGCTGCACGAGGTCCGGGTTGGAGATGAAGGGCCGGGCGAAGGCGATGAGGTCGGCCTGCCCCGCATCGAGCGCGGCCTGGGCACGCTCGCGGTCCATGCCGCCGTTGAGGATGACCGGCCCCTCGTAGGTGGCGCGCAGGGCCTTCAGCGTCGTCCCGAAGCCCGCGTGCGGATTCGCGACGACGTGCACGTAGAGCAGCCCGCGCAGTCCTCGCGCGAGCGTCGTGTACTGCGCCTCCACCTCGTCGTACGCCGGCAGGTCGTTGAAGGTGTTGTACGGAGACAGCCGGATGCCCACGCGCTCGGCGCCGATGGCCTCCGCCGTCGCCTGTGCGACCTCCACGACGAAGCGGGCGCGGTTCTCGACACTGCCTCCGTACGCATCCTGGCGCCGGTTGGAGTGCGGGTGCAGGAACTGCTCGAGCAGGTAGCCGTTGGCGCCGTGCAACTCGATGCCATCGAATCCCGCCGCGACGGCGTTGCGAGCCGCCTGGACGAACTCCTCGCGGGCCTGGGTGAGGTCGGCGGCGCTCATCGCTTCCGGCACGGGCATGGGCTGGAGGCCCTCCTGGTCGGTCCACATCTTGGAGTCCGCGGCCACGGCGCTCGGTCCCACCACGCGGGCCCCGGCCGGCAGGTTGTGGGCGTGCGCGATGCGGCCCACGTGCATGAACTGCATGAAGATGCGTCCTCCCGCCGCGTGGACGCTGTCGGTGAGGGGACGCCAGGCCTGCGTCTGTTCGGCGGAGAAGATGCCGGGGATGCGCGCGTAGCCGAGCCCGTTCGGAGATGGCGCGACGCCTTCGGTGATGATGAGACCCGCGGAGGCGCGCTGCGTGTAGTACGCGCGCATCAAATCGTTGGGCAGGCCGCCAATCGCGCGGCTGCGGGTCATGGGCGCCATGACGACGCGGTTGGGGAGGGCGAGCGTGCCCAGACGATAGGGGGAGAAGAGGTCCATGGACGGGCTCCTGTGGCCGGTGGGTGTCCCCAATCTGCGGGCCCGCGAGGGTTTGGACAATGCGGGAAGACACAGACAGACTGTCCGTCCATGCGGACAATGCCCCAGGCGGACCCCGGCGCCGTCCTCGCCTTCGTCGCGGTGGTGGACCACAAGAGCTTCCGTGGGGCCTCGCGGGCGCTTGGCATTCCCAAGTCGACCTTGAGTCAGCGCGTGGCGCTCCTGGAAGAGCACCTGGGCGCCCGCCTGCTGTCGCGCACCACGCGGTCGGTGACGCTGACGGACATCGGCGCGAGCTACCACCGCGAGGTCGCACCCGCGATGGCCGCGCTGAACGCCGCGGAGGCCCTGGTCGGTGAGCTGCAAGCGCATCCCACCGGCCGCCTGCGCATGACCACCCCCCTGGAGCTGGGGCAGGCCGCGCTCGGGGACGTCCTCTCCGTCTACGCCACGCGCTTCCCCGAGGTGAAGGTGGAGGTGGACCTGACGGATCGCCAGGTGAACCTGGTGGACGAGGGCTACGACCTGGCCGTGCGCGTGGGGCCGCTCACGGATTCGCGGTTGATGGCCCGCCGGCTGGGTTCGCCCCAGTACCTGGGCGTCTACGCGAGCGCGGCCTACCTGCGACGGGCGGGGACGCCGACGCGGCCGCGCGACCTCGCGGACCATCGCTGTCTGGTGATGACGGGCTCGCGGACGCCCACGACGTGGAGCTTCAGCTCCGGGCGGAAGACGGAGCTGGTGACCCTGGAGCCGTACATGGCGGTCAACAGCTTCGAGGTGCTGAGCGAACTCGCCGTGGCCGGCGTCGGCATCGCGAGGCTCCCGACGATGCACGCGTCGCGGTCGGCCGCGCGCAGGGAGCTGAAGGAACTGCTGCGTCCGTTCGTCGCGGCCCGTCAGGCCTTCGTGCTGTATCCGAGCGCGCGCAATGCCTCTCCCGCGATGCGCGCGATGATCGACGTGCTGGTGGAACGGTTCGAGCTGGCCCCCTGGCACGTCTCCGGGTGAGCACGCGGCCCTGGCCTCCGGCGCGGACCTTCCGCCACTTCTCCTGGCCCCGGGACACCCGGGCCTTGTGGCAACATCGCCACCGCCATGTCGCCGACACCTCGCAAGGTCTCGCTCGTCCTGAGCTACCAGTACCCCGGCAAGTACGCCTTCACCGTGCTCGCGGGCGCCGTGGAGTCGGACCCCGCGCTCGCGGACGTGTCCCTGCACTTCCCGCGCAGCCGCGAAACGCTGCTGGACACCGTGCGGGAGCGCGCGGACGCGGGCGACACCGTGGTCGCCGCGTGGTCCTTCTACTCCGCCAGCTTCGGCCCCTCCGTGGAGGAGCTGAAGTGGGTGCGTGAGCGGCTGGAGGGCCGCGACGTGCTCTGCATCGCGGGCGGCGTGCACGCCACCGCGGAGACCCTCCAGACGCTCCAGGCGGGCTTCGACCTCGTCGCCGTGGGCGAAGGGGAATACACCCTGCGCGCGCTGCTCGCCCGCGTGCTCAAGGGCGAGGACCCGCGCGACACGCACGGCGTCGCGCACCTCGTGGACGGCAAGCTCGTGCAGCACGGCCACGGCGAGGGCGTGCGCCTGGACGACTTCCCTCCGTTCGCCGCGCGGCACGTGAAGTTCGGCGCCATCGAAATCACGCGCGGCTGCATCTACGCCTGCCGCTTCTGCCAGACGCCCTTCATGAGCAAGGCGCGCTTCCGGCACCGCACCGTGCCCAACATCGCCCACTGGGCGCGCGAGCTGCGGCGCTCCGGACGGCGCGACCTGCGCTTCATCACCCCCACGTCCATGTCCTATGGCACGCCCGACGAGACGATGAACCTGGCCGCCGTGGAGGCGCTGCTCGCCGCCGTCACCGAGGCCATGGCCCCGGACGGGCGCATCTACTACGGCACCTTCCCCTCGGAGGTGCGCCCCGAACACGTCACGCCCGAAGCCCTGGCGCTGCTCAAGCGCTACGTGGCCAACGACAACCTCATCATCGGCGGGCAGTCCGGCTCCGAGCGCATCCTCCAGGCCACCCGGCGCGGCCACGACGTGGAGACCGTGGTGCGCGCGACGCGCCTCGCGGTGGAGGGTGGCTTCGTGCCCAACGTGGACTTCATCCTGGGCCTGCCGGGCGAGGAACCCTCCGACGTGGACGCCACGCTGGACCTGATGCGGAAGCTGTCCGAAATGGGCGCGCGCGTGCACGGTCACACCTTCATGCCGCTGCCCGGCACGCCCTATCGCGACGCGCCGCCCGGTCGCATGGACGCGCGCACCCAGCAGCGCCTGGACCAGCTCGCGTCCCAGGGGCGGCTGTACGGCCACTGGAAACAGCAGGGCGCGCTCGCGGAAGCCATCGTCGCCCGCAGACAGCCGCGCGCCCGGTAGCCGCAACCGTTAGGATGGCGCACGATGGCTGAACAGACGCCGCCCTACTGGCTCCTCATCTCCGTGCTCTTCAGCTCCCAGCCCCTCACGCCCGCGCTGGCGATGACGCTGCACGAAGCCGCCTATGAGCTGTACTCGCGCGGCGAGGGCTCCCGCGAGGTCGCGGGCGATCTGCTCTCCGGCCGGGTCACCAACCTGCGCAAGGAGATGGCCCTGGGCGGCATCGCCGGGCCGGCCTTCGAGGCGGAGATCGAGACCGAGCGCGGCTCCGGCACCGTGCGCTTCATGCTCACGCGCCAGGGCCTGGAGATGATGAAGGACCAGACGCCCGCCACGCCCGCGCGCCCCAAGTACCTCAACTGAGGGGAGGGGAGCCCGGCTGCCCGGCCGCTCCCAGCGCGAGGGGACCGTCACCACCTTTGGAATTCAAGGGAGGAGCGACGGCATGGACCCCAAGGACTATCTGAACAAGAGCGCCGGCATCCCGCTGGATCCAAGCAAGCAGAAGGACCCCGACGAGGACGGCGACAAGGTGCCCGCGGAGGGACGCGCGGAGGAACTCAACGACGTCACCGGGCAGAACGGCGGTCAGCGCAGCGACGTGGACCAGCCGTGGAAGGACACGCGGAACCGGCATGACGGCATCCGCGACCAGTACAGCGACGACAGCGACAAGCAGAAGCCCTGAGTAGCCCCGGGAGCGGTCCCGGGGCCGCCTGGGACTACTCCTTCTCCAGGTCGATCTTCATGCCGCCCATGTGGAGGATGGACTGGGACATGGTCACCGCCGACATGGTGGCCAGGTCCTCCAGCGCCTGCTGCTCCTCGCTCTTGGGCTGGCCCGCCCCGCCGGACGTGTTCGACGCCGGCTGCTGGATGCCGGGCATGTTCTGGGAGGGCGTGGCGCCCGACGCGGTGTAGGTGCCCACCAGCGAGCCGTGCGACGTGGCGCCCATCTGGGCCAGCGCCGACGACACCACGGAGCCGCCCGAGAACTGGGCGCCCGCCTTCGGGGCCTGTGAGGACACGCCCTGCATCAGCGAGCCGAAGCGGCTGCCCGACACCGGCGTGGAGGTGTTCGTCGTGGCCGGCTGCACCCGAGGACCGGAGAGGGACGTGATGCGGTTCATGGCGGCTCCCGTCAAAGGCCCCGGTCGGTGGCGCTCCTTTGAGGGGCGCGCCTGTGGGGCTTCAAGTTCTCCCGATTATCGCCCCAGCCCCCGGGAAGTTGCTTCTTCCAGGTTCAAACCCGCCCCGGAAGCAGCCCAGGGAACGGCGAAGGCCGCGGATCCACGGGGGAATTTTCTCCCGGGGACACGCGGCCTCCTCACTTCAGGAACGGGATTCCGTCCGCCCGGCCTAGAACTGGTGGGCCTCGGTGGACTCGTGCAGGGCCAGGGTGCTGGCGCTGCCGCCGGAAATCACCTCGGCGACCTGGTCGAAGTAGCCGGTGCCCACCTCGCGCTGGTGGCGCGTGGCGGTGTAGCCGTCCTTCTCCGCGCCGAACTCCTGCTGCTGCATCTCGCTGTAGGCCGCCATGCCGCGGTCCTTGTACTTCCGCGCCAGCTCGTACATCGAGAAGTTCAGCGCGTGGAAGCCGGCCAGCGTGACGAACTGGAACTTGTAGCCCATGGCGCCCAGTTCGCGCTGGAACTTCGCGATGGTCGCGTCGTCCAGGTTCTTCTTCCAGTTGAAGGAAGGCGAGCAGTTGTACGCGAGCATCTTGTTGGGGAACTTCTTGCGGATGCCCTCGGAGAAGGCCTTCGCCTGCGCGAGGTCCGGGGTGCTGGTCTCGCACCACACCAGGTCCGCGTACGGCGCGTACGCCAGGCCGCGCGCGATGGCGCACTCCAGGCCGCCCTTGATGCGGTAGAAACCTTCCGCCGTGCGGCCAGCCGCCTTGTCGATGAAGGCGTGGTCGTACTCGTCCGCGTCGCTCATGAGCAGCTTGGCGCTGTCCGCGTCCGTGCGGGCCACCAGCAGCGTGGACACGCCCATCACGTCCGACGCGAGGCGCGCCGCCGTCAGCGTGCGCACGAAGTGGCTGGTGGGCACCAGCACCTTGCCGCCCATGTGGCCGCACTTCTTCTCGCTGGCCAGCTGGTCCTCGAAGTGCACGCCCGCGGCGCCCGCTTCGATCATCCCCTTCATCAGCTCGTAGGCGTTGAGCGGACCGCCGAAGCCGGCCTCCGCGTCCGCGATGATGGGCGCGAACCAGTAGCGGTCATTGCGGCCCTCCGCGTGGTCGATCTGGTCCGCGCGGCGCAGGGCGTTGTTGATCTTCTTCACCACGGTGGGGACGCTGTCCACCGGGTAGAGGCTCTGGTCCGGGTACATCTGCCCGGCGGAGTTCGCGTCCGCGGCGACCTGCCAGCCGGACAGGTAGATGGCCTTCAGACCCGCGCGCACCATCTGCACGGCCTGGTTGCCGGTGAGGGCGCCCAGCGCGTTGATGTACTCGTCCGTGTGCAGCAGCTCCCACAGGCGACGGGCGCCCATCTCCGCCAGGGTGTGGCTGACGCGGATGGAGCCGCGCAGCTTCTCCACGTCCTTCTCGGAATAGGTGCGCGTGATTCCCTCGAAGCGCTTGGCGTGGAGCTTCGCGTGAGGGGAGGCATCGGAAGTGGTCGGCGTCGCGTCGTACATGCCAGGACTCCTCAAGGGTGCTGCGGTGAAGGGGTGTGAAAAGGCTTCAGGAAAAGTGAGACATCAGGACTTCGCATCCAGGGCCGCGTAGGCCGGCAGGGTGAGGAAGTCCTCGAAGGCGGGCGCGGTGGACAGCTGCTCGAAGAGGGTGCGGGACTTCTCCACGTGGGCCTGGCCGTAGCGCTCCGCCACGCCCTCGCGGTTCAGCTGGGCCATCTCCTCCGTGAGGAGCTTGCGGAACAACTCCAGGGTGACCTTCTGGCCGTCGTCCAGCGTGGCGCCGTGGTGGATCCACTGCCACACCTGGGCCCGGGAGATTTCGGCCGTGGCCGCGTCCTCCATCAGGTTGTAGAGGGGCACGCAGCCCAGGCCGCCCAGCCACGCGGCGGTGTACTGGATGCCCACGCGGATGTTGTGGCGCAGGCCCTCCTCCGTGCGGGTGCCGGAGGGCACCTGGAGCAGGTCCGCCTCGGTGACGCGCACGTCCTCGCGCTTGTTGCCCACCTGGTTCGGGCCCTTCATCTGCGCGTCGAAGATCTCCTTCGCCACCGGGACGAGGCCGGGGTGCGCGACCCAGGTGCCGTCGTGGCCGTTCTTCGCCTCGCGCTGCTTGTCGGTGCGCACCTTGGCCATCACCGCGTCGTTGGCGGCGGCGTCACCCTTGATGGGGATGAAGGCGGCCATGCCCCCCATCGCGTGCGCGCCCCGGCGGTGGCAGGTCTGGATGAGCAGCTGCGAGTAGGCGTTGAGGAAGCCCTTGTCCATGGTCACCTGCCCCCGGTCGGGCAGCACCACGGACGCGTCCGACTGGAGCGTCTTGATGAAGCTGAAGATGTAGTCCCAGCGGCCGCAGTTGAGGCCGGCCGAGTGCTCGCGCAGCTCGTAGAGGATTTCGTCCATCTCGAACGCGGCCGGCAGCGTCTCGATGAGGACAGTGGCCTTGATGGTGCCGCGCGGGATGTCCAGCTCGCTCTGGGCCAGGTGGAACACGTCGTTCCACAGCCGGGCCTCCAGGTGGCTCTGCATCTTGGGCAGGTAGAAGTACGGGCCGGTGCCGCGCTTCAACTGCTCCCGGGCGTTGTGGAAGAAGAACAGGCCGAAGTCGAAGAGCGACCCGGAGATGGGCTTGCCGTCGATGCGCACGTGGCGCTCCGGCAGGTGCCAGCCGCGCGGGCGCACGAAGAGGACGGCGTGCTTGTCGTTCAGCGCGTACTGCTTGCCGTTCTCCGCCGTGAAGGAGATGGACTTGCGCACGGCATCGCGCAGGTTCACCTGGCCGCGCACCACGTTGTCCCAGGTGGGGCTGTTGGCGTCCTCGAAGTCCGCCATGAAGACGCTGGCGCCGGAGTTGAGCGCGTTGATGATCATCTTGCGGTCCACCGGACCGGTGATCTCCACGCGCCGGTCCTGGAGGTCCGCCGGCACCGGGGACACCGTCCAGTCGCCCTTGCGGATGTCCGCCGTCTCCGGAAGGAAGTGCGGGCGCTCGCCCTTGCGCCAGCCCTCCGCCACCTTCTTGCGCCGCTCCAGCAGCGCCTCGCGCCGCTCACCGAAGGTGCGCACCAGCTTCGCCACGAAGGCCATGGCCTCCTGCGTCAGCACTGCCGCGTAATCCGGGTGCCAGCCCCCCTCGATGCTCACGCCGGGACCAAAAGTCGGCGGGGTCTGGGAGGTGTTGGCGTCCATGACGGCTCCTGACGAGATGCGTTGTAAAGGCGGTCTGATGGGCTGAAAGATGCCCCTGCCGTCTGTGGAAGGGAAGTCTTGGTGAATTAGAAGCTGCTTGCCTGTAAGGCTGTCAACACCCAGCGGATTAAACTTGTAAATCCACTGACGCACCGGGACGCAAGCCCCCGGAATCCCAGGTCCTGGGGGCGGCAATCACCGGGTGTGGCCTCCGTAGGTAGGGATGAGGCCCCCATGTCGCCAAGCGGGGGCGCGACGGAGAGGTCAGGTCATGGACGTCACGACACGCTGTGGAGCCTGTTCGACGGAGCTGTCCCGGGATGCGGCGGGTTGCCCGCACTGCCGCCCGGGCGCGTCGCCGCTGCACCGGGGAGAGGGGCGCTCGGTGCTGGGGGTGTGCTCGCTGCTGGCCCGGGGGATGGGGGTGTCCGTCACCTGGGTGCGGCTGGCGTTCGTGGTGATGCTGTTCGCGTCGTCCGGGTTGGGCTTCCTGCTCTACCTGCTGGTCTGGGCCTTCACGCCGGCGCGGGCCGGAGCGAAGGCGCCGCTGCAGGGGCTCTTGGACTGGGTCTCCCGGGTGGCGAACACGCCCGTGGAGGACGACGCCCCCCGCTGGGAGCGCCGCGTCTGAGGCCCGGCTTCGTCTGGTGGCGCGCGGTCCGCTAGACGCGCCAGACGCCGGCCACGGTCTCCATCCGCTCGGCCACGCCGCGCAGGGTGTGCGTCATCCGCTGGGTGCCCTGCATGGCCTCAAGGGTGTCGTCCATCATCCGCGACAGGTCGGTGACGGCGGTGAAGATCTGCGCGATGCCGGCGTTCTGCTGGATGACGGCGGCGGCGATCTGCTGGGCCGCGGACGCGTTGTCCTGGATGATGTCCGTGAGCGCGCGCAGGCTCTGACCGCTGGCGCGCACCTGGGCCAGCCCCGCCTCGGAGCGGCGCTGGCCCTCCTCGGAGAGCGCCACGGTGGCGTGGATGCCGCCGCGGATGTCATCCAGGATGTCGCGCACCCGGCCGGTGGCCTGGATGGACTGGTCCGCGAGGCTGCGGATCTCCCGGGCCACCACGCTGAAGCCCTTGCCGTGCTCGCCGGAGCGCACCGCCTCGATGGCCGCGTTGAGCGCGAGCATGTTGGACTGGTCCGCCAGGTCCTTCACCGTCTGGGTGATGCCGCCAATCTGCTGCGTGCGCTCGTTGAGCGAGGAGATGCCCTCCGCGAGGCGCACCCCGTGGTCGCGCAGCTCCTCGAAGCCGTCCAGGCTGGCCCCGAGCGTCGTCTCTCCGGCGCTGCCCGCCTGACGCGCCCGCGCCACCAGTCCGAGCACCGCCTGGGAGCGTTCGGCCGCCACCTGGGAGGTCTGTTGGATCTCCTGCGCGGTGACCTGCGTCTCCTGGAGCGCGGCGGTCTGCTGGGTGAGGTTGCGCTCCTGCTGTTCGGTGGCGCGCGTCAGCTCCGCCACGGTCTGTCCCAGCACCCGGGTGCCCTGCTGGAGGCTGGCGGTGGATTCACGCAGGTGGTCCATCATCCGCGCGAAGGCGGAGGCAAGTTCGCCCACTTCGTCCTGGCGTCCGTGCAGCGCCACCTTCTGGGTGAGGTCCCCCTCGCGCACGACGCGGGACACGAGGCCACTCAGCGTGGTGATGGGACGCGTCACCCCGCGCGCCAGCGCCCAGGCGGCCAGGGCGGCCAGCAGCAGGAGCGCGGCCACCGCGAGGACGCTGAGCTTCAGGAAGTTCCTCAGGGGCTGGAAGGCCTCTTCCTCGTCCACCGTCGCGACGAAGCGCCAGTGGCGGCCGGCCCCGGTGCCGCGGGTGTCGTCAACGGCCTGGGCCCGCACCGTCCGGAGCGGCGCGGGGACGTTCCGGGCCCTGGAGCTGTAGAGCTGTCCGTCGTCCGGGCCCAGGACCTCCAGGGTGAAGCTGCGCTGGCCCCGTTCCCGGGAGCGCTGGAGCGCGCCCGCGACCACCTGCTCCAACTGGTTCCAGTCATACGCCGCCAGGAGCACGCCCACGCGCGCGCCGGAGATGGGGCTGAGCACGGGCAGCGCCAGCGGCATCACCGGGCGACCGAAGAAGGGGTCCGTCCGGGTGATGGCGCGGGTGAGGGCGGTGGGATCCAACCGGTCTTCCAGCGCGGCCTGGAACCATGGAGAGGCGAGCACGTCGCGCTCGTGGCCCTCGAAGGCCTCGCGCAGCTCGGGCCGGCTGACGGAGACCGCGCGGCCGTCCTCGGTGAACAGCACCAGCCCCGCGAAGCTCGCGTGCCGGCCGTTCAGGGTGGCGAGCACCGCGTCGCTCTTCGCGTAGGTGCCGAACAGGAGCGCGCCGCGCACGATGGCGTCCTCCGTCCACGCGCGGGCGTTCGCCTCCCGCTCGTGCAGCGAGGACTCCACGAGGTCGCGCAGCCCTTCGGCCTCCACCTGGAGGACGCCGTGGATCTGCAGCCCCACGGTCCGACGGATGACGTGGACGCCCGCCGCGACGACGGGTGTGAGCGCGGCGATGAGCAGCAGGCAGACCCACAGCGTGAGGCGACCCCTCAGTTTCAAGCCGGACAGCAGGCGCATGGGAGCATCCAGGGGAGCGGTGAGCGGATCAGAGGTCGAGCAGGGACAGGCCCACGGTGAGCGCGCCGATGACCTGGGCGCCGTCGCGGACGGGCAGGGAGACCTGGATGACGTAGGCCTGCGAGGACTCGTCGAAGAAGGGGGACTCCCGCAGCTCCGGCCCGCCCCGGCCTCCGGCATAGGTGAGGCGCCACTTGGCCTCGTCCCCCTGCCAGTAGTCGGACGTACGCCGGCTGGCGCAGACCAGCGCGCCCTGGCCGTCCATGGTGAAGGCCTCCGCCATCGCCTGTCCCAGCCGCTTCTGCGCCCGCTGGAGCGCGCCCGCGCAGGGAGCCTCCAGCACCGTCTGCTTGAAGGGCGTGAGCGCCGGGGTGGCCATCCACTCCGCGTCGTGGCGCTGGATGGCGGCGAAGGGAACGCGGCGCGCGTTCTGGGCGCGGATGGCGCGCACCACCTCCGGGTCACCCGCCAGACGCCGCAGTTCCGGCATCACCGCGTCCACCTTCCGGAGCTGCGCGACACCGTCCGGAGGCAGCGTCCCCCAGGCCGCCGCCGCCAATCCCATCCAGACCATGGACATCCACACTCCCCCAAGACCGTGAAAAACAGTCGAAAAAAGTGTGTCACGGATGCGCTTCCACCGTCACGCAGGCGAGCATTGATTTGTTTTATTCGCGGTAGACGTGTTTTGCCTGCATGGGTCCACCCTCTGGATTTGCGGGCTGCGTACGAAGGCGGACGGGGCTGCGCGGGCATGCCTTCCTGCTCCCATCCATGGCCCCGGGTTACCATGTGCTTGAGGACGTCATGGGTAGGGAGCATCCTCCTGCGCATGGGCAATGGAGACAGGAAGCCGGCGACGTATGCCGACCTGGAGGGTGTGCCGCCGACGAAGGTGGGTGAACTCATCGAGGGAGCCCTGGTCATCAGTCCCCGGCCAGCGTCCCGGCACACGCGGGCGGCGACGAAGCTGGGCGCCTGGCTGGATGGGGCCTTCGACCTGGGGCGGAACGGACCTGGAGGATGGCTCGTCCTGGATGCACCGGAGCTTCGCTTCCCACACCCAGGTGATGCCTTGGTGCCAGACGTCGCGGCGTGGCGGCGCGAACGGATGCCCGAACTGCCCGACGTCCCGTTCTTCTTGTTGGCGCCGGACTGGGTCTGCGAGGTGGTGTCCGACGTCACACGGACCTGGGACCGGGGCCCGAAGATGCGCGTCTACGCGCGTGAGGGTGTGGAGTGGTTGTGGTTCATCGATCCGCTTGCGGAGGGTCTGGAGATCCACCGACTGCGGGATGGCCAGTGGCGCCTGTTCGGCGTGCACCTGGGCTCTGGCACCGTGGACGCCGAGCCCTTCGACGCGGTGCCGCTGAACCTGGGCAGGCTCTGGAGCCGGTGATCAGGGCAGCTTCGGCCGGATGATGCGGGGCGCGTCCGGGTTCACGTCCAACAGGCGCACGGGGTCGCCTTCGCGCACGGTGCCCGCCTTCAGCACGCGGGCGAGCTGACCCCTGCGGCCCCAGCTCTCCTGGAGCAGTCCGGGGCGCAGCGCATCCAGCTTCCAGCACGGCACGCACGGCTCGGTCAGCTCCACCACCACCTCGCCTCCCAGCGCCAGCCGCTGGCCCGGTGGCAGCGCATCCAGCGCCAGTCCTTCCACCAGCACGTTCTCCTTGAGCGCGCCCGCGGGCACATCCAGCGCGGCCCGCTGGGCTTCGTCCACGAGCAGCAACTGGCGCTTGTGCCCCACGGCGCGCCGCTGGTGACGGTCGCCCTCGAAGCCGTGCTGCTCCACGGCCCGGGCTTCGGGGACCTGGCGCATGGGGGTGTTGCGCTCCTGGGCCAGGAAGAGGGCGCGGATGGTGCCGGCGGGCGTGCTCACGGCGCGACACTAACGCCCGCGCGCTTCGCGTGTGAGGGGCAGGCAGGGCTGCACGGGCCTGCCTTCCCAGGCCCCGACCGTTGGAGATGCGGCATCCGTCCTCCACTCGGGCCTGCCGCGCCGGGGCGGGGGTGTTATCGCGGCAGCGACGCCGTGCGACTCCCGCCTCGCGAGGGGGCCCGGCGCCTGGACATCGCTGTTCCCTGCTGGGGAGGCCTCACCGTGAGCACGAAGAATGTTCGCATCGAGAAGGACACCTTTGGTCCCATCGAAGTCCCCGCCGACCGGCTCTGGGGCGCGCAGACGCAGCGCAGCCGCCAGAACTTCGCCATCTCCAATGAGCGCATGCCCCCGGAGCTGGTCCACGCGCTGGTGCTGGTGAAGAAGGCCGCCGCGCTCGTGAACCAGGAGAACGGGTCGCTGTCCCAGGAGAAGGCCCAGGCCATCGTGAAGGCCGCGGACGAGGTGCTCGCCGGCAAGCACGAGGAGGAGTTCCCCCTGCTGGTGTGGCAGACCGGCAGCGGCACCCAGACGAACATGAACTGCAACGAGGTGCTGGCCAACCGCGCCTCGGAGCTGCTGGGCGGCGAGCGCGGGGAGGCGCGCAAGGTCCACGCCAACGACGACGTCAACAAGGGGCAGAGCTCCAACGACGTGTTCCCCACCGCGATGAGCGTGGCCGCCGTGGAGGCCGTGGTGAAGCACGTGCTGCCGGAGCTTGAGGCCCTGCGCGACGTGCTGGCGCGGAAGTCCCAGGCGTTCCAGTCCATCGTGAAGATTGGCCGCACGCACCTGCAGGACGCGACGCCGCTCACGCTGGGCCAGGAGTTCAGCGGCTACGTGGCGCAACTGGAGCGCGCGAAGGGCCACATCGAGGCCTCGCTGCCGCACCTGCTGGAACTGGCGCTGGGCGGCACCGCCGTGGGCACCGGCCTCAACGCGCCCCCGGGCTACGCCGAGCGCGTGGCGGCGGAGATTTCAAGGCTCACGGGCCACGGCTTCGTCACCGCGCCCAACAAGTTCGAGGCGCTGGCCGCCAACGACGCGCTGGTGCAGGCGCACGGCGCGCTCAAGGGCCTGGCGGCGGTGCTGTTCAAGGTGGCCAATGACATCCGCTGGCTGTCGTCCGGGCCGCGCTCGGGCATCGGTGAAATCAACATCCCGGAGAACGAGCCGGGCAGCTCCATCATGCCGGGCAAGGTGAACCCCACGCAGAGCGAGGCGCTCACCATGTTGTCGGCCCAGGTGATGGGCAACGACGTGGCCATCTCCCTGGGCGGCGCGTCCGGCAACTTCGAGCTCAACGTCTTCAAGCCGCTCATCATCCAGAACTTCCTGCAGAGCAGCCGGCTGCTGGCGGACGGCATGCGCAGCTTCCGGCTGAACTGCGCGGTGGGCATCGAGCCGAACCTCCCCCGCCTCCAGGAGAACCTCCAGCGCAGCCTGATGCTGGTGACGGCCCTCAACCCGCACATCGGCTACGACAACGCGGCGAAGATCGCCAAGACGGCGCACAAGCAGGGCAAGACGCTGAAGGAAGTGGCGGTGGAACTGGGGCTCGTCACCCCCGAGCAGTTCGACCAGTGGGTCCGCCCGGAGAAGATGACCGGGAACCTGTAGGCGCGGCGCCTTCCGGGCCTTGGGGCACATGCCTCCCGCTTCAGCGGGAGGCACGCGTCACGGCATCGGAAGGGCCCACAGCTCACGGCCGCTCTCCCGGGTCCAGGCCGGGAAGTAGAGGTGGTCTCCCGAGGGCATGAACCACCCGCCCGGCGACGACGAGTCCGGGCCCGGCGCGAGGTCCGCGATGCGCACCGTGCTCTGCACCGTGCCGTCCGTGCGCCACAGCTCCGTCCCCGACTCGGCGTCCGCCGCGGCGAAGAGAAGGGGACCTCCCGGACGGCTCGCCGCGAGGACCGAGGGCGGCCACATCCCTCCGTATGCGTCCACCTCCACGGGGGACTTCATCAGGGGCAGGGTGCCGGTTTCGGTGCCGTCCGTCCGCCAGAGGACGGAGGCCGGCGTGGTTTCCTCCGCCCAGAACAGCACGAGGTCGTTCAGGACGGTGAGTCGGGTGACGCCATGGTTCGACGCCGCCTTGCCCAGGCTGGCCACCCGCTCCATCGACCGACCGTCACTCTTCCAGAGCTCCTGGGCCCGGTCCGTCGTGTGGGCCCACCGGCCGAAGAACAGATGCCCTCCCATGACCACACCCGGCCCGTGCCGCGAGAGGTCGGCATTGGAGGCGGTGGTGTCGCTGACGGGCGTGGTGCCTTCGGCCGTGCCGTCACTGCGCCACAACTGCATGTCGCTGTTGTCCGCCGGGAAGTGGGACACCCAGAAGAGGAGCTGGTTGCCCAGGGCGGTGCCCGCCTGGACGAAATGGTAGTTCGCCGGGGCCGACAGGGACTTCACCTTCACCGTGCCAGCGGCGGTGCCGTCGCTCACCCACAACGCGTGGTGCTCCTCGGACTCGCGGACCGCGAAGAAGATCCGCGAGCCGACCGGCATCAACCGGACGGGGGCCTCGGAGCCGAGTCCCGTCTTCACCCGCGCCGTCCCCTGGGGTGTTCCGTCGGTCATCCAGAGCGCGCCCTGCTCGCCCTCCTTCACCCCGAACAACGCCCTTGCTCCCAGGGGCGCCAGCTCCAGGGCCACGTCGCCGTCCCTGTCCGTCGCCAGGTCCTGGTAGGGCGTCAGGGCCTCGGCGTTTCCGGACGCGATGTCGTAACGCCAGAGCCGGAAGGGAGGCTGGGTGGAGGCGCTGAGCGGGGAGGCGAAGACCAGGTTTCCATTCACGAGGGTGAGCCGCTGGGCAGACAGCAGGGCCCCCGCGGACCAGGGACCTTCCGCGACCCGGGTGCCGGCGTGCGTTCCGTCACTCCTCCAGAGCCGCCAGCCCTCATCGCCGACGAGGTCGAAGCGCGTGAAGTAGAGGGTGCCCGCCACGTCGAGCGCCTCGCCCAGGCGGTAGCCATGGAAGGGCTCCGTCGGAAATAGCGAGCCACCGCCGGGGATGATGTCCCGCACCAGGAACGCGGTGCCCACCTGCTGGGCCGGCCAGGCCGGTTCGGGATCGAAGGGAGGGATTTCCACGCAGCCCATCCCCCACGACAATCCAGCCCCCAGCAGCCCTGCTTTCAGCATCTCCCACCGCATGGTGTTCGCCCCCTCGGGAACCGGCTGGCGGCATCCCGCCAGCGACCTGGGGCTTCCCTATCAAATCCGTCTGGCATTGGGACAGTGCATCCCGGCGGCCTTGGCGCGTGCGCGGCGCGGGAAGGCCCACAGCGCGAGCAGGAACAGTCCCCACACGCCCGCGTCCGCGCCGCCTGCCTGCTGACAGCCGCCCGTGTCCGTGTCCGGAGCCGGGCCCGGGTCGGAAGGCGGGACGCGGACCGGGGGCGGCGGGCGCACCTTCACGGTGACGTCGAAGGTGCACTCGCGCGCGTTGCCGTGCGTGTCGGTGGCGATGGCCCGCACGGCCGTGGTGCCCGGCGCGAACAGGCTGCCGCGCGCGGGGATGTAGCTCAGCGTCACCGGGGACGCGACGTCCTCCGCCTGGGCCTCCGGCCATTCCACGACGGCGCCCTGGTTGGAGTTGGTGACGCGCTCCTGCCTGGGCGGACAGCCGAGGTCGGGCGGGCGGGTGTCCTTTACGGTGACGAAGAAGGCGCACCGGTCCTCGTTGCCTGAGCTGTCGTAGGCCTTCACCGCCACCGGCGTCCTGCCGAAGGCGAAGGTGTGGCCCGACGGCGGGAGGGCTTCCACCCGCGTCGGGGACGCTGCGTCCGTCGCCAGCGGCAGCGTGTAGGTCGCGACGGCGCCCTGCGGGCCCGTGGCCTCCAGGCTCAGGTCCGGTGGGCAGGCCGCGAGCGTCGGGGCCTGCGTGTCGCTGACGATGACGTCGAAGGTGCACTCGCGCGCGTTGCCGCTCGCGTCGGTGGCGCGGATCCGCACCGGGGTGGTTCCCAGGGGGAAGTCACCCCACGCGGGCGGTTGGAAGTCCAGGGCGACGCGGGACACGGTGTCCATCGCGACGGCGTCCTCGTAGGCGGACACGAAGGCGCCCTGCCGGGAGGTGGCCTCGCGCCGGAGGTCGGGAGGGCAGGTGAGCGCGGGCGGTGTGGTGTCCCGCACGGTGATGTCGAAGGTGCACGTGGCGGTGTTGCCCGTGTCGTCGAGCGCCAGGGCCTGCACGGCCGTGGTGCCCAAAGGAAGGGTGTCGCCGGACGCGTAGCTCATGCGCACCGTGGGGCGCGGATCCTCCGCGTCCACGGCGGTCGCCGCCGGATAGCGCACCGGCGCGCCCTGGCTGCTCACGGCTTCGGCTTCCTGCGCGCCGGGGCAGGTGAGCGTGGGCGGCGTGGTGTCCGCGACCTCGCGGGGAAGGGCCCACAGCTCGCGCCCGGCTTCCGGGGTCCAGGCGGAGAAGAAGAAGTGCCGGCCCGCGGTCGCCAGCCCCTTGGGCGACGAGGAGTGGGGACCTGGGAGCACGTCCACCACGCGCACCGTGCCTTCGGTCGTGCCGTCCGTCTTCCACAGCTCCATGCCGGAGGCGCCGTCCGCCGCGGCGAAGACGACGGGCCCCTGGGGACCCAGCGCGAACATCCGCTCCGGAACCGCCACGGCGCCCACCGGACCCGGGTTCAGGTCCTTCACCCGCACGGTGCCCCCGGGCGTGCCGTCACTCCTCCAGAGTTCGTAGCCGCTCGCGCCGTCCGACGCCCAGAACACCAGCAGCGGGCCCACCGCGGTGAGCGACCCGGGCCGCGCGGTGTTGCTGGCGGTGCCGAAGTCGTGGAGGGCCTGCAGCGTCTGGCCGTCGTACTTCCACAGGCGGGGCGAGGCGTTGTTGGCGACGAGGGAGAGGTACAGGGTGTCCCCCACCGCGGCCCAGTCGCTCGTGGAGCCCGGCAGCGTGACCAGGAAGCGGGTGCTCCCCGCCGTACCCTCCGTGACCCACAGCTGGTTGATGCCCCCCAGGCGGATCTGGAGGAACACGCGGCGGCCCACGGGGAGCAAGCCCAGCACCTCCGAAGAGTCCGACTCGGTCCGGAAGGACTTGAGCATCACCGTGCCCTCCTGGGTGCCGTCGCTCTTCCACAGCGAGTCCTGCGCATAGGCCTGACGCCACGCGAAGTAGAGCGTCTCGTTCCCGGGCGTGAGCCAACGGGGTGCTTCGGTGGGGGACGTGCCCGGACCGGTGGACAGCCGCACCGTGCCTTCCAGCGTGGCGTCCGTCGTCCACAGCTCCCATCCCCCGAAGTAGCCGCGCTGGCTGAAGTAGCCCCGCGTCCCGGTGGCGACGAGGCCGCGGGAGCCGGAGGGGAAGGCCGCCCCGCCCAGCCGCTGCAGCTTCCGCGTGGAGCCCTCCAGTCGCCACAGGTCGCTGGAGGAGGAGCCTCCCGTCAGGAAGAGGAGCTGTCCATTCAGGGGCATGAGCTGCATGGGAGACAGCGAGAACCCGCCCGTCGCCGTCTCGGTCACCTGCCGCGTTCCGTCACCCGTGCCGTCACTGCTCCACAAGGTCCGGACGAGCGTCTGCGTGGTGCCGGTCTTGACGATCTGGGGCGCGGTGAAGAACAGCGTGCCGTCCAGGTCCACGGCATCGTTCGGGTTATCGAAGTCGAAGGCGCCGGCCTCGATGGCGGACCGCCTGGGGATGGACCGCGTCCCCTCCGCCGTGCCGTCCGTCATCAGCAGCTCCCCGTCCGTCGCGGAGAAGAACAGCCGGTCCCAGGCCCACAGCTGCACCCTGTAATCGAGGCCGGGGGCCATCGTGAAGAAGGGGAAGGTGCCGGACTCCGTGCCGTCCGTGCGCCAGAGCTGTTGTTGGTCGCCGTCCCAGGCCTGGAAGAAGAGGCCCCCGGGCGTGCTCATCATCGGGGCCCGCCCCAGGTCCAGACCGGGTACCCCGGCGAACTGGACCGGAGCCACGCCTGGAGCGTCCAACCGCCACATCCGGCTCAGGCCCGTCGCATCCTTCGCGCGGAAGTAGAGCTTCCCTTCGTGGGCGGTGGGAAACTGGGGCGCGCTGTCCAGGCTGCCGGCAACGAGGTCGATGACGCGCACGGTGCCCTCGGGCGTGCCGTCCGTCCGCCACAGCTCCTGTCCACCCTGCGCGTCCCACCCGCTGAAGTAGGCGAGGTCCCCGACGACCGCGATGGGTGGGTAGCCGGTGCCGTAGCGGTCAGGCAGGACCGTGCCCAACTGCACGGTGCCCGCCTCGGTGCCGTCGCTCGTCCACAGGCGCCGGGTGCCACCGGCCACCAGACCCCAGAACAGCAGGCGGTCGCCCATCCGGAAGAACGCGTAGGGCGCCAGGTGCTCCCGCCCGGGAACCGCGTCCTTGATGAGGACGGTGCCTTCGGGGGTGCCATCCGTCTTCCACAGCTCCTGGCCTGTCTCCCACGTGTAGCAGGGGAAGATGAGCGTGTCCCCGATCCAGGTGGCGGGCGCGTCGAAGCGCGCCCCGGACGCGACCTCCTTGAGGATCCGGGTCCCCGCGGGGGTTCCGTCGCTCCGCCACAGCGTGAACCCATACGGGCTGCTGATGCTCATGGCCTCGAAGTAGAGGGCGCCGTCATGCTCGGTGATGAACGACGGGGGCGAGGCCAGGGCCAGCACCAACTCGGTGCCCTGCGCGGTGCCGTCCGTGCGCCACAGGCCGTGGACATCGCGGGAGGCGACGAGCATCCGGGCGGAGAAGTAGAGGTGGTTGCCCATCCGGGTGAGCTGCGTGGGCTCCGAGCCCCAGAGCCCCGGCAGCAGGTCCGTCACCAGGACCGTGCCCTCCCGGGTGCCGTCCGTCTTCCACAGCTCCCGGCCGTGGAGTCCGTCCTCCGCGGTGAAGAAGACGGTCGACCCCACCTCCACGAAGTGCAGGGGTTGGGCGAAGGGGAGCTGTACCTTGTTGCCCGGAGCCAGGTCGCCCACCAGGAAGGGCGCGGCCTCCAGCCCGGAGGTCACCGCGGCGGGCCCGGGCACGGCCCCGCTGGTGGACTCGCACCCCACGCCCAGCCACGCGGCCAGGATGCACACCGACACCACACCTACATTCCACCGCGAAGCCATGATGTTCCCGGGTCAACCTGACGTACCCCTCCCATACGCAGTGGGGCCAGAATCCTGGGTTCTAGCCCGTCCCCTCCACCCAAGCGTGGGACAGCGCACGCTCCGGCAAGAAGGAGGGAGCGCGCGGACTCGGGGACGATTAGGGTACGGGGGCCATGAACGTCCCCTTCGTCATTGAGACCACGCACCGCGGCGAGCGGGCGTACGACCTCTACAGCCGCCTGCTCAAGGACCGCATCATCCTCCTGGGCACGCCCATCAACGACGATGTGGCCAACCTCATCGTCGCCCAGCTCCTGTTCCTGGAGTCCGAGGACCCGGACAAGGGCATCAACCTCTACATCAACTCCCCCGGTGGCTCCGTCACCGCGGCGCTCGCGATGTACGACACGATGCAGTACGTCAAATGCCCCGTGTCCACCATCTGCGTGGGTCAGGCGGCCTCCGCGGGCGCGCTGCTCCTGCTGGCGGGCTCCAAGGGCAAGCGCTACGCCCTGCCCAACAGCCGCATCATGATCCACCAGCCGCTGGGTGGCGCGCAGGGTCAGGCCACGGACATCGACATCCAGGCCAAGGAGATCCTCCGCCTGCGCACGTACCTCAATGGCCTGTTCGTGAAGCACACCGGCCACACCATCGAGCGCATCGAGAAGGACACCGAGCGCGACTACTTCATGAGCGCCGAGGAGGCCCGGCAGTACGGCCTCATCGACGAGGTCGTGGAGCGCGCGGGCATCCCGACGCCCAAGTAGTCGCCGCTGGCCCGGCGGCCGGGGAGGCCCTCCCCGCGCCGTCGCTCCAGGCGGGCACGCGCGGAGCGGACGAGCCGCAACTGTCCCACAGTGCCGCTTGACGCTGGCGTGACCACCGTCTGGTGATGACGCCCCGCTTCGTGATTGCCGCTCTGCTGCCTGCCCTCCTGGCGGGTGTTGGTTGTGCCACCGGCCCTACGGGGCGTCCGCCCGTGCCGCCCTCGTCCGCGTCCGTGCAGGCGGAGCTGGGCGAGCGCAACGTCGTCGACGCTGGCGCGGAGTACGCCCACCAGAACGGCGTCCTGCTGGCGGAGGGCGGCGAGGGCGAGGCGGTGCGCGTCAGCCCCAACTACTGGCGGATCCGCTTCGCGCTCCCGGAGGAGGGCTCCGGCAAGCTGCTGGAGCTGGACTTCGATGAGCTGGCGCGGCGCGTGACGGGTTCACGCCGCCTGGACATCACGCCCACGTTCCCGCCCACCTCCAGCACCTTCCAGCCCAGCGACGCGAGCCCCGCGACGGGCGGCTCGGGTCGCTGAAGCGCCGCTCGGTTACGGCAGCCGGGTGACGCGGTCGAGCGCCGGGGCCGGCAGCGGGTTCGCCTCCGTGCTCTTCGCCGTCAGGTACGCCTCCAGCGCATCGGCATCCACCGCGCCGCCCAGCAGGTTCGTGCCCTCCGTGAGGACGGTGAAGCCGTCGCCGCCCGGCGCGAGGAAGCTGTTCACCGTGACGCGGTAGCTGGCGGCGGGATCCACCGTGACGCCGTTGAGCTGGATGCTGGCCGGGTCCACCTTGGAGCCCAGGGGCGCCGCCGCGCTGAACGCATACGAGAAGCCCGCGGACGGGTGGAGGATGCGGGTGGCGGTGCCAGGGCGGAACTGCTGCTCCAGCAGGCGCTCAATCTGCGCGCCCGTGAGCGTCAGGGTGACCAGGCTGTTGCCGAAGGGCTGTACGGTGAAGGCCTCGCCGTAGGTGATGGCGCCGGTGTCGCTGGGGTTGGCCGCATCGCGCACGAGGTCGGTCCGCACGCCGCCCGGGTTCATGAAGGCCACCACGGCGCCGCCCTGGCCCGCGGGCTTCGTGGCTTCCAACTGGGCGTCCGCGATGACGAAGCCCATGGTGGACTGTCCGGTGGGGTCCTTCAGGATGTCGCCGCGCGTGAGCGTCTGGTCAATCCAGCCGATGACGCGGTTCTCCAGCGGCGTCGTCAGGCCCTTGTAGCGGGCCACCTGTTCGGTGACGGTGGGGTCCGGCGTCACGGTGCGGGTGACGATGACGTTCTGGGCCTGGGCCTGCGTCAGGGCGCCCGTCTTCGCGTCCAGGGTCAGGTCGATGTCCGTGAGCAGCCGGCCCACGGAGGCGGCGCTGGTGACGAGCTTGCCGCTCAGCGAGCAGTTGTAGGCCTGATGGGTGTGGCCGCTGACGATGACGTTCACGGCGGGGTCCAGCTTCTGGGCGATGTCCAGGATGGGGCCGGAGATGCCCTTGCACTCGTTGTAGAGCGAGTCGAGCGCGGGCATTCCGCCCTCGTGCACCACGATGACGATGGCGCCCACGCCCTGGGACTTCAGCTCCGGCACCAGCGCGTTGACGGTCTCCACCTCGTCCTTGAAGGTGAGGCCGGCCACGCCCGACGGGGTGACGATCTGCGGCGTGCCTTCCAGCGTCATGCCGATGAAGGCCACCTTCACGCCCTCGAAGGTGCGCACGTCGTAGCGCGGGAAGAGGGTGCGGTCCGGGCCGGTGGCCACGTTGGCCGCGAGGTACTTGAACCGCGCGCCCTCGAAGCCGGTGCCGTCCTGGCAGCCGTCCACCGGGTGGCAGCCGCCGGCCTGCATGCGCAGGAGCTCCGAGCCGCCTTCGTCGAACTCGTGGTTGCCCACCGCGGCCAGGTCCAGGCCCACCTGGTTCATGACCTCGATGGTGGGCTCGTCGTGGAAGAGGGCGGAGAGCAGCGGCGTGGCGCCGATGAGGTCACCGGCGGAGACCACCACCGTGTTCGGGTTCTTCGCGCGCAGGTCCGCGACGTGGCGGGCGAAGTACACGGCGCCGCCCGCGTTCACGCGGTCCGCGGCGCCGCCATCCGGCAGCAGGGCCGTGATGATCTGTCCGCCGGTACCGCCCGCGGGCTCCAACTGCCCGTGGAAGTCGTTGAACGCGATGATCTTCACGGACACCGTCGCCGCGCTGCCTCCGTCGTCGCGGGTGCCGGCGTCGGTGCTGGTGCCCGCATCGGTCTCCGCGGGCGGCGGGAAGGTGACGCGCTGGCAGACGTGTTCGACGCAGGTCCAGCCATTGCCCTGGCTGTCTGGGGTGACCTGCTCCGCGCAGTCGAAGGCGTTCACGCATTCTTGATTGCCGCAGCCTCCGTGCAGGACGAGCAGCAGGCCCGTGACGAAGGCACCGGCGAGGAGGAAGACGCTGGGACGCGCGACATCACGCGCGGCGGGAACAGAAGGTTGCATCGGGACGGCTCCTGGATTCAGACTGCGGAGGGGTGACCGCGATGTGAGCTCCCCCTCCGGACGGCGGGGACCCTGGCACCGTCGCATGACGTTCGCGTGAGGGCTGGGTCCCGAATGGGTGCCGGCCCTCTGGATGTGACGTGAACGACACGCAGGGGCGGGTTCAAGGGAGGGCGGACGCCTGGCACCACAGCAGCTCCGCGACGCCGCCCACGCGTCCCTGGAGCACGGCCTTCTGGCGCAACAGCCCGCCCAGGTGGCGGGCCTCGTCGCGCGACATGCCGGGGACGAAGAGGCTCTCCTCGAACCAGCTCCGGTCGTCCGCCACGCCCACGGCGGACACGGGGTGATGGCCGCGGGCTTCGAGCAGGCCGCGCAAGGTGCGCTGGAGCCGCGCGTTGGTCCGCGAGCCGTGCGCCCGCGCGTGGGGGTTCCACGCGGTGAGGAAGGCCCAGGACGTGTGGCCGTGCGCGGTGAGCGCGGCGTCGAGCAGCGGGTGCGTGGCACCCACGCGCAGCACGTGCTTCACGCCTCCGACGAGGGGGTGCGCGCGCACGACGTAGCCCGTGGACTCGAAGGCCTTGCGCAGCGGATCCGCCGGTTCGTCATGCATCGCGGCCCCTGGGGGCATGCCTTGAGCACCGGCGACCCGAAGGCCCCCGGTCCACGGGGCTGTTCATGCGGATCCGCTGCCTGTGCGCGCGGCCTACGGCTGGGTGCCCTGTGCGGTCGCGGACTGCGGACTCGTGGGCGCGGGGTTGGTGCCCTGCGGAGCCGACGTCGGCGGCGTCGCGGCGGGCGGCGTCGCGGCCTGCGGGGTCGTCGGGGTCGGGGCCGAGGGCGCCGCGAGGAGCGGCAGGGCCGGATGCCCCACGAGGAGCTCGGGCGGAATCTGGCTGGCCACGATGGGGTCCTGCTGCGCGGTCCGCCACGGCACTTCCGGCCACCAGCGCTCCGTGGGAGGTGCCTGCGCGAGGAAGTCCTGTCCCAGCCGGGGCGAGGTGACGCTCACCCCGTCCTGCTTCGCCGCCGCCAGCGAGCGCTCCATGGGCTCCGTCCACGAGTGGGTCGCCAGCGTGACGAGCCCCCAGTGCACCGGCAGCATCAACCGGCCGCGCACCAGCCGGTGCGCGAGCACGGCCTGCTCCGGCCCCAGGTGCCAGTCCGGCCAGCCCGCGCCGTACTGGCCCGTCTCAATCATCGTCATGTCGAAGGGCCCCAGCTTCGCGCCAATCTCCTCCATCGCGGGGAACAGGCCGGTGTCGCCCGAGTAATAGACGCGGTGTTGGGAGCCCACGAGCGCCCAGCCCGCCCACAGCGTCTTGTTCTGCTGGAGGAAGCGGCCCGACGCATGCCGCGCGGGCGTGCACACGATGTCCAGCCCCTTCACGCGCGTGCGCTCCCACCAGTCCAGCTCCACGATGCGCTCCGCGGGCACGCCCCAGTACTCCAGGTGCGCGCCAATGCCCAACGGCACGACGAAGGTGGTGTTCCAGTCCTTCATCGCGCGGATGGTCGCGAAGTCCAGGTGGTCGTAGTGGTCGTGGGAGATGACCACCGCGTCGATGGGCGGCAGGTCGCTGAGCGCGATGGGCGCGGGGAACCAGCGCTTGGGGCCAATCCACCCGAGCGGCGAGGTGCGCTCGCCCCACAGCGGATCCGTGAGCACGCGGTGCCCGTCCACCTCCACCAGCGTGGACGAGTGCCCCAGCCAGGTGACGCGCAGCCCGCCCGGCGGAGGCGTGGCGAAGCGCTTCGGATCGATGGGCGGCACCGTCAGCGGCGTCTGGGGCGCGCTGTCGGGGCTCGAATTGAACATGGCCGACAGGGACTCTTCCCAGTGGTTGAGGATGGGCTGCGGGTTGACGAAGCCTCCGTCCTTCCACTGCGGAGACTTCTCCATCCGCTCGCGCCGCGCGCCGTCCGCGCCCCGGCCGAAGGACTCCCAGCCATCGAAGACGACGACGAGCAGGAAGGCGACCAGCAGCACGAGCGCCCACCCGAACACTCGCAGCAGCTTGCTACCCCAGGATGAACCCTGGGGGCCGTGGGGCGGAAAGGCCGTGCGGAAGGCGCTCTGGCGGGCCTTGTCTGCGGCCCGGATGGGCCCGGCGTTCATCTTCATGCCCGGACCCTGATGGGTCTGGTGCGCAGGTGTCAATGGGAAGCGGCGAGTTCCTACGGGGTCGCCGCGACCGCGGCGCGGATCTCCGGGCGCAACCGCTGCTCCAATCCCACGGAGAAGGCGCCCACCCGCTCCTCGTTCGTCGCCTCCAACTGCATGCCCAGGATGGCGTAGTAGCCGCTGTCGCGGTCCACCCAGGGGGTGAATCCGAACGCCCCGGGCGACGACACGACCGCGCAGCCCGTGGAGGGCGTGTCGCACTCCAGCCACGCGGTGAGGCCGTAGTGGTACGTCAGCCCCCCGTCCACCATGGGCGAGCTGCCGATGACGACGTCATACGGCTCGCGCGACTGCGCGTCGAAGAGCGAGGCGGACGCGAACGGCACGCCCCCCACGGTGCCCCGGTGGTACACGACGCCCAGCAGCTTCGCGTACTCGTCCATCGTGGAGCGCAGGCCGCCCGCGATGAGCGGGTTGCTGGTGCCCAGCGTGTTGCGCGGGAAGGTGTAGTAGGCGAGCTCCGCGCTCGTCAGCCCCAGCGGCGTCTTCACCTGCTCGTCGAAGATGTCCTGCCAGGGCTTGCCGGTGCGCACTTCCGCCATGCGCGCGGCGACGTGCAGGTGGGCGGAGCCGTAGTCGAAGCGCGTGCCGGGAGGCGCCACGGGCGTACCAGCCGCGATGGCCTCCACGCACTGCGCGAGCGTGCCCCCCATCTGCACGGTGCAGGGGTGGTTCGGCTCCAGGCCGGACGTGAAGGACAGCAGGTGGCGCAGGGTGATGCCCGCCTGGGGCCCCGTCCACCCAAGCACCTCGCCCGTCGTGGAGTCCAGGGACAGCACGCCCGCGTCCACCAGCCGGAACAGGGCCAGGCCCGATGCCATCTTGGACGCGGAGGCGATGGCCACCCGGCGGTCCGGCGCGAAGTCGCCGTAGCTCTTCACGAAGACGCGCCGGTCCTGCGCGTCGTACACCGCGAGCGTCACCCCCGGTACGCCCGCGTCCGCCACGCTCTCCGCGACCATGGCATTCACCTTCGCGAAGGGATCCACGGTCCCGGCATCCAGCACGCCCGCGTCCGGCGGCGTCGGGTGGTCGTCCGGGGAAGAGGACGCTTCTCCACACGCGGTCAGGGTGAGGGCCAGCAGCAGCAACGCTCGGATGTTCAGCACCAGGGGCCTCCAGGAGATGGAGTCCCCTTCAACCCGTGCTCCGCGAAAAGGTTTCGTCAGGGCGTCGGCGGCACGACCTTGTAGCCCCGCTGGAGCAGCGGTGAGAGCCGGTCGGTGAGGTCCCACGACTCCACGAAGCGTCCGTCGCGCAGCCGGTAGAGGGAGTCCCCGTGGAGCGTCACCGAGGGCGGCCTGCCGTCGTCGTCCACGGGGCCCTGGGCGTCGGTGCCCACCGCGCGCCAGCGCACCAGCACCCAGTCGTCCTCCGCGAGGACGTGGAGCAGTTCAAAGCGCAGGTCCGGGAAGAGCGCGAAGCCGGCCTGGGCCTGGGTGCGCACCACCTCCGGGCCCCGGAGCTGCGCGGGCGCGTCCTCCGAGCGGTCCACGTAGTCGGCCGCGACGTACTCCGGGATTCGGTCCAGGCGCTTCTGGTTGTAGACCTCCTCGGTGAACAGGCGCGCGCGCTCCTTGTTGTCCGCGCTCACCCGTTGGGCCCGCTCCGCCGGGGACACCGCCGCGCAGCCGGTCATCCCCAGGAGCCCCAGCACCACCCACCACGCACGTGTCCTCATGTCGCGCGCGAGTCTGCCGAGCCCGTGGGGGCGCCGTCAGCCGCCACGTCGTCGAAGCGTTCACCGCCGGGCGCCAGCCGTCCCAGCCCGATGGGGGCCGCGAGGCACGCGTCGGGAATGCCGAACGCGTCCACCAGCCCCACCGCGTCCGGCCGCAGCTCCGCGCACAGCTTCACGCGCTCCTTGCGGATGGCCTTCGCCTTGGGCGCCTCCAGCCAGCCGTGCTCCAGGAACCAGCCGCTGGCGGACTCCAGGCAGGAGAGGCCGAACAGGTCCGCCAGCCGCCCCAGCACCGGCTTGAGCGCTTCGTCCTTCACCGCCGCCACGCCCAGCAGGAACTGCTCCAACACGATGCGCTCCACGCTCGCGTGCGCCAGGGCCAGCAGGTGGGTCTGCACCTGGTTGAAGGCCTCGAACGCCTCCACGCCCGCGGTGAGCCGCTTGCGGATGCGCTTGGACACCGAGGAGAGGATCTCCTCCTCGCGGAACCTCAGCGCGCGCAGGTGGAAGTCGCTGTCGCGCAGGTGGTCGCTGTCGGTGCGCCGGCCCGCGATGGGGTTCCTGTCCGTCACCACCAGGGCCGCGCGGTCCACGATGAGCTTGAGCACCGCGAAGACGCGGTCGTCCTCGAAGCGCTGGCGGTAGCCCGTGAGCAGGCCCTTGGCCACCAGCTGCATGAGGACGGTGTTGTCCCCTTCGAAGGTGGTGAACACGTCGGTGTCCGCCTTGAGGGACGGCAGCCGGTTCGCGGTGAGGTAGCCCTGGCCGCCGCACGCCTCGCGCGACTCCTGCACCGTGGCGGTGGCGTTCCACGACGCGTAGGCCTTGAGGCCCGCGGCCAGCGCCTCCACTTCGCGCGCGTCGTCCTCCGTGCGGTGGACGTAGCGGTCCACCAGGTGCTCCAGCGCGAAGTCCAGCGCGTACGCCTTGGCGACCAGCGGCAGCAGGCGCAGTTGGTGCGACTGGTGGTCCAGCAGGCGCACCTCGCGCGAACCGGTGGGGCCGAACTGGCGGCGCAGGTCGCCGTAGCGCACGGCGATGGTCAGCGCGCTCTTGGCCGCGCTCAAGGAAGCGCACGCCACGCTCACCCGACCCGCCACGAGCGCGCCCAGCATGGTGAAGAAGCGCTTGGAGTCGCCGGTGATGGAGCTGGTGTATTCGCCGGCCTCCGTCACCTGGCCATAGCGGTCCAACAGGTTCTCGCGTGGCACGCGCACGTTCGTGAACCACAGCCGGCCGTTGTCCACGCCGTTGAGGCCCATCTTCTCGCCGCAGTCCTCGATGCGGATGCCCTTGAGCACCTTGCCGTGCGTGTCGCGCAGCGGAACGAGCAGTGCGTGCACGCCCAGCCGCTCGCCGTCCACCTCCAGCTGCGCGAACACGGTGGCCATGCGCGCGTGCCGGGCGGCGTTGCCAATCCACTCCTTGCGAGCGGTCTCCGACGGCGTGTCGATGACGAACTCGCGCGTGTCCGCGTCGTAGCGGGCCACCGTCTCGCAGTCGCGCACGTTGGAGCCGTGGCCCAGCTCGCTCATCGCGAAGCAGCCGGGCAGCTCCAGGGTCGCGACCTGCGGCAGGTACTGCTGGTGGTGCCGCTTCGTGCCCAGGAACAGGATGCTGGAGCCGAACAGGCCGAAGTGGACGCCCGCCTTGATGACGAGGCTCAGGTCGAAGAAGGCCATCGTCTCGAAGGCGGCGATGAACGCGCCCAGGTCCGCGCCGCCCTCGCGCCCCTTGGGGAAGGCGAGCTGGCCCAGCCCGTCGTTGGCCAGGTGCTTGAGCCAGTCGAACACCTGGTCGCGGTACGCGTCGGTGTCCAGCCCTTCCTTGTAGCGGAAGTCCGCGTCCTCCAACCAACCGCGCACCTGCTTGCGCACGTCGCGGTAGGTGCGCTCCAGCACGTCGGTCATCGCCGCGGGGTCGAAGGACGCCGTGTGCGAGCGCGCCTCGGCGTAGGGGGCGCGCGACGCGTGGGGCATCAGGGAGCGCACCGCCTCCTTGCCGTCCACGCCCAGCGTGGCCTCCAGCGCGTGCAGGGCCTGGGCGAGCTCCGCCACGGGCACGTCGAGCGGCGCCTCGCCGGCGAGCACCTGGGCCAACTGCACGCCCAGCTCCGCGAGGTTCTGCTGGTTGCTGGTGGCCAGCCGTTCGGCGGTGGCGCGGATGTGGTCGCGCACCAGGGACAGCTCGCGGGGCGAGGGCGGACGCAGCGGATCCACCCAGAGGGCCAGGACGCTGCTGGCCTTGAGGTTCAGCCAGGGCTGGGCGCGGGCGGCGGTGCCCAGGGCGCGAAGCTCCTCGGCCGTCAGCTCGCCGTCCGTCCAGGCGACGTAGAGCATGGGGATGAGGGGGGCGAGGCCCGACTGCGAGAGCAGCTCCCGGGCGGAGGGACGCGAGGTGGCATCGAGCATGAAATCTCTCCAGGCGAGGGAACGGGCGCAGTCTCGCCATGGTGGAAGGTGGCGGCAACGACGGAATGGGGTCCTGTTCACCTTGCGGCCGAGGAAACGGGCGGTGGACTGCCCTGGGGGCTTGTCCGTTCCTACGTTGCAGCCCATGAGCGAGCTCCAGGATGTGGAACTGCTGCCCCAGCCGGGGGCCCATGGGTTCGATGGGGACGGTACGAACCGCAAGCACGAGATGCAGGGACCGTTCGAGCTGCCGCCCGGTCCGGAGGGCTTCTCCTTCGCGCTCTACCAGTCCACGGGCGTGGGCCTGTCGCCGGGGCACCGGGTGCACCTGCTGGAGAACAGCGAGGTCTTCGACCGGATGTTGGAGGACATCCGCGCGGCGAAGCACAGCGTCCACATGCTCATCTACATCTGGCGGCCGTGTGAGCTGTCGGACCGTTTCGTGGAAGCGCTCACCGAGCGCTCGCGCGCGGGGGTGCAGTGCCGCGTGGTGGTGGATCCGGTGGGCAGCGAGGAGACCACCGGGGACAAGGACTTCGACCAGAAGGTGGAGAAGCGGCTCACCGACGCGGGCGTGGAGGTGCACTACTACCGGCTGCTCGCGGGCAAGGTGCTGGGCCGGCTGCTGGGGCGTTCACACCAGAAGATCGTCGTGGTGGACGGGCGCGTCGCGTACACGGGCGGCTTCGGCATCTGGAAGGTGTGGGAGGGCGACGGGCTGAAGGAGGACAACTGGCGCGACACGCACATCCGCGTGGAGGGCCCGGAGGTCCGGCGCTTCCAGGTCACCTTCGCCAAGCACTGGCAGGAGTCCGGCGGCGGGCTGCTGCCGCGCGAGGCGTTCCCGGAGTTGAAGGCGGACGGCGGCGGGTGCGCGGCGTTCATCGAAAGCTCCGGGCGGCTGGGCATCACGGAGGCGGAGCGGATGGTGCGGCTGGTGGTGGCCGCGGCGACGAAGCGGTTGTGGATCGCCAATGCGTACTTCACGCCGCCCAACGACATCCTGGAGCAGTTGGAGGTGAAGGTCCGGCAGGGCGTGGACGTGCGCGTGCTGGGGCCGGGGCCGCACCACGACGTGCCGGTGGTGCGCGCGTCACAGCGGTCCACCTACGAGCGGCTCTTGGCGGCGGGGGTGCGCATCTGGGAGTACCAGCCTGCGATGCTGCACTCGAAGACGATGCTCGTGGATGACTGGCTGTGCGTGGTGGGCTCCACGAACCTGGATGCGCTGTCGCTCAACAAGTTGAGCGAAGGGTCGTTGGTGTTCGAGGACAAGGAGATCGCCGCGAAGCTGGAGGGGTGCTGGGAGAAGGACGTCCGGCACTCGAAGGAGATCACGCTGCAGAACGGCGGGCGGACGAATCCATGGCGGAGGTTCGCGCGGCGGGCCACGCAGTTCGCGGGGCATGACCGGTAGGCGCAGCTACCGGTGGGAGGTGACGCCCTCCTGCCGGCAGTAGGGGAGCACGGGACAGGTGGAGCACTTCGGGCGGGAGCCGGTGCACACGTGCTTGCCGAAGGGGACGAGGAGCCGGTTGAGTTCCACCCAGTAGGGGCGGGGGAGCACGGCTTCAAGCGCGGCGAGCGTGCGCTCCGGCGTGCTGGCCTTCACGTAGCCCCAGCGGTTGGTGATGCGGTGGACGTGGATGTCCACGCTGATGACCTCGTGGCCGCACGCGATGCCCAGGGCCAGGTGCGCGCACTTGGGGCCCACGCCCTTGAAGGACTGGAGGATGGCCGCGTCTGCGGGGAGCTGGCCGTGGAATTCGTCGCGCGTGCGCACGGCGATGGCGTGGACTTGATACGCCTTGGCTTCGTGGAAGGTGACGGGCTGGATGAGCGCGTCGATGTCCTGGGGCGTGAGGCGGGCCAGGGCGTCCGGGGTGGGCGCGCGGCTCAAGAGGCGCAGGGACGCGGGCAGGCTGACTTCATCGAGCGTGCGGATGGAGAGGATGCACGCGATGAGCTGCTCGAAGAGGGAGCCGTGGCCCTTGGCGGCGAGTTCGAACATCGCGGCGTCGGCGAAGGAGCGCACCTCGTGGCGGATGCGGCGCAGGACCTCCTCGATGTCGAGCGGGAGCTTGTCTGTCTGGGCCGCGTGCGCGGTGCGTGCGCTCTGGGCGCGGGGCGCGCGGCGTGGGGCTGTCGTGGGTTTGTCCGCCATGCGGGGCCTCCTGACCTGACAAGTTGGGTCTGGTGGAGGCTACTCGCCGCGTGTTCCTGCTAGCTCCCTTGTTTGGTGAGCGGACAGGGAGCCACCCTCCGTGATGACATGCGGGCTTCGTACCACCCGGTGGATGCCTTGATCGTCACTTCGAGAATGAAGCTTGGGCCCTGGGGAGGCATGGCTCTGATGGGAGGGCCGTTGCTTCTCTTCCTGGCGTTCGCGTGCGCAAGCTCCAGGCGCTACTTCTTGAGCAGTGAGCTGCCTCGACTGGAGCAGAACCCGAGGCTGATTGTCGCTCCTGGTCCCTGGGAGCATCCGGACGTGCCCGTGGTCTACGCGGACATGGGTGTCATTCCAGATGATCTGATGCTGCCCGCGCTCCAGGCGATGTTGGCTCTCCCGGGAGCCGTGGATGCCTGTGACGCGAACACGGGACAGCCTCGACCTGATGCGACCGAATATTGCCTCGCCGTCTATCGGACGCCACAGGACTGGCGGGTCTCCTGGCCCGTTCGCAAGCAGATGGGTGAGCGAGGCGCGTGTCAGCCTCCGATGGGAGGTGTCACCGACAAGGACTTTGGCGGCGACATGGCGATCTTCGGCTTCGCTCACAACCATCCTTGCGGCACGGATATGAGCAGTGCCGACCTTTTGGTGTTTCCAGCGGTCAAGGTGGGAGAGGCCCGCTGGACGATGATCGAGTACGCGGTATCGCCTGGTGGAAAACCTGCCCGAGATGCCCGTGGGAGGCCCATTCCCGCCTGGGCCTGGCTGGCGACAGGACACGCGGAGGCGCCTCGGTTCCTGAAATGGAACTTCGCGGGAGAGGTTTTCCGGTGGAGCGACTCAGCGCGGCAATGGCAGTTCGAAACCCGGTGTGAACCCGCACCTCCCAGGAACCTGGGCTCGACCCTTCCTCCTCCGAAGTGCTACCCCCGATGATGCCGATTCATCGTTCCTGCTGGAGAGGTGCTGTTTGCTGAAGCCCCATCACGTCCTTGTCCTGGTGTCGCTCGTGGCGGACGGCGGAAGCCCCCCCATGCGTCCCGATGCCGGGGTCGCGGTGAAGCAGGATGGGGGGGGCGTTGTGACACTGACGGGCGCGGACGCAGGCATCCAGTGGCCCACCGACTTGCAGCCACTTGCGACCTTGGACGGTCCGGCGGTCCTGGCCGCCCATGCCGTGCTTCAACGTGTGCTGGCCAGCTTCCCCAAACAGGATGCGGGCGCTTGCGAGTCGTCTGCTCGCTCGCTGGATGTGGTGGTGGGGCAGGAGGGCGGGGTCTATTTTGTCCGCATCGATCGACGCATCGACCGATGTGGATGGCCCGTGGGCAGCAGCCTGGAGTTCGACTGGTTCGAGCTGTACGCGGTGTCTCCCGAGGGGAAGATCCTCGCGCGACGTGCCTTCATGCCGTAGCGGTCAGGCACCCTTGGTGAGGTCCAGCGCGTACCAGCGGTCACAGCCGAAGTGCCCGGTGCGGCCCATGGGGGCGCAGAGGGTTTCGAAGCCGAGGCGCTGGTAGAGCTTCTGGGCCTGCGCCATGCCGGCCAGCGTCTCCAGGTAGCACTGGCGATAACCGGCGCCGCGCGCGAACTCCAGACAGTGTCTCAACAAGCGCTCGCCCACACCGTGGCCCCGGGCCTGTGGCAGGAAGTACATCTTGCGCAGTTCGCAGACGTCCGGCGCGCCCCCGTCCAGCGGCGCGATGCCTCCGCCTCCCACCACCCGACCCTCATGTTCGACGACGAAATAGGCGTGTCGGGGCCGGGTGTAGGCCGCGCTCATCGCGTCCACTTCGGGGTCGTGGATGGCGAAGCCCGGACCGTCCGCTCCGAACTCCGGCATCACCGCTCGGATGACCGCCGCCACCGCCGCGTCATCCCGGGCCTCGATGGGCCGCAACGTCAGGTCCGTGCTCATGACCTCCACGGTCCCATGAGTCGTTCCCGGCGGCCAGCGTCGGGTGTGCACGTGTGCAGCGATCTGCACAGGTGCCACCCGCCCACCGCACCCCGGTGGATTTCAATCCCGCGCCCTTCCAGGGCATTCTGCGTGGCACGTCCGTTGTAGAGGGGGAAGTTCCATGTACTGCCCTGCCTGTCGTCAGGAACGCCTGGGAAGTGCCCGCCAGTGCGTTCTCTGCGGCACCCATCTGTCCGCCCGAGCCCGGTCCGCCATCGAGGCCGAACTCGCGCACGTCCACTTCCTCCTGGACGAGGTGCCGCGCTGGGATGCCTCCGATGTGCCATCCCACGTGCGCCGCCTGCTCACCGAGCGCTACGAGCGACAGGCCCGCGTCCTCCTCTCCGTCCTCACCGAGACGCCCGCCGAGTCGCTGACGTCCGCGCCGGACGCGGAGGCGGTCCGGAGCGAGGCCGTCACCCCGAGGATGGGGGAGGGTGCCTTCGCCGTCGGTCCCGTGGCGTTCGTTGCGTCCAACGGCCCGGAGGCTGATGCCTCCGTGGCGGTCACTGCTTCGGATGCGCACGTAGCCGAAGAGAATGTTTCCGCCGTCGCTTCCGAGGCGCACGTCGCGCACGGCATGGCAGTGGAGGCCAACGTTGTCGCCGATGCCGCTCACGCCTCCGTCGATGCCTCGGGTGTCGCCGCTCACGCTTTCATCGACGCAGCCGCTGCTCACACGCCCGCCGACGTTGCCGCTGCTCACGCCCTCACCGACGCAGCCGCCTCTGCCTCTTCCGACGCATCCGCCTCCTTCGCCCACACCGACGCGGCCAACTCCGCGGCGCACGCCCTCCCGAACACGGGGGCAACACCCGCCGCGGGTTCCTCCTCCGTTCACTTCTCCCGGCTCGATGTCGCCGCATCCCTGGGAGTCGCCACCCCGGTCTCCGGCCTTCCTCACGTCGCGAAGCCCGGCCCCACGGGCGCACCCGGTCCGAACGCCGCCCGCCCGCCCGTGGGCGCCAACGCCCGGCCGATGAACGCGGCCCGCGCTCCTGCGTCCCGCCCGCTGCCTCCGAACCCGGGCGAGCCGTTCATGGATCCGCCCGCGCCGCGCAGCCGCACCGCGCGCCTCGTCGAGGAGACTTCGGCATGGAGCCGCGTCTGGCGGCCGTTCCTCTACGAGAGCATCGCGTGGTTCATCGGCGCGTTCCTCATCCTCTCCGGCACGCTCTACTTCGTCTTCGAGTCCTGGGCCGGGATGACGTCCGTCACCCGCTCGCTCACCGTCTTCGTGATGACCGTGGGCTACTCCGTCGGCTTCTCCGTGTGGGGCGGCTTCCTCTCGCGCCGCGAATCCCTGCGCAAGCCGGGCCACATCCTCGGCCTCATCGGTTCCGCCGTGGCCCCGCTGGGCGGCGTCGCGCTGGGGCCCATGGGGTTCGGTGAGTCCCTCCAGCTTGACGGCGTGCACCCCGCGCTGCTCGTGCCGCTGCTCTTCGTCTGGGCCGGCGTCGCCGCGTTCCTCGCGCGCAAACCCGCCGAGTCCTTCGACGCCCCTTCGCGTCCGTTCATCCAGGTGGGCCTCGTCGGCGCCACGCTCATCATGGGCCTCGCGCCCCTGGCCGCGCGGATCGGCGCTCCGGCGGTGTGGCTCAACGCCCTGCCGTGCCTCCTCTTCTTCCTGCTGTCTCGCAAGACCGTCACCCCGCAGCGCAAGGGAGATGCGCTCGCGTTCGCGCTCACCGCGCCCCTGTACCTCACGGCGCTGTTCGCCATCCGGTTGCACCTGGCCCTTGCCTCCGCGGGTGCGCCCGTTCCCGCCGGCACCTACGCACCTTTCGTCGCCTTCCTGCTCGCCACCTGTCTGGGCTTCCGCACGCTCGAAACCGAGCGCTCCGCCGACTCGCTGGCGGTCGGCACCGTGGCGCTCCAGGTGGCCTGCCTCGCGGCCGCCATCAGCGGCACCCAGCCGGCCCTCTTCCTCACCGCCGCCATCTTCACCGGCACGCTGGTGTCCCTGTCGCGCGGCACCGTGGCTCGCCTGAAGTGGCTCTACCCGGCGTACTTCGGCGCCTACCTCTCCTATGCGTCCAGCGTGCAGCTCATTCCGCACGCGGCCACGCTCCTGCTCAACGCCCTCAAGGCGCGCCTGGGCTATCCGCCCTCGGAGGTGCTGCCCTTCCAGTACGGCGCGCTGACCGCGATTCCCTTCGTGCTCGCGGGGCTGGTGCTCGCCTACCGCGTCCAGCGTCGCGGCGAGCGCACCGGTGACGAGCGCGACCTGGGCCTCGCGGATGTGCTGCTGCGCGCCACCACCTGGGCCGCGCCGGCGTTCGCGCTCTACGGACACCTGGGCACCGACGCGCGCCCGGCCTTCTTCGCCACGCTCGCCCTGGGCATGCTGTCGCTGGGCGCGGGCCTGCTCTTCAAGCGCTTCCCGCTGACCGCGGTCGGCTCGGTGCTCCTCGCCCTGCTGCCGTTCTCCGGTGTCATCGCCTTCGGGCCAGGGCCCGCGACGGTGGTGGCCGGCGCGCTGGCGCTGGGGCTCGCGCTCCTCGTGTGGCGCCTGGAGGATGCGCGCACGCAGCGCTTCCTGGGCACGGTGGTCGGTGTCCTCGCGACGTGCGGATTCGCCATCGGGGTGGGGTCGTCTCCCGTCACCGCCCCTGTCGTGGGCATGGCGCTGGGCAGCGCGGGCGTGCTGCTGGCCGCGTACCGGCTGCGCCACGAAGGCTACCTGGCCTTCGGTGCCTTCCTCGCGGTGGCCCTCCTGCCGAAGCTCGGCTCCGTCCACTCCACGCAGGCGGCGCTCGCGGCGATGGTGGGCGGTTCGCTGGTGCTCGCGCTCCTGGGCGAGCGCGGCGGTCTGCTCAAACGCCTGGGCGTGCCGGCCCTGCTGTACGCGGGGAGCGCCGTGCTGTGGGGGTTGATGAGCCAGCAGCCCTTCCTGGGGCCCGTGCTCCTCACCGCCGCCGCGACGATGGCGGTGGCTTCGCGCAGCTTCCCGGACGCGCGGCCGTTCGCGGTCGTGCTCGTGGGCATCTCGCTGCTGCCGGACCTGTCCTTCTATTCGGCGTGGGGCCTGCCGCCGGCCGTGTCGCTGGTCCTGCTCATCGCGGCGTCGCTCCTGGCCTCCGTGGTGGCCGCGCGCAAGGGCCGCAGCGCGAGCACCGTCACCGCGGGCATCCTCGCGCTCCTCCTGCCGCTGGTGCCGGCGGAGATGGCGGGCCCGGGCCAGCAGACCCTGTTCCTGCTGGGCGCGGCGCTGGCGGCGCTGCTCACCACGCGCGCGCTGCCTCCCACGCTGGGCCTGCTGATGGCCACCATCGAGGCGGGCGTCGCGCTGTACACGGCCGGTCCGCTGGCGCTCTTGGGGCTGGCCACGTTCCTCAGCGTCCTGGCCCTGCTGGACGACGTGCCCGCCGTGCGGCGCATCGCCACGGGCGGCGAGTCCTTCTCCCTGGTCTCCACGCTGGCCGCGATGGTGGTGCTGGGCGCCTCCACGGTGTGCTGGAACGGCCATGCGCTGGCCCGGCTTCCTCACGCCACGCTCTTCGCGCTCATGGGGCCGGCGCTGCTTCCCCTGCTGTGGACGCGCACGCTGCGCCAGCCCTTCGCCGCGGCGCTCATGGTGCCCTACGGCATGCTGTCCATCGCGGCCGTGATGCATCCCCCCGCGTGGGTCGCGCTGCTGCCGCTCTATCCGCTGCTGCTCGTGCGCGTCGTGGAGCACGTGCCGTCCGCGGCCTCGTGGCTCCTGCGCTCGCATGACGAAGCCCCGCGCCAGTCGATGTCGAAGTGGATGCAACTGGCGGTCGCGGGCCTGGGCGCGCTGTCGCTGCTGGTGCCGGACGTGGGCCAGCGCACGGCCCTGGTCTCCGCGCTCGCGCTGGTGCTGCTGCCGGGTCCCCGGCCGTCGCTCCGCGTGGGCGTCGCCTCCGTGCTCCTGATGTTCATTCCGGAGGCGCGGCCCTTCGCCACCGTCCTTCTCCTGGCTCTCGCCCTGGCGTCGCACCACGTCCCGGACGCGCTGGCGGCCTTCTTCCGGGGCCCGCGCGATGAAGCGCTGCGCCCCACCGCCGTGGGCGGGGCCCTGTGCGTGACGCTGATCTCCGTCCTCACCGCGCCGACACCCGGTGCGCTGACCGCGTCCGGCGCGGTGCTGCTGGCGGCGGCCTTCCTGTTGTCCCAGCGCTGGCTGCTCACCGCTGCGGTGGGCGCGTTCGCGCTCGCGCCGCTGGGTCAGACGGCCTCGTTCGCGGTGGGCGAGTGGCGTCCGGAGGCGGGCCTGCTCGTGGCGGGCGTGGCGCTGGTCGCCGCCGTGCTGTCCGCCCTGTGCCAGTCCGGCGCCGTGCAGCGCGCGCTGACGAACGCCGCGGCGCGCCTGTCGCCGGGCATCGAGGGCACGTGGAGCGAGCCCCTGTGGGTGGGCGGCGCTGGCGTGGCGGCCCTGCTGGTGGGCTTGCGGCTGATGGACGCGGGGCCGGGGGCGTTGCCCCTGTCGGTGGCGCTGGTGGCGGGGCTGACGTCGCTGGTGCTGATGGTGACGCGCGAGCGCCTGATGATGAACGGGGCCACGGCGCTGCTGGGCGCGGTGCTGGTCGCCGCGGTGCCGCCGCTGTGGACGCCCGCGGTGCTGGCCGGCGTGGGGCTGGTGCTGGCGCTGGTGGGCTTCGGGCTGGATGTCCGCGGCGTGGCGGTGGGCTCGGCGCTGCATCACGGTGGCGCGGTGCTGGCGCTCCTGTCGCTGGGCAGCCTGCGGAGCCTGAAGCACCCGGGCATGCCGCTGTGCGTGCTCTTCGGCCTGGCCACCGCGTGGACGGTGGTGGCGCGCCGCCGTGAGCGCGAGTGGGTGGGCTGGTCCGCGTCCCTCTTCGCCGTGCACGCCTTCATCGTGCACTTCGGCGCGGTGTACTCCACCGGCCGGGGCGCGGAGTTCATCTTCCCGTACTTCGGCGCGGCGACCGCGCTGCTCGCCACGCTGGTGCTGTCGGTGGCGGGCCCGAAGGTGCGCGGTCGCATGGGCCGTGCCTTCGCGGGCCTCGCGCTGGCGGAGGTGCTGCTGGGCGTGCTGACGGTGCGCGGCCCGGACGGTGCGTCGCGCGAGGCGTGGGTGGCGTGCGGCGGGCTGGTCATCCTGCTCTTCGCCCTGGTGCGCCGCGCGGCGAAGGACGAGGACGAAGCCGCCGCGTGGATGGCGCAGGCGCTGGTGGCGACGGGCTACCTCTGCGTGCGGGTGCTGGGCGTGAACGCGAGCCTCGGCTCGGCGGACAGTCTGGCGTCGCTCATCGGGGGCGCGGTCTTCATCGGCCTGTACCTGTTCGTGCGGCGCGAAGGCGCGGGCCTCAAGGCCTTCCGCCGTCCTGCCATCGCGGGCGCGTGGTGGTTCCCGCTGGCGGGCCTGCTGTCGCTGCCGTGGGGCCAGCCCTTCGTGGCGGTGGCGCTGCTCGTGGGCTACGCGGCGCACTTCGCGGCGCTCGCCTCGGCCTCGAAGGAGAAGGGGCCCGCGTCGCTGATGTCCGTCGCGGCCTTCAACCTGGCGCTGTTCTTCGTGTGGCTGGGCACCGGCGCCGGCGAGCCGCAGCACTACGCCATCCCCGCGGGCCTGTCCGTGCTGGCGCTGTTGCGCGTGTTCCGGGGCGGGCTGTCGCAGGATGCCTACGCGCAGCTGCGCGCCGTGGCGGTGACGTGCATCTACGTGGCGGGGGCGTGGAAGCCGCTGTTGTTCAACGACGGCGAGGCGATGATCCTGTGCGTCTTCCTCTGCCTCGTGGGCGTGGGCGCGGGCATCGCGCTGCGGATCCGCTCCTACGTGTACCTGGGCTCGGGGTTCCTGGTGACGGCGGTGGCCGCCAACCTGGTGCGCTTCGGCATGCGCGACCACCGCGTGGGCGCCGCGTTCCTGTCGCTGCTGGGCCTGCTGGTGGTGGGTTTCATGGTGGTGCTCAGCGCCCACCGCGCTGCCCTGCTCCAGAGGTACGCCCGGGTGCGAGACCTGCTCGCGACCTGGGAGGGATGATCGCTGTTTGACGTACAACGATTCCGGGGTTGAATGCGGCCGCGTTCACCCCCGGAGGACTTGTTGCTGCTGCGCCGTTCGTCGCTCGTCATCCTGATGTCGCTGGGCTGCCTGGTGGGTTGCGCGCACGTCCCGGACGTGGCCTCCCACAGCGTGTTGGAGCTGCACCCCGCCGAGTTCCCCAAGGCTCACGTCGCGCCACCGAGGGTCGCCGCGGTGGGCGCCGAGGGCGCACTGGGCGTGAAGGCGGAAGCGCCCCCTCCGCTGGAGTTCGTGACGCCGGAGGGCCGTGACGCGCTGGCGTCGCTGATGGCGGCGGACCCCGGGGAGTTGCCGGAGGAGGCGGGCGTCATCGCGGCGGCGCTGGAGGCCGCGGCGCTCTTCACGGGGCCCACGCGGGGCCCGGGCGGATTCTGGGACGAGCTGTTGCCTCCGCCGTCGACGCAGGCCCGGGGCATCGTGGCGCGCGCGGCGCAGTTGGTGGGCGCGCGGCGGTTGGACCGGTCCGTGCCCAACGACTGTTCGGGGCTGGTGCGGCTGGCGTACCTGCAGGCGGGCATCGACCTGGTCGCGCACGGCTTCCTCGCGGGGGAGAACGCCGTCACGGGCATCTTCCGGCGGGCGCAGGCGGCGGGCGCGGTGCACCGGTTGAATCCGAGGCCGGGCGACCTGGCGTTCTTCAAGGAGACGTACGACCGCAACCGCGACGGCAAGCGCAACGACGGGATGACGCACATCGCGGTGGTCGAGCGCGTGGACGCGGACGGCACCGTGACGTTCATCCACCGGGGCGGCAAGGGCGTGGCGCGCAGCCACATGAACCTGGCGTTCCCGACGGTGCACCGGCAGGCGAAGGGTGCGTTGCTCAACGACTTCATCCGACCGGCGAGCAAGGGGCTTCGCGCCTACCTCGCGGGGGAGTTGTTCGTCGCGTTCGCCTCGCCTGGAGGTTTGTAGTCTCACCGCAGTCGCAAGGACATACGGCGGGCCCGTTTGAATCCGGGCGCGGGTGTGGCGTCATCCCGCGCATGAGATTGCCCCTGCTGCTGGGAACCCTGCTGCTCTCTTCGGGATGTATCGTCGCGAGCTCCCGTCCGTCGCGTCCTCCGCCGCGCCCCGCGCCGCCGCCGCGTCCGGTGGCGATGAACTACGACGAGGCGGTGCGGCGGGGGTTCGAGCAGTGCCGCTCGCGCGGGTATCGGTGCGAGTTGCAGGAGGCGCACCTCACCGGCAACAACGTGTGGAAGGTGAAGCTGCGCGCGTACGCGCAGGGGGCGAAGGGGCACCTGCACCTGGACTACGACGCGTACACGCGCAACCTGCTCAAGGTGAACGAGAAGGTGAAGGGCAAGGGCGGCGGTCGCGACGACGACTGGGATGACGACGACGACCACGGGCATGGGCGGGGCAAGAAGAAGGGCCACGCGCACCGGGACGACTGAAGCGTGTCAGCGCTTCAGCGCGAGGCCGCGGGTGGGGCTTCGCGCAGCAGGGCCTCGGTGTGCTCGAGCAGCTCCGGCCCACCGGGGGCGTGGTGGCCGGGCACGATGACGCGCGCGTCGGGGTAGTGCGCGCGTGCGCGCTGGAGGCTCGCGGGCCAGGCGGTGGTGTCCGCGTCCTCCAGGTTGCCCAGGTCCTTCGCCGCCGCGTCCTTGATGAAGCAGCCTCCGTAGAGGATGCCCGAGGCCGGGTGGAAGACGATGAGGTTGTCGGGCGTGTGGCCGGCACCCGGGAAGAACACCGACAGCGGCCCCAAGTCCTGCGCATCCGACACGCGCGAGGTGGGGACAGGGTTGCCCTGCGCGGCGGCGCGGCGGGCGGTGTCCTCACGTGCGTGGACGGCGATGTGCTGCGCTTCCAGGGTGGGGATGCCACCGGTCCGGTCCATGTGGAAGTGCGTCACCACCGCGGCGCGCACCGGGTGGTGCAGTGAGTCCCGGGCCCAGGTGATGAGGGCTTCGGCCTGACGCGGATTCCAGCCTGTATCGACGAGGATGGACGCGTCGCCGTCCTCCACGATGAGGCCATTGGCGGGCGTGCCGCCCCATTCCTTGCTGGCGTTCGTCTCGTGCATCCACACGCCGGGCGCGATGCGGCGGATGCGCACGTCCTCCGCGAGCACGACTTCGTCCTGGGGTGAAGAGGGCGTGGAGGGTGTGGTGGCGCAGGCGGTGAGGAGGAGCAGGAGGGCGCAGGTTCGCAGTGAGGTCATGGGGCTCCAGGAGGAAGCGGGTGGCTGGGCGCGCGGATGCAAAGCGTGTGCGCGCGGATCCGTCACGACGTGACCTGAAAACCTGGGGGATGGCGAGGGTGCAGGGACACGCAAGTGCGGCCCCTGGGCCACGCCGGGCAGTCACTCAGGGCTGCGAGCGCTTCCCGGAACGGCCTGCACTTCAAGGCTCTCCACATCGCTCGGTCCCAGCGCGTGGAGCGTTTCCACGAACCGTTCGGTGGCGATGATCAGCGTCACGGCATCTTCCAACCGGAAGATGTCCAGGTCGGCGGGAAGGGAGTCCGCGTCCAGCCACCGCTTGGAGGGCATCCGGAATCCCTGCCGCCCGCATGTTGGACAGGGCGGTGGTCTTCCCACGGGAAGACAGGCTTCGTGCAGGCGGCCTCTGGGGAGCAACTGGAGTTCGTGGAGCTGTTCCGCGTCCTGCGTCGGGAACGAGAGTTCCGCCAGCACGGGGATGAGTCCTCTCAGCGCGCCGGCCCGGAAGGACGCCAGGGCATCCTCGCGCAGGAAGATCTCCCAGGAGGGAAAGACGGTGACGGGGCCGAACCGTCCCTGTGCTTTGCCACGCAACGCTCCAAAGGTGCAGCCGGGCTGAAGCAGAGCACCCGGAGGGAGCAGGGGGCGGACCTGCTCCGCGAGCCGAGCGTATTGCGCGTAGGGCTCCAGTCGTGGCTCCGCGAAGGACTTCTGTTCCGGGAGGCGGGAGAGATCCACGGCGGGATAGGACAGCACGCCACTCCATTCCGCATGACAGGTCGGGCACGCCACTCCGGGCAGGCCCCACCGCCGCTTCGCGCGAAACTCGCCGGTCCAGCGGGTGGCGTCCGTGGGTTCTCGAAGCTCGAAGTAGCGCATTCAGTCCCTGGGAACCGGTGTGAGGTCGAACCGCTGCCAATACGTCAGGGTGTATCCGGCGAGGGCGAACTTCTGGATGAGTGCGCCCGCGTGCTCGAAGTGCTCGTGCTTCTGCGCTTCACCCAAGGTGTGCTCGATGAAGGCACGCCATTCGGCGTTCCAGGGACCTCCATTCTTCCCCCGGTGGATGCGGCCGTGGATCTCCGCGTCGATGGCAATCACGTAGTCATGCACGTTGATTCCCTTTCGCGCGAAGTAGCCCTGCAGGGCCTGGGGGAAGATGTGATGCCGCTCCTTTGGCCGGCGCTCCCACTCCTCGTAGGCCCGTTGTCGTTGGAGTTCGCTGGGCAGCTTTTCGCGTGGGTGCCAGCGGAACACCATGACGGGCAACGCATCGCCTGGAAGCCCCTGGGCGCTCCCCCACGTTCTCTGGGCACCACCCCCGGGCGCGATGAATACCGGAGGCGTGGGGCCCGCGAACGTTCGGGCGATCCGACCTGGTGCCAGGTCTTCGCAGCGATAGAGCGCACATCCCGTGTCGGAGCAGACGTGAGAAAGGCACTGGTCCTCTCCGCTATCATCGCATTCGTGGGAGTCCTCCGAGGCGCTCTCCCACGTGCTCACGGGAGAGACGCCAGGCTGGGATGCCACCGACGCCGCACAACCCAGCCAGCATCCACACAGGAGGAGAAATACCCAGCGCATGTTGTTCTCGGAGGTGGCTGGCGCCGCGGACTACGGCGCCGCCTGCGTCTTCTTCTTCAGCTCTTCGAGCGCCCTGCTGAACGCCTGCGGATTGCACGCACGCGTCCCGGCGGCGGGCTTCTCACGGGCCGCTTCCGCCACGCGCGCCAGCGTGGGCAGCGCGGAGGGGTCGCCCAGGGTCGCGAGTTTGGACGCCGCCTTCGTGCGCACGCCGCAATCCGTGGAGTCGAGCGACGACGTGTAGAGCCCCACCAGGTCCAGGCCCTCCGTGTCCTGCACCGACTCCAGGTAGCGCAACCCGCCCCATTGCTTCATCGACGGCTTGCCGCGCGCCAGGGCCTCGAAGTGCGAACGCACCGTGGCCTTCGGCAGGGTCTCCAACACCCTGCGCACGGAGCGGTCCTGCTCGCCGTTTCCGAAGTCCTCCGCCAGCCCGTCCAGGAGCCCCATCTCCAGGCCCGCCCGGCCTTGCTTGTCCAGGCTCAGCAACAGGACGTGCTCCTTGTCGTGCGTCCCCTGTGCATGATTCGCGGCAGCGCGCAGCCGCGTCGTCGCCGCGCCCTTCGGCACATCCGGGCCCTCCAGGACCTGGAGCGCCTCCGCCGGCTGGCCGTCCTTCAGCAACCCATGCGCCCGCACCAGCGGATCACTCGCGTGCACCGACCACGCGACGCCCACTCCCATCAGCACCAACGCCGCCACCCCTGCGCCCAGCACGCGCGGGCGCTGGCGCAGCATCGCCACACCCTCGCGCACCTTCGTGCCCAGGCCGCTCAGCGCTTCCATCGGTGAGCGCTTCGGACCGGCGTCCTTGATGCCCAGCGCCGCGCCGAACGGTGAACCCTCCGCCGCGCGGGTGAGGCGGTAGAGCTGGATCTTCTCCTGTCGGCCGGGAAGGGGAATGGTGCCGCACGGTTCGGCGGCCGCTTCGGCGCGGTTGCGCACCATGTTCACGGCTTCGGTGAAGGTCACTTCTCCGGCGGCGGCCACGTGCTCCACCGCCTTCACGACCTCCATCGGCTCGCCGAGCACCGCGTCGTTCGTCACCAGCACTTCGCCCGCATGCAGGCACACGCGCACGTGGAGCTGCTCATCGGGCGGCACCGTCTGGTTGTGACGCCAGAGCGCCTGCTGCATCGCCATGCCGCAACGGATGGACGACGAGGGCGCCCGGAACACCGCGAGCAATGCATCGCCGCGCTTCTGCACCAGCTTCCCGTCGTGCTCGCGCACGATGGGCAACAGCAGCCGGTCATGCGTGTCCAGCATCCGCGCGTTCTCCTCGTGCGTCTGCCGGCTCATGCGCTCGGTGAAGCCCTGGATGTCGGTGAGCAGCACCGTCACGTTCTGCGGCTTCACCACCGCCGCGCCGCCCGTCGTCGCTCCCAGCCCACCCGTGAGCCGGGGAGCCGTCCCGAACGCCGCCGTGCCCGTGCGAGGCACCGCCGGGGGCGCCGTCACCGCCGGAGAAGCCACCACCGGCTCCGTCGCCCCGAAGGCCGACGTGCCTGACCCGGGCCCGGCCGGCTCCGCGCTCACGCCGAAGGCCGACGTGCCGGAGGGCTCGTTGCGCACCTCGGAGCCTGCGAAGGCCGCCGTGCCGTTGGAGGGCGTCATGCCCGCGTGGACGATGGGCGTGCCCTGGCTCGGCGTGAACGCCACCAGCGCGGCATGGGCCACCCCCAGCGCATCCGCCAGCTCGTGCGCCGACTGGAGCCTCTTCGCCGGGTCCTTGTCCAGCAGCCGCATCACCAGCGCCAGCAACCCCACGTAGCGCGACAACTGCGGCGCCGCACGGTCCAGGGGCAGTGGCGCGCCCGAGGCGTGCTGCGCCAGGAAGTGGCGCGGCGACGGCCCGTCGAACGGCAGGCGTCCGGAGAGCACGCGGTAGGCCAGCACGCCGAAGGAGTACAGGTCGCTGCGCGTGTCCACCTTCGCGCCCACGGCCTGCTCCGGGGACAGGTATTCCGGCGTGCCCAGCACCACGCCCACCTGGCTGAGCGCGCTGTTGGCATCCGGCTCCACCAGCCGCGCGATGCCGAAGTCCAACAGGCGCGCCTGCTCACCGCGCACGCTGGGCGAGATGAAGACGTTCTCCGGCTTCAGGTCGCGGTGGATGATCCCCTTGTCGTGGATCGCCGCGAGCCCTTCCGCCAGCTGCTGGAGCAGGGCCAGCGCCCGGGGCGCCAGCAGCGGGCCCTGCTGGAGCGCGTCGTGCAGGCTCTGGCCCTCCACGAACTCCATCACCAGGCAGGCGGCGTCGCCGGACTGCCCGAAGTCCACGATGCGCACCACCGACGGGTGCTCCACGGCGGAGAGCAGGCGGGCTTCGCGCTTGAAGCGCTCGGCCATGCCGGGCTGGGCGTGCAGATCGTGGTGCAGGACCTTGATGGCGACCTTGCGGCCCAGGGACACCTGCTCGCCCAGGTACACCTCACCCATGCCCCCGGAACCCAGGGGTCCGAGGACCCGGAAACGACCATCGAGGACCAGGGCGTCGGGGACCAGCACGGCGCGGCATCTTGCACGGCTTCCCCCTGGCGCGCATGACGTTCCTCGCCAGCAGAATCTCCAGGGGAATCACCTGGGTATCCGTTGCCCCTCCGCCTGCCGAACGAGCGGGGGTTTGTCCAAAATTTCGAGGGCTTAGGGGTCATGGTAGCCTCTCCCCCCTCCGAAGATGGCCACCGATAGCGAGTCCCCCAAGTCCGCCGCCC
>NZ_RAWI01000170.1 GCF_003612125.1 Corallococcus praedator
CCCCGACTCGCCCGCGAAGCGCCCCTCCGCCGCCTCGCGCACGTGCAGCTTCCCGTCCAGGGGCAGCACGTCCAACAGCACGTTGAGCGAACCGTCCTTGTTCACGAACGCGCTGCCGGCGCGCACCCAGATGCTCCCGCCCTTGCCCTCGCGGATGGAGAACACCGCCAACCGCTTCCCCGCCGTCAGCATCTTCTTCAACCCTTCCCCTTCACGCCCGCGCCACCACGGCCCGGGCACCTCGCTGGCTTCGACCGCCTGAGGTCGCGTCAGGGCATGAGCAGTCCGCGTGCCAGGGGCTTCCTCCTCGGAGGACACCTGCGAGGCACCGTGCACGCACGCATGCGGCGTCCACGCGCGAGGATGGGCGTGGATGCTCCAGCGGTCGTCTTGGCGGGTGAGAGACCTGACGGGTCGGGCTTCGCCCGTCAGGCGCATCGGATGCTTACGGGCCGCGGTGGTGGATGACGGCCACTTCGAACAAGGGGCCTTCGGGCTTCAACTTCGTCTCCGACAGGAAGGTGATGAGCGCCAGCTCGTCGATGACGGCCTGGGTGACGCGACCGCCCGCGTTGCGGATGACCGCCGCATCCCCAGACCGGGTCCATGAGGACGCCCCGGCGGCGGCTCGCCAGAACCTGTCCGACTGTCGGACAGGTTCGCGCCATGCGTCCCCAACTGGGAGCCTCATCCCGCTCTTCATCACCCAAGACCGCCTTGCGGTGAATCCACACAAAGCGCGGGAGAGCCCTTAGCTGGACACGATGCGGTTCTGACAGAGGGACATCACGTGCAGGAACACGGCGAGTGGTGCGAGCAGCGCCGGCAGCCAGATGACGGGCCAGGTCGCGATCGCGGTGAAGGGCACCCCGGGCCAGTCCAGATGCAGCGGGCCCGGCGCCGAGGTCGCGACCGTGAAGATGGTGTTGGCGAGGACCGCGAGCCCCAGCACGTTCCAGAGCAGGACGAGCTTCGGCGCCACCCGATTCGTGGCGACGAGCCACGCCACCAGGGGCGCGGTCAGTCCGACGAGGATGTCGAAGTTCCGTCCCTCGAAGGTGACCTGGGTGGGGGCTCGTCCGTCCTGATGCCACGCGAAGAGGATGAGTTCGACGGCGATGCGGAAGCTCTGCGCGGCGATCGGCCAGTAACGAGGGGTGTTCGCGAGCAGCGTCTTCGCGAGAGGCGTTCGACCCAGGACCAGGAGCACCGTGATGGCGCTCAGCGGAAGGAGCGGCCACGGCGACGGACGCGCGCTCTGGACCGACAGCACGCCCGAGGATGCGAGCAGGGCCGTCGCTCCCAGCCAGAGCGCGAACACAGACACGACAGCGAGCCCCAACCGCGTGGCGGACGGCGCTTCGCGCCCGCTGCGTCGCGCGCTGCGTGCGACGCCCACGCCCATCAGCGCGACCATGCCCAGGTTCAATCCGACCATCGCCGCGTCCGCCGCGAGTCTCATGGGCGAACCATGCCCATGCATATGCATCTACGCACCCGATGGGCGACTTCTCCAAGCTCCAAGACGGCGAGGGCGATGCAGCGCGACTGCGCCGGGCATCGCGTTCGCCAGGCGGCCCGCCTGCTGACGCGCACCTACGATGACGCCATGCGGCCGCTCGGCATCCAGGTCTCCCAACTGTTCGTGCTGGTGGCCGTTGGCACCTGCGGCGAAAGCGGTGCGCCCATTGGCAAGCTGGCGAAGGCCCTCGCCTTGGATCAGACGACGCTGAGTCGGAACGTGGTGCCGCTCGAAAAAGCGGGTTGGCTGCGGGTCGCGCGTTCTCCTCACGATGCGCGCTCCCGTGTCGTGCTCCTGACCCGCGCAGGGGCGCGCATGATTGAGTCGGCCTACCCTCAATGGGAGGCGGCGCAGGAGCGCTTGCGGCGCACGCTGGGCGCCGGTCCCTTCGAGGCGCTCCACGCGGCGTTGTTGGGGGGAATTCGCGGACGAACTCGAGTCACCCGATGCGGCCAGGCCTGAACGCGTGCGGCTGGCGCCCGCATCGGTCACGACGACGGGAAGAGCCCGCGCGCGGAAGTCCTCGTCGAAGGGCACGAGCGCGAGGCTCCGCTCCAGCTCCGTCCGGTGACGCGCTTCCAGGTGCTGCCGCAGGTGCAGCGCGTTCGTGAGGCGCGCCTCCACCGCCGCCTCCTCGGGCCGCGCCAACTGGAGCTGGTTCAGTGCGTTCAGGGCATGCAACGTCTGCCGCTCCAGCGTCCCCATCCGCCAGGGAGCGCTCCCGAAGAACTCCTGGGACAGCGACACCGTCTCCCGGGCGTCCGCGAGCGCCGCCGCCTCGTTCAGGACCCTCGCACTCTGTTCCCAATCTCCCGCCCGGTGCAGCAGTGCGCCTTGATCCACCGCGACCAGCAGCGCATCCAGCGAGGAGCGTTCGGCCTCCGCGGCCAGCTCCTTCCTCGCCTCGGAGTAACGCGCTGAATCCGCCAGCACCCGCACCTGGGCGGTCCGCTGCACATGGCTGGGCGAGCAGGCACCCAGGGCCAACAGCAGCGGGACTCACAGGCATTGGATGGCGAAGCGAATGCCCATGGCACGGGTGAACGTAGCGCACCTGGCGTCAGCCTTTCGGGCACCCGGAGTTCGGGCGAGCCGAAGCGGGTCAGTACTGCTCGGCGGGCATGGGCATGGGCTTGTTCACCCTGCCGAACTTCGCGATGCGGAACGACAGCTCCAGCAGGAAGTAGTTGCGCTTGATGCGCTCCGGCTCGATGCCCGCGTTGACGTTCTGCTCGACGACGATGTCCGCGCCCAGGATGTGGTTGTAGGACGCTGCGAGCCGGATGCCGCCGAAGTCGATGCCCGCCTGGGGCGCGACGCCGAAGAACCTGCCGCCCGACTGGGCGACCCCCGCGCCGCCATTGCCCGCGGCCACGGACTGGTTGGCCAGCGTGTACACCCCGGCGCCCAGGCCCAGGAACGGGCGGACGCCGCTGTCACGGAAGAGGTACTCGCCCTTGAGGAGGCTCGCCACGGCCACGGCCGTGGAGACCGTCGCACTGCCATTTCCGGCGCTGCCGCCGCCGGCGATCCCCACTTCGAGCCGGACCCCCGCGGCGATCTTGTCCGTGATGTTCCACTTGGGCTCGAGGATGAGGCCGCCGCCATAGGTCGTGGGACCCGTTCCCATCAATCCCGCGAGCCCCAGGTGGATGACCACGACGGGCTGCTGGCGCAGCTTGAGGGCCGGCTCTTCACCGTAGGGCGCATACCCATCCTGGGCCTCGGAGGAGGGCACGGGGGCCGCCGCGGCCAGGACAGGCGCCTTCGGTTCGGGGGCCGCCGCGACGGTGGGCGCGGGGCTCGGGGCCGTGGAGACGGTCGGTGCCGCGGGGATGGCAGCGGCCTGGGCCAGGCGCTTCTCCTCGAGGGCGCTCGCCGCCTTGAGGATGTCCTGGCCCATGGACGTCGCGCCCTTGTCGCTCAGTCTGGGATTGGCGAACTCGTAGGCGAGCTGGGTGTGGAGCGTGGGGTCCTGCCGCGACTGGAGCAGGTAGACGAGCCGGAACTTTGGCCCCTTGTGCGACAGCTTTCCGACGACGAGGACATCCGCGCTGTCCGCCGTGGTCGCCACCGTGGCCTTGTCCGGAGCGAGCGGGGCGGCCTTGCCGAGCCCGAAGGTGGTGCGCGCCTGGAGCCGCTCGGGGGTCAGTTGGGGGGCGTCGGTCACGCTGCTCTCGCAGCGGGACACCTGAACACTGACGGGCGCAGCGAAGACGCAGAACGGAAACAGGGCCGCGGCCAGAGCGATGCTGGCGCGCGTCCCGCGGTGCATTGGGGGCATGCGTGGGTCTCAGGGCTGTTGGGAACGGTCTCCGGACGCGCGGTGTATTGAAATATTCAATTCTGGATGCGAGGGGCGCGCCTTGACGGGCCTGGGGTGACCTCCTAGAACGGCCGGGCCCTTGGGTGCCCATGTCGGGCTTTCAAGAGGGAAGCCGGTGCGAGTCCGGCGCGGTCCCGCCACTGTGTACGGGTCGCCCTGAGGTCCAGGGCCGGAAGCCTCGGCTGTCACCACTTTCGCGTCACCGGACGCGAAGGGAAGGTGGAGGGTTCCTTCCAGAAGGGCGCAACGTGCGCCCAGGTCTGGAGTCCGTCAGCCAGGAGACCTGCCCAGGGGTGCGGCCGTGTCCTCACATGGGACACTCCGCGAGGCCTTCTCTCTTCGATGGAGGGAGCGGAAGGCGGAGCATGTGGCGCTCGCTTCTCGCCCGGGCCTTCTTGGGTCTGGTGCTCAGCTTCCCGGGACTCGCCCACGCCGGGCAGGAACCCGCTGCGTCCGAGCCCGCCCCCGAAGAGCCGGCGCTTCCTGAGTTCATCCTCCCCACCGTGGACGTCATCGGGAAGGCGATTCCCGACGCGCCTCCGGATGCCGTGCAGCGCCGCGACCCCACCGGCGCCATCACCGTCATCGATGCCCGCGAACGCGCGGGCGAAGCGCGTGACACCGCGGAGCTGCTCGGCGGATCCGCGAGCCTCGTCGTGCAGGACTCCGGCGGGTATGGGCAGAGCAAGAGCCTCGTGGTGCGCGGTGCCTCGTCCAATGGCGTGCTCGTGTTCCTGGATGGGATTCCGCTCAACGGCGCGGGCGGTATCGCGGACCTGTCGCTCGTTCCCGTCGCGCTGGTGGAGCGGTTGGAGATCCTTCGCGGCGCGGCGGGGGCCCGCTACGGCGCGGGCGGCCTGGGCGGCGCGGTCAACATCGTCACCCGCGCTCCGTCCTCGCGACTGGTCTCCAGCGGCGAGGTCACCTACGGCAGCTTCGACACGGTGATGGGCCATGTCGCCGCGTCGGGTGCGCTGCTCGATGGGCGGGCGCTGGTGTTGCTGCATGGCGGTCGCTCGCAGGGGAACTTCAGCTTCCGCGTCGATGAGCTGCCAGCGCTGGATGACAACCCGCTCACGCAGGAGGTGCGCACCCGCAACGATGCTCGCGGCGGTGGTGCGCTCGTGAAGTACCAGCGCGGCCTGGACAGCGGCGGGCGCGTGGACCTGCTGGCGGAGCTGTCCCTGGAGGACCGGGCGCTCGCGGGCACGGTGCAGAACCCGCAGCTCTCCCGCCGGCAGGACCAGACCCGCGTGTCGCTGGGCGCCCGCTGGGGCCGGCCCTTCGGGGACACGGGCGAGGCCAGTGCTCGCGGCTTCTTCCGGCGCGATTGGATGGACATTCTCGGCGGTTCGACGGGCGTCGATGCCGGCGCCCAGCGCTACACCGTGGGCGGCGTGGAGCTGGAGGGCCGCGCGGTGGTGGGCAGCCGCAACGCGCTGGCCGTCACGCTCGCGGCTTCATCGGAGGCCGTCACGCAGGCCACGGGCGCGCAGGCCGCGTCATGGTGGCGCGCGAGCGTCATGGCCACGGATGAGCTGTCCCTGTTCTCCGAACGCGTGAAGGTGGTGCCGTCGCTGCGCGTGGAGCGCGTGGGCCAGTACTCGTTGCTGTCGCCCAAGCTGGGCGCGAGCGTGGACCTGGGCCGAGGCTTCGGCGTGCGCGCCAACGCGGGCCAGTCCCACCGCGCGCCATCGTTCCTGGAGCTGTACATCCGTCAGGGATTGCTGCTGCCCAACCCGGAGCTCAAGCCCGAGCGCGCCCTGTCCGTCGATGCGGCGGGCCTGTGGCACGACGATGCGTGGAGCATCACCGCGGGCGGCTTCGCGGCGGTGTACGAGAACCTCATCGCCTACGAGATGTATCCGCCGATGCTCGCGAAGCCCTACAACTTCGCCGCCGCGCGCGTGTGGGGCGCGGAGTTGGAGGTCGAAGCCCGTCCGCGCACGTGGCTCACCGCGACCACCAGCTACGCGTGGACCCGCACGCAGAACCGCTACGGCGACCCCCGCTACTTCGGCAAGGAGCTGCCCTACCGTCCGCGCCACAAGTGGGTGGGGCGCCTGCGCGCGGGACCGGACTGGCTCAACGGGCGCACCGAGGTGCTGATCCAATCCGCGCAGCTCATCAACCGCGTGGGCGAAACGCGCCTGTCGCTGCCTTCGCGCACATGGGTGTCCGTGGGCGCGTCCAGCACCTTCCTGCACCGGCCGGACCTCACCGTGTCGTTCGACATCAAGAACCTGCTGGACGCGCGGACCGCCGACTACACCGGAATGCCGCTGCCCGGCCGCGCCGCTTATGTGACGTTCTCCATGGCGCTCGAACCCCTCCGCACCGCTTCCTCCGAGGACTCCCATGTCGCGTCCCCTCTCTGATGCGCGGTCGCGGTGGTTCGGGCTGCTGCTGTCGGCCCTGGTCGCTTCGGTCCTCACCGGCTGTCCGGAGGAGAAGGTCCTGTGCACGTCCGGACTCGACGTCTGCGGCTCCGAGTGCTCGGACCTCCAGGGCGACCCCTTCAACTGCGGCGGCTGTGGCGTCCGATGCGGGGCAGGGGAGACGTGTCAGGCGGGCGCGTGTGAATGCCTCATCGGTGCACCGGCCTGCGGTGAAGCGTGCATCAACCTCGCGACCGATGCGCGCAACTGTGGAGCCTGCGGCAACGCGTGCCCCGCGGATCAGGTGTGCAACGCCGGCGCCTGCGCGGAGGCCTGCTCACCGGGCGCTGAGCGCTGCAATGGCGGTTGCGCCGTCCTCGCGAGCGACCCGCTGAACTGTGGCGCGTGCGGCGCGGCGTGTCCGGACGTGCAGTCCTGCCATGCGGGCCGGTGCATGTATGACGTGGTGGCGGCCTGCTACACCAACGGGCAGCTCGTCGGCATCCAGGCGGGCACGGACCGGATGGGGCCCCGGCGGCAGTTCGGCTCGGGCGTGCAGTCGCTGGCGGTGTGGGACGGCGTGGTGATTGCGGCGGACGCGGCGCGCTCGGTGTTGTCGCAGGCGCTGGCGGGCGCGCTGGGGACCCTGGTGGAGGAGGACTCGCTGGGCGCGGTGGCTTCGTCGCCCAATGACATCCTCGTGGACCCTCCGTATGTGTATGTCGTCGACTCCGTGAACAACACGCTCCAGGTGCTCAAGCGCGAAGGGCCCGCGCAGGGCGGTGGGCTGGGCTTGCGCACGGTGGGGCAGGTGAACCTGGGCGCGAACACCAGCCCGCAGGTCATCGCGAAGCGCGGCGACACGTTCTACATCCCGCTGTTCGGCAACGCGGGCTCCGACTTCCAGCAGGGCAACGCCGTGGCGCGCGTCAACGTGAGCGACCCGGAGCGCCCCCGGCTGGTGGATTCCATTCCGCTCACCGGCCTGGACCTGAAGTCCTTCGACGGTGGGACGACGATGGCGCTTCCGTACGCGGCCGTGTCGACGGACGCGGGCGTCTATGTCGCGCTCACCAACCTGAACCCCGCGAACGACTACCTGCCCAACGGCCCCGGCATGCTCGCGCGCATCGACCCGGCGGATGGCGGCGTGCACGCCATCGACCTGGGGGCCCAGGACTGTCTCAACGCGGGCGACGTGCAGGCGGTAGGCGACTCCCTGGTGGTGAGCTGCCTGGGCGAGGCGCACTTCGACACCGCGGGCGGCTACCAGGCGAAGGCCGTGCGGGCCACCGGGCTGGTGCTGGTGAAGGACGACCAGCCGGTTGCGTCCTACGCGCTGTCACCGGGCTGCACCGGGGGACCGGAGCAGGGCTGCAACCTCGCGGTGGGCGGACGGCTCACGGTGGTGGGCAATGCCGTGTACGTCACGGACGTGAACGCGGGCCGTGTGTTCGTGGTGGAGGTGCGCGACGGGAAGTTCGTGGAGCGGCGCGGCAACTCCACGCCGGAGGCGAAGGGCGCTGCGCTGGACGCGTGTCCGGTGGATCCACGGCGCGCGGTGTCCAATGCCATCGACATCGTCGCGGTGCCGTGAGGCGTTGCCCGCGCTCGTGTTGACAAGCCTGGCCTTCCGCCATACGTCACCGCGCGTCGTCGGTACTCCGCCTCACGCAGAGGCGGAGTTTAAAGGGAACCCGGTGTGAATCCGGGACTGCCCCGCAGCGGTAAGCAGGAACGAACACCGTCCCCGCAAGCACTGGCCCCTTGAGGGGGTTGGGAAGCGACGGTCAGTAGAGGGGTGGATCCGATGAGGACCCACCCGCGCCTGCGAGTCCGAAGACCTGCCACGACCCATGCCTCCGGGCATGGTCATACCGGAGCCTCCGAGGGGAGGTGACGGGGGTCTTCCGCTCACGCGGCGTGTCGTGTCCTGACGTGTCCTCCCGTTCGCGGTCCGCCCTCCGTTCGCCCTCCCTTGGAATCACCTCGCCCGTGGGGGCGATGCAAGGGAGCAGTCGCGGATGAAGACAGAGCGGATGATTTCGGGGCGGGGACTCGCGCTGGTGCTGACGACCTTCGCGTTGGCGTTGACCGGCACGGGGTGCGCGGACGAGTGCGTCGATGACTTCGACTGCCGCGACAAGGGGACGCCGCCAGCGGGCCAGCGCTACGCGTGCGTCGAACAGCGTTGTGAGCTGAAGCCCATCGCGGTGCCTGACGCAGGCACGGAGACGGACGCGGGCACCGGCACCGATGCGGGCGCGTCGGTGGATTCCGGCACGGAGACCGACGCCGGAACGCAGACGGATGCGGGAACGCAGACCGACGCGGGCACGGAGACGGACGCGGGTACGGAGCCCGACGCTGGCCCCTCCGACCCGTGCTTGAGCGCCACGTATGACCCGAAGCTGGGCACGCTCCAGCTCGCGGCGGAGTACGTGGCCGGTGAGTCAGCCTCGCTGCCGGCGGCCGCGGGCCCGGTGGGGGTCACGCCCGGCCCCACGTATTCGCTCTTCACGCTGGTGTCGACCGGCTCCAGCGGTTCTCACTCGCTCTACTCGCTGGGCACCTGGCCGCAGTTGTCGCTGGGCACGGCGCCGCTCTTCGACGTGGTGGCTCCCGGCGACCGGAGCGCCACGCTCTTCCTCAACTCCTTCGTGGAGTCGGATGGTCGTTACGTGCTCACTGGCTACACGAAGTCCGGGACCGGGTTCCCGGGGGCGCTGGCGGTCTACGACAACGTCACGCCAGCGGCCTCCACCTACGTCCCCGCGCCGAGCAACTTCTCCGCGGGCGTCGTGCCGGGTGCGTTCCTCATCAACGGCGGCGGGCTCGACACGGTGTCGGCCGGGCTGGCCATCTACGCGCTGAAGACGGACACCTCTCCATTCGAGTCCCTGAAGGTCGGCACGCTTCCTTCCGCGACCGGCGGCAGTGGCTTCACCGCCGTGGCCACCAACGGCGTCGCCATGCTCGGCTACTTCTCCGATGACACCTTCGCCAACGTGGGCCACGCGGTGGCTCCGGCGAAGATCGAAGCAGCCCTCCGGACGAGCACGCCGTTCGTCGTGGCGGATGAGCCCGTGCTCGACGTGGGCTCCAACTTCGTCGCCGCCGCGGGCCAGGGCGAAGGCGTGGCGGTGCTTCGTGGCGACTACGTTCCGCCCGACTACAACTTCGCCGCCACCGACGTGTCGCGCTTCGCCTTCACCGTGGCGAACGAGGGGGACACCGTCACCGTCGGCTCGCGTCAGCCGGTCCTCACCTTCGTGGACCAGTGCACGCGCCTGACGGGGATGACCTCCATCGGCACGGATCTGCTCGTCAGCTTGGATGACAAGAACGGGTCGCGGCTGGTCCGCATCGGGCAGGTGCCGTGATGACGCGCACCCTTCTGTCGAAGTCGTTCGCCCTGGGCTTCGCCGCCCTCCTGTCCGTGGCGTGCGGGGGTGAAGAAGCGCCGGAGTCCGGCCAGGAGCTGGGGCTGGTGGGGGATCCGTTCGCCGACCACATCGTCTCCTTCACGCCCGGCACCGGCGCCGGGTTCGGACAGGGCCAGTTGCCGAACATCGTGCTGGGCGCTCCGCAGGGCGCGGGCGCGGGTTCGGGCTCGCTGGACGTTCTGTCGCTGGGAAACAGCGGCGTCATCGTCCTGGAGTTCACTGACATCGCGGTGACGGACGGGCCGGGCGTGGACCTGCTCGTCTTCGAGAACGCGTTCCTCAAGCCCAGCGGCAGGCCGTTCGCGGAGACGGGCGTGGTGGCCGTCAGCGATGACGGCGTCACCTGGTTCGAGTTCCCGTGCGCGTCCACGAACGTGGCGGGCAACTTCCCCGGCTGCGCGGGCGTCACGCCCGTGTACTCCAGCCCCGGCAACGGCATCTCCCCCACCGACCCGGCCGTGGCGGGCGGGGACGGCTTCGACCTGGCCGCCGTGGGCCTCACCCGCGCGCGCTTCGTGCGCATCCGGGACTCCGGCGCCAACGGGTACGCGGGCACCAGCGGCGGCTTCGACCTGGACGCCGTCGCGGTGGTGAACGGCGTGCAGCTGCCGTAGCGCTCGGCTCGCGCGGGCCCCGGGCCGTCCTCCAGCGGACGGTCCGGGGAGCCTCGTGGCTCCGTGGAGGCGCCTTGCGTCCCCGTGAGGCTTCCGGCGAGGAGGACCCGGGATTACATGACTGGGCGTCCTCCCCCGGAGTCCGCCTCCATGAACCGTCGTCTCGCTTCGCTCCTCGTGTTGATGGGCGTCCTTCCCGGTGTGTCCGCTGTTGGCTTCCTCCCCACCGCTGCCCGGGCACAGACGACGCGCGCGCGCACGCCTGCGAAGGCCGCGCAGCCCGCCGCGCCCGTGCCGCCCGCGGTGCCTGCTCCGCCTCCGGCGTACGAGTACACCTTCGTGACCCGCCAGGGCCCGGAGGAGGACCTCGTCGAACTCCAGCGCCTGGGCGAGGAAGGCTGGCAGGTGGTGGCCACCGTCGTCGTGGATGGCAGCACGCGGCGCTATGTGCTGATGCGTGGCAAGCAGGCCGAACCCGCGCCGCATTGACATTGCTCCTGGGTCGCCATAGTCCCGCCCCGTCATCGATGCCTTCACGCCATGGGGTGTGGGGGCTTCCAGGGAACCCGGTGGAACTCCGGGACTGCCCCGCAGCGGTGAGCAGGAATGGCGCTCGGAAGCATCCCAAGCCCCGTTCCCGCGAGTCCGAAGACCTGGCGAAGACCCGGTGTCCCTCTCCACGGAGGGCACGGAAGACAGACCGGAACCTCCGCGGGGAGCTGACGGCGTAGGCAGGTCCTCTCGGCGCGTTGCGTGCTGGAGGGTCGGATGCCTCGCGCCCGTGCCGCCTCCCGTCAGGATTTCTTCCGCCTCCGGGCGGAAGTCAGGAACGAGGACGCGATGCGGACCGATACGAAGCGGATGGGAACGAAGGGCCAGCGCGCGGCGCTGATGGGCGCCCTGCTGGTGGTGGCGCTGGGCGGCACGGGCTGCGGTTCGGAGTGCGTGGATCCCTTCGACTGCCGCGACCAGGGCACGCCCCCCGAGGGCAAGGCCTGGGCCTGTGTGGAGGAGAAGTGCTCCCAGGTCGACCTCTCCATCGGCGGTGATGACGCGGGCACGGATGCCGGCACCGACGCGGGCACCGGCACCGACGCGGGCACGCAGACCGATGCAGGCACCGACGCCGGCACGGAGACCGACGGCGGCACCGGCTCCGATGCGGGCACGGACGGTGGCACCGGCGGGCAGTGCGACACGGTGCCTCGCGACGAGAAGCTGGGCACGCTCAAGTTGCAGCCGGGCTTCAGTGTCGCGGAGGCCGCGCCCCTGTCCACCGAGGTGGTCGCGGTGGTGTCCACGCCCGGCCCCACCTATTCGCTCTTCGCGCTGCGCACGACGGCCACGGCCCGCGACTTCTTCGCGCTGGGCACCTGGCCGGACGTGAAGCTGGGAGAGGCGGCGCTCGACACGGTGCTCGCGCCCGCGGACCGCGCCGTCGGCACCACCACCTACGCGTCGTACTTCCTGGCGTATGACGGCACGCGGCTGCTCGCGGGCTACACGAAGTCCGGTGGCGCGGGCAGCGTCGCGGTGCTCGACCCGGTCGCGCGCGACGTGACCTACGTCAACGCGCCGTCCAACTACACCGCCGCGGCCACCACCGACACGTTCTTCATCAACGGTAGCGGTCTGGACACGGTCTCCGAAGGCCTGGGCGTCTACGCGCTGGTGACGTCCGCGAAGCCCTTCTCCGCCGTGAAGGCGGTGAGCTTCCCGGCGCAGGTGGGCGCCAGCGGCTTCTCCGCCATCGCGGACAACGGCATCGCGGTGTTCGGCTACTCGGCGCCGGAGACCTACGTGAACCTGGCCTACGCCGTGTCGGCCTCGAAGCTGACGACGGCGGTGTCCACGCGCACGCCGGTGGTGCTCACGGGCGAGCCGCAGGTCGACGTGGGCAGTGACTTCAACAACGCCACGGGCTTCGGTGCTGGCGTGGCGGTGGCGCGCGGCGCCTACGACGCGAGCTTCACCTTCGTCGTCACCGACGTGTCGCGCTTCCAGCTCACGCCTCCCCTGGTCGGTGGACAGCCCCTGAGCGTGGGCGCTCGCGAGTCGGTCCTCACCGTCGCGGACACGTGCACCTCCGTGGACCTGCTGTCTTCGCTGGGCCCCGACCTGCTCGTGGGCGTGACGGACGCCAACGGTCGCCGCCTCGTGCGCATCCGGCAGGGACAGTGACCATGCGCCCGCTGCTCGCGCTCGGTGCGCTGCTCGTTCTGTGCTCGTGCGGGGACGGTGGTTCCATGCCGCTGCCCCAGTACGACATCGTGGATGGTGGCAGCCGCGCCGATGCCGGCACCGACGCGGGCGCTTCCGATGATGCGGGGACGCAGGTCGATGCCGGCACGGAGGATGCCGGCACCGACGCGGGCGTGCGTCCCGTGGATCCGTTTGCTGACCGGGTGACGGATTACGCGTTCGGTGACTTCGCTGGCTTCGGGCAGGACCGCTTCCCGGACGTCGTGTTCGGGCCTCCGGTGGGCGCGGGACAGAACGCGGGTTCGCTCGACGTGCTGTCGCTGGGGCGGGGCGGCTCCATCACCCTGGAGTTCACCGACCTGCTCGCGGTGGATGGGCCGGGCGTGGACCTGCTCGTCTTCGAGAACCCGTTCCAGAAGTATGGCGGTGGCATCTTCGCGGAGCCGGCCCGCGTGTCCGTCAGCGACGATGGCTCCACCTGGCATGACTTCCCCTGCACCCCCCCGGTCAGCAAGGAAGGGAGCTACACGGGGTGCGCAGGCCTGCACCCTGTGCTCTCCGCTCCGGACAACGGCATCTCTCCGCTCGACCCGGCCGTGGCGGGGGGGGATGGCTTCGACCTGGCGGACGTGGGCCTCGTCCGCGCCCGCTTCGTGCGCCTCACCGACATGGGGGGGAACAGCTACGGCGGGACCTCCGGGGGCTTCGACCTGGACGCGCTCGCCGTGGTGAACGGACAGCTTCCCGACGGGGGCACTCCGTGAGCGGAGAGCCATCCCGACTGACTCCGGAGTCCCTGGAGCCGGGTGGGGTGGACCGCCGCGAAGCACTCTGCACGCTGCTGCGCGGCACCTGTGCCCTGGCCGCGCTGGGCTGCGGCGGAGACTGGCGCGACGCGGTGGCGTTGCCCGGCCCGGAGCCGGTTCCCGACGCGGGGCCAGCCCCGGCGGTCTGCGAGGACGCGGGGCCTCCCGGCACGCCCGAAGAGGGATGGGTGGAGGTCCCCCTGTCCGAACACCCGGCCCTGCGTGAGCCGGGCGGTCATGACCGCGTCCGAGTCCCCGCCGCGCTCCTGGACGTGGTGGTGGTGCATGCGGCGGACGGCTGCTACCGGGCTATATGGCGCACCTGCACGCACGGTGACTGCGAGGTGGCCTGGGACGGCGCCCTGGGGGTGGTGGAGTGCCCCTGCCACGGCTCGCGCTTCGGCCTGGACGGACGGGTCCTCCAGGGCCCTGCCTCCCGGCCGCTCGCCGCGTACCGCACCCTGCGCGTGGGTGATTCGCTCTTCCTCCTCCGGCCCCGGTAGGGCGACCTCCCAGGTGAAGCCGGACCCCGGGTCTGGCCGACTCGGGGGCTCGGAGGGGGATGACGCGACGCGGGAGGCGCCCGGCCGCCCGGTCTGTCACAGGAAAGCGTCTCGGACTCTCGGAAGATTGGGAGGTCGTGTAATGTCGTGTGCCCGATGTGGCAGATCATCATCAACGGGCCCGGCTACTTCGACACGTCGTACGATCTGCCCGAGGGCGTCACCAGCCTCGGCCGAGCGGACGAGAACGATATCGTGCTGGGCGGTGACCTGGTGTCGCGGCGGCACGCGCGCATCTATGTCGAAGGCGACGCGCTGCGCATCGAGGACCTGGGCAGCCGCAACGGCAGCCGGGTGAACGGCGCGCCGCTCCAGGGCAGCAAGCACCTGAACGCGGGCGACACGGTGGCGCTGGGGGAGAACACCCTGGCCGTGCGCCAGCCGCACACCGTGGAGAACGCCGCCACGGAGATGATGGACCTGGGCGCGGGCGGCGTCGTGCGCTTCGGGCACGGCACGGACGTGGGTCCGTCCGTGCTGATGGCCAAGAACGTGAAGGACGCGGACGTGCTGCGCCTGCTGGACAACGTGGGCCCGCTGCCGTTCGACGACGCGTTCTCCGGCGCCTCGCCCGTGGGGCCCTCCACGCCCGTGGCCAGCCCGCGCGTCTCCTACGAGACGCTGGTGCTGCTGGTGCACACCGCGGAGGCGCTGGCCACCGCGCGCACGCTGACGTCGTTCCTGGAGTCCGCGATGGACCGGCTCCTGGAGCGCACGGACGCGACGACGGCGGTGGTGCTGCTCAAGCACGCCGCGGGGCCGCTGGTGCCCGCCGCCGTGCGGCACCGGGGACGGCTCGCCAAGGGCGAGGTGCCCGTGTCGGACGCCATCGTGGAGGAGGCCATCCGCCAGGGCCGCGCGCTCGCGGTGGGCGACGTGCGCGACGACCGCCGCTTCGCCGGACGCGAGAGCGTCATCATGTACGGCGTGGACCGCGTGCTGTGCATCCCCATTGGCACCGAGCCCCCGTTCGCGGGCGTGCTCTACGTCAACATCCCGGGCGAAGGCGAAACCAGCCTGGAGCTGATGCTGGACACCTGCACCGCGGTGGCCCACCTGGTGGAGAGCGGCGTGCAGCGCTTCGCCGTGCGCGACGGCTCCGGCACGGACCGGCTGCGCCGCAACCTGGAGCGCTTCCACTCGCCGGAGGTGGCCGAGCGCCGCGCCGCCGAGGCCCAGCGCGTGGGCGGCAAGCTGCCGGGCCTGGAGGAGAAGAACCTCACCGTGCTGCACGCGGAGCTGGCGGACTTCGGCGCCGTGGTCAGTCGGCTGGGCGCGGCGCGGGCCACGCAGCTGCTCAACGACTTCCATGCGCGCATGAGCGGCATCGTCTTCAGCTTCGAGGCGACCGTGGAGGGCTTCATGGGCGAGTCCATGCGCGCCCTCTTCGGCGTGCCCTACGCCAAGGGCGACGACGCGGTGCGCGCGGTGCGGGCCGCCCTGGCCCTGCGCGCGGACTGGGAGCGGGGCATGGCCCGCCGTCCCCAGGATGAGCGGTGCGACCTGCGCATCGCGCTGCACTCCACCAAGGCGCTGGTCGGGATGATCGGCACCGACGCCCGCACGGAGTACACCGCCGTGGGAGAGGGCATGGGCGTGGCCGGCTGGCTGGCGTCCACGGCCGCCCCCGGTCAGGTGTTGATGACGGGCAAGCTGCTGGCGGCGACCGGTGCCCGCTTCGACGTGATGCCCCTGGGGGAGCGGGTGGTGCGGCCCCCCAAGGACAAGGTGGCGGTTTTCGAGGTGATTGAAGAGGACATGGGCATGCTGACCAACCCCGGTATCCGGTGAGGCAGCCCTCGCGGCCGGTTGACGGGTTGAAGACGGAGCCCTGCTCGGGGTTCAATGCGCTTCCCGTGGTGGACCCCCGCACCGCATGAGCTCTTCGACCCAGCCCGCCCGATTGCGTCCCTTCCGGCCGCAGCCCTTCGGCCGGTACACGCTCCTGTCGCACCTGGCCACCGGCGGCATGGGGGAGATCTACCTTGCCCGCCTGGAGGGCGCGCAGGGCTTCGAGAAGCTGTGCGTCATCAAGAAGATCCTCCCGCAGCTCGCGGCGGATCAGGAGTTCGTCGAACGCTTCGTGGGCGAGGCGCGCACGCTGGTGCGGCTGGGGCACGGCTCCATCGCGCAGGTGCTGGACATGGGCCTGCACGAGGACGAGGCCTACATGGCCCTCGAGTACGTGGACGGCAAGGACCTGCGCAAGGTGGCCGCGCGGGTGCGGGACCGCCAGACGCCGCTGCCGCTCACGTTCATCCTCTACGTCATGGGCCGCGTGCTGGACGCGCTCGCGTACGCGCACCGCAAGCGGGACGAGGACGAAAAGGAGCTGAAGCTCGTCCACCGGGACATCTCGCCGCAGAACATCCTCATCTCCTACGAAGGGGAGGTGAAGGTCATCGACTTCGGGCTCGCGAAGAGCCGGTTGTCGGCGGCGAAGACGAACCCCAGCATCATCCTGGGCAAGTTCCTCTACATGTCGCCCGAGCAGGCCCGGCACCAGCCGGTGGACCGCCGCAGCGACCTGTACGCGGTGGGCCTGTGCCTCTACGAGCTCATCTCCGGGCAGAACCCCTTCGACGCGATGCCGCCGGGCGAGCTGATGTCCGCGGTGGCGAACCCGAAGGTGCCCGCGCTCAATGAAGTGGAGCCGCTGACGCCGCCGTCGGTGTCGCAGTTGGTGTCGAAGGCGCTGGCGGTGGAGCCCGGGCAGCGCTTCCAGACGGCGGAGGAGTTCCGGGGGCGCCTGCAGGCGTGCCTGATGGAGATCGACACCAGCGCGGGCCCGGAGAGCGTCAGCCGCTTCATGCGCGACCTCTTCTCCGCGGACTACCAGTCCGAGCGGCGCCTGCTGGCCACCCTGCGCGAGGTGCCGCGCGAGACCCGCGCCAGTGGCGCCTACGAGGCGCTGGGCGGGCCGCCCCGGCCGACCATGCCGTCGCTGCCACCGAAGACCATCCGCCTGGATGGGCCGGTGGAGCCGCTGTCCTTCCACCCCACGCCGCGCAGCCGCGAGGACGGCGGCGGGGCGCGCGACGACGGAGAGACGCGTCCGGGCGTGGTGATGGACGAGTCCACCCGCCCCGCCTTCCCGGTGGAGGCGCTGGAGGAGGCGGCCCGTGCCCGCGCGCGGCCGAGCCCCGCGTCGTCGGAGCCGTCCCCCACGGTGGAGGTCCGCGCGGAGGCGATGGAGCGCCCCACCATCCTGGAGGGCCTGCCCGCCATCCGCCTTCCCTCCGACCGTCCCGCTCCGGATGCGTCCTCGAGCCTGGGGACTCCGGGGCCGCTGACGGGCGAGCCCACCGCGCCCCGTGCGGAGGCGCTGTCGCCCGTGGAGACAGGCGTCGCGGAGCCCACCGCGCCTCGCGCCGCGTCGCTGCAGCCCGCGGAGCCGGTGCTTCCGTCGCAGGCCGCGCCCCCGGGAGCCCCGGCATCGCGCCCGTTCGCGGACGCGGGCTCAGGGGCGTCGTTGCCCTTCTCGGACGCGGTGCCGTCGCGCGCCGCGCCGCCCGCGGAGTCCCGTCCTCCGCCGCGCTCCATGGTTCCGCCGCCGCCCCCCATGGCGGCGATTCCGGCCTTCCGTCCGCCGGAGCCCGCGGCTTCGGGCCGGCTGTCGGTGGAGGGGCCCGTCCCCGTCGTTCCCGCGGATGCGTCGCGCCCGGTGGCTCCGCCGCCGTTGCCGTCCGCGGATTTCGGCGCCGCGCAGTTCGACTCCGATTCAGGGGGCTCCCTGCCGTTCATGGAGCCGCCGCCGCCGCCGGACGGTCCGTTCCTCGACGACGAGGAGCTTCCCCCCAGCGCCTATCCCTGGCCGGAACCCCGCGCCGAGGCCGGTTGGCCCTCGGGGTCCGAACCGCGCGCCACCGACCCGCTGCCGCGCTCCTTTGATCCGCCGCGTGTCGCTGAGACGCGCATCCCGGAGGCCCAGCGTCCCACCGCCGTGGCCGTGCCGTCCGTGTCGTCCTCGCGCCCCGGGGTGACGACGCCTTCGAATGGCAGCCGTCCTGCGCCCGCGCCCCTGTCGTCCTCGCGCCCCGGGGTGACGACGCCCTCGAATGGCAGCCGTCCGGCGCCCGCGCCCCTGTCGTCCTCGCGCCCTGGCGTGACGACGCCTTCGAACGGCAGCCGGCCGCTCCCCTCGCACGCCGCGCCCACCATCCAGGTGCCGTCCATCCAGTCCGGAGGGCCGCCGTACGCGCCGTCCGCCCGGGTGGAGATGGAGGCGCTGGGCTCCGGTCCGGCTCCCCGGCCCACGATGCAGGACACGCGGCCGGAGTCCGAGCTGGTCTCGGTGGATCCCCAGGCCCTGGAGTCCGACGCCGGCCTGCCCTACATCACCGCCGAGCCCGAGGAGTTCCAGGCCGCCCGCGATGCCCACGCGGACACGCATCCGCGCATCTCCATGCCGCGGACCTCGCGCCGCGAGGAGCCCCAGCAGGCCCGCGTGGTGCTGGACGAAGCCCTCCTGGGGGAGGCCAGTGTGTCGTCCGGCCGCCGGGACTCCGACACCGGTTCCAATCCCGGCAGGAGCCGCACGGGTTCGCGCAAGGCGCGCGGTTCATCGCCGGGCTCGCCCTCGCGTCCGAACACCGCGACGAACATGCGCGCCGTCGCGTCCAGCCGCACGACGCCCGCCGTGGATCCGGACGAGTCGTCCACCTCGCGGAACTCGCGCGAGGAGACCCGCCGCAAGGCCATGCCGACGCGGCCGGAGTCCGCGGAGTCGCCCCGTCCCTCGCGTCGCGAGTCGGCGCCCGCGCGCGGCGGCTTCCTGCGCTCGCTGCTGGTGTTCATTGTCCTGCTGGGAGTGGTGGCGCTCATCGTGGGCCTGGGACTCCACTTCGTCCCGGAGCTGCGCGTGGCCGTCGGCCTGGAGCAGTCCAGGACCTTCACGCCGCCGCCGCCCACGCGGGTCCAGGACCCCACGCTGCCTGTCACCCCCCCGGCGCGCCCCATCGCGCGTCCCGCCGAGGACGTGGCCCCCGACGCGGTGCCCACCACGCCCGCGGCACCCGTGGCTCCCGCGCCGCCGGACGC
>NZ_RAWI01000171.1 GCF_003612125.1 Corallococcus praedator
CGTCCACACCCACCGGGCCGAGTCCCCCAGGCTGGAGCGCCCGGCATGCAGTCCCGCCGCCACCGACAGCCGGTCGCCCACCCGCACCGCCGGCATCAGCGACAGCGTCTGGAGCATCCGGTCGCCAAAGGCCGAACGGACGCCGGGAGACAGCTCCCGCGTGAGTCCATAGCGCGCCACCACCAGCCAGGGGCCCGGCCGCCAGGCGAGCGCCGCGAAGCCCTCCGCGAACCGCGCCTCCAGCCCGTCCTGGCCCGCGGTGTGCGCGAAGTCCAGCCGTCCGGAGGCCGTCACGTCGCGCACAAGCAGGGCCTCGGCGGCCAGCGCCAGCACCACCTGGGTGCGGTCCACCGGCGCCGGCCCAGGCTGGTTGGGACTGCCGACGCCGCGCGCGGGAATGCCCTCTTCGTGGCGCACCTCCGCGCGCACGTCCGCGCGGACGCGCTCGCGCAGCCACTGCGCGGAGACGCTGGCCACATCGCGCGTCAGGTCGCCGTCGATGTCCAGCGGGTGGCGCACGCCGCGCTCGTAGCGCGCGCCCACGCTGAAGCCGTTGAGCACCGCATGCTGGAAGCCCACCGCGCGCGCGAGCCGCATCGCCGTGGCGTCATGCGCGCTCACGTCCTCCACGAACACCGTGGTGCCGTCCCCCACCTCCGTGCGGGCCCCCGTCACCGCGCGCCCCGCGCCGAAGTCCGGCCCGTCCACGTCCACGGAATAGCCGCCGTAGTACTCCTCGCGGCCGCGCCGCATCCGCGCATCCAGCCACGCCTGCGGGCCCAGTTGGGGCCCCCAGCCGCCCTTCACGCCCACCGCGGCATCCTCGCTCCACTGCACCTCCACGCCCGCGGAGGTGAAGGTGTCGTCGAAGCGGCCCGGCCCCCCGCCACGCTCGAACAGCCGCTGCCGGTGACCCGCGGACACCACCACGCCCGGGGCCACGGAGTAGTGCCCCGCCACGCCCGCGGAGGTGCGACCTCCTTCAAGGACGTCGCCGCTGCCGGCCACCTCGCTGGCGCGCAGCCACCCATCGCGGACCTCCAGGCGCACGCCCCAGGGGCCGTCGTCCTGATAGCCCACGGAGGCCGCCAGCGTTCGCGCGGCGAAGGGGACGTCCTGGAAGGGCAGGCGCGGATCCGCTGACCGTCGCTCGTCGCCCAGGAGCGTGAAGCCCAGGGGTCCCACCGGCTGCGTGGCGCGCAACGAGAGCTGCCGGAACCGCGCGGCCTCCTGGTGGGCGCCGTCGGAGAACCCCTTCGAACGCTCGCGCCACGCGGCGTCGACGGAACCGCCAGGGAGAAAGGGCGAGGGCCCGCTCAGTCGCAGGCCCACGGCGCCGCCATGGTCGTCCTGGGTGCCGACGGGACGGAGGAAGCTCAGGCCTCCGTCGTCCGAAACACCGAAGACATCGGACCCCATCGCGAGGCCCCGGCTGGTCGCGGCCTCGGCGATCAACGCATAGGGCCCCAGTCGCGTCTTCCCGCGTCCGGACAGCAGTTGGAACGGTGCACCCTGACGACGTTCGCGCACGGCGGACAAACCCACGGAGGAGTCGCGCCAGCGCGCCCAGGCCTCGCCGCCCACCGTGTCGCGAGGATCCCCCGAGCGCAGCACGGCGTAGTCCACGACGAGGACCGGCTCGGGCGCCTCGGTGAGCGCATCCGTGCGCAGCAGCGAAGACCCCGTGAGCATCGACAGGGGACGCGCGAGCAGGATGCGGCCCGCGAGGTAGTCGATGTCGTAGTCACGGCCGCGGATCAGGTGCCGCTCGCCCAGGGGCAGGCCGGTGACGCCGTCGCGCACCTCCACGCGGATCAGCTCCGACCCTTCCGCCACGGTGCTGCCGCCGAGGTAGTAGAGGCTGCCGCCCGTGGCCCGCAGCTCCTCGTGCGCGGGAATCGCGGCCAGGCCGCGCGTCGGATCCACGAGCCCTCCCGCGAACGCGTCCACGCCCACGCTCAGCTCGCCCAGGTGCTTCTCAACCTCGGCGTACGGCCCGAAGAGGGGGCGGTGATAGCGGCCCACCTCCCGATCCTGCAGGAGCGCGCGGTAGGTGCCGAAGCCGGCGCGGCCATATTGCTCGTGCCGGGCCTCCACGCGCAGGCGCCCGCCCGCGGGGTTGGGGGTCAGGGACAGCGAGGCATCCCCCCACTCCGCCGGAACGAGATCGGGATCGCGCCAGCGGTCAAAGCGTTCGGGCTGACGGGGACGCAGCCAGTCCACGAGGGGTGCGTCGCTCAACTGGCGCAGGTCCGTGTCCCGCAGGTCCAGTTCACCCACCACCTGCACAGGCCCCACCTGCGCCTCGCCATGGACCGAGCCACGCCCCCGCAGCCGGAAGCCACCACCCGCGGGCGCGATGCTGGCCTCCACGTCGAGCAGTCCCACGGCGAAGGGCTGGGCGCGCGCTTCGATCACCAAGGTCACGGTGCTTTGGGGACGCCCTGGAGGACGCAAGGAGAGGGGCACGAGGTTGCGCCCCGTCACAAGCCGCATGCCGAGGCCCGCGCGACCGTCGGGCCCCACCGTGGTTTCGGTCTCGGTGGAGGTCACATTGGTGCCGGGAAGCGCCTCCAGCCACACGCGCGTGTCACCGGTGGGCAGCGGCGTTGCATCGGACGAAAGGCCCTTCACGGAGGCCACGCGCGTCACCTCGCGGGGAATGACGAGCCACCCGCGCTCCCCGCGCCGGACCACGTCGAAGAGGTGCTGGAAGATGCCCACCTCTCCACGCGGCGAAGCGGTGGTGACGGAGACGACGTTCAGCCCGGGCTGCAGCGGCACCATCACCTGCCACGCGCCCGAGCCGTCCACGGTTGCGTCCACGTCGGCCACGCGAACCCGCTCACCAGCGGCGGCCTGACCGGTGAGGAGGAAGCGGATGCCCTCGGGAGCGACCCGCGCCTCGGGAGGCCTCGCGGGCACGGTCGCGGCCTGCGCGGGAGGAGGCGCGAGAGGCAGGCGGAGGGTGAAGTCCTGGAGGACGACGGCGCCCCAGGAGACCTCCACGGTCGCGGCCTTCGGGAACACCTGACTGGCCGGCGGCAGGCTGCGAGGATCCACCTTCAACAGGTGACGGCCGGGGCGCAGGTGGAGTCCGTCGGTCACGTCCGGCAGGCGTGAGTCCACGCCGGTGAGGTGGTAGCGCCCGGAGGCGTCGGTGCGCACCTCGCGGCCGGTGGTCAGCACCAGCCGCACGTTGGCGAGCCCCGGCTCGTCGGGACCACAGAGCCCATCGCCGTCCACGTCCTGGCAGACGCGACCCGCGATCGTCGAAGCCTGGGCGGGCAGGTCCAGCGACTGGGCGAAAGCTCCGGGTGACAGCAGGAGCACGGCGAAGACGAGGCCCCACGCGACGAAGTGCGCGAAGGCGGCGGATGCGCCCCTCGGACATGCACCCGCGCATCCGGGCACGGACGTCTGGCCCGATGCCGGACAGGCGCACCTCAAGGCCGCACCTCTTCGATGGCCGTCACGCCCGTGCGCACGTCCGCCACGGACACGCTCACGGGTCCCTTCGCGCCACGCACCGTGAAGCGCGTGAGCCCATCGCGCACCGACTCGTCACCGCGCTCGCCTTCGGACAGGGCGACGTGCACCGGCCGGTCCACCAGCACCACGCCCCGCGAGTCCTCCACCCAGCACGTCACGCGCGAGCCCTCCACGCGCACCCGCACGTTGACCGGCAGCGACGGCCCCACGTTCGCGCGCAGCACCACGGGCCCGGGCACCAGCGGCGCCTGTTCCGGGAACACCGGTCCGTCGCCACCCAGCACGTGCACCGTGACATCGAGCCCCTGCCACACGCCGTGCGACACGCGCACCGCACCGGCCTGGAGAGGCCCCAGCACCACCGTGCCGTCCTCCCCCGTCGTCTTCGCCACGCCGGCCACCCGCAGCGGCTGCCGGGGCACCGGAAGGCCCGCGAGGTCCACCACCCCCGCCACCAACTGCTGGCCCTGTCGCCACACCGCGAGCCGCGCGGGCTCCGAACCTGGAGGCCCGAACGCATGCACGGACAGCTCCGTGGGACCTTCGGCCGCTTCCGGCGGCACGCGCCACGGCGCGGTGAACGTCCCCGGCGGCGCCTCCACCGCCGGGCCCACCGTCCCCGCGGGCGTGGAGATCTCCACCTTCGCCTCCGCGCGCGGCTGACCCGAAGCGTCGCGGGCCACCACCACCACCTTTCCCTCCGTCCCCCGGTGCACCAGCGGTTCGGCCAGGGACGCCGTCACGTCCCGCACGGGCCCCTGCACCAGTTGCATCGGCAGCGACTCGCGCGACCCGGGACCGCGCTGCGGCCACGCCGCTTCGATGCGCTCGTCCGATGCGAGCACGCGCGGCGCGGTGTAGCGCCACTCCAGCATCCCGTCCGCGTCGCGCTTCGGTCCCTCCAACCGCCCGTGCTTCGCCTTCACGGTGACGCGCGCGTCCGCCACCGGCGCCCCCTTCGGATCGCTCGTGGCGCACAAGAGCCGGGCCTGCGACACGCCATCCGCGGGCAGCCGCTGCGGGTTGAGCACGCACGCCAGTCCATCCGTCGGCGGCAACTGGAGGTCGATGGTGATGCGCTCCACGTTGCCCGCGCTGTCCTCCGCCTCGCCCCGGGCCAGGGAATGGCCGGGGGGGACGATCAGCGGCAGCACGAAACGTCCGTCCGGGCCCGCGTGTACAGGCCCGAAGCGCTTGCCCGCGACCTCCAGGGACACCATCGCCCCGGCCTCGCTCACCCCGGGCAGGGCCAGCGACGTCGCCAGCGGCACCAGCAGCCGCCCATAGGCGCCGTGCACCGACTGCGGATGCGGCCACGCGGACAGCGCCACCAGGATGGCCGCCTCGGGCTGGCGCGTCGACGGCAACACGTAGCGGGCCACGTAGGTGCCAGGGCCCGTGTGCTTCAGCCCTTCCACCTGGCCGGTGCTCGCGCGGAGCACCGGCGGCGCACCGCTGTCATCCGGGGCGCCGTCCGGCAGCAGGCGCCGCACGGTGAGGGTCGCTTCCGTGTCGCGTCCCTTCACCGGCTGGGCGGGCTCCAGCGACAGCTCCATGCGGCTGGCGGGCGGCCCCACGGCGTAACGTGCCTGGACCTCGTCCGCGTCGCCCTTCACGCGAACCACCACCTCGCGCACCTGGGCCCTCGGCACCACGACGAAGGTGCGCAGCGGGGACACCTCCGGACCGGGCCGCACCTCCGCGCCCTCCGCCGTCACCGTGGGCGGGGCAAACGTCACCGGCGCGCCCTTCGCGTCCCGACGCACCACCGCCACCGTGAAGCCTTCCGGCGGCACGGACGCGTCCGGTCCGAGCAGCTCCAGCGAAGCCGCCCAGACCGGGGCACACACCAACAACAGGGCGGGGATCAGACGTTCCAGGGCCACCCGACTCTACAAGGCCCACCGTCGGGACTGCACCTCTTTGCTGCCGCATCCCGCCGGAAGGGGCGGTCCCTCCGGCCCCGAAGCCCCCGGCCCGGGCGGCGCGACCCTCCAGGTCAGGCGTGCACCGCGGGACCTGATGGCCCGGGTGACGGATCAGGGCGAGGCGCCCCCCGTGGTCTTCCAATCCGGCGGAGGGATCTTTATCACCGGCCCTTTCGTCTTCACGACCACCTTGGCCTCGTCTTTTCCGACCAGCCCCCCCACCCCAAGGGCGCGCACCTGCACGTTGTTGTCGCCTTCCTTGAGGGCCACCGGGCTCGCGAAGTTCCCCTTCTCGTCCGCGCTCACCATGACGCCGTTGACTTCCACCTGATTGCCGGGATCCGTCTGACCGGTGATGACGAGCTCGCGCTTGTTCTGCGGCTTCGTGGGGAAGCTCACCTTCAGGAGGATGCTCGTCGGGACGGGGGTGGGGTCGGAAGGAGCCTGTCCCTTGCGGACGATGGACTGCTGCCCCTTGCGGACGATGACGAACTTGTCTTCCTTGCCGTGGAGCTTCACCTCGCCCTGGCTCGTGTCCACGCGCACCGTGCCCGCACCGTTGTTGCTCATGGTGAAGGTACCGTCTCCGGTGGTCGCCTTCGCGTCGCTGTCCTTCGCGGACAGCTCGAAGCTGTGGCGCTTGCCGCCCCGCACGACAGCGGTGGCCGAGCCGTTGTCGATCATCATCCGCGACACGGACGTCGTCAGCTCCTGCACGGACACCGCGGTGCCGGGGTTCATACGAACCTCGAAGGTCTCGCCATTCACCAGCACGGCGTAGGAGCCATCGCGCGTGCGCACCGCATCCTTATCGCCCAGCGCCATTCCCTTCGTGGCGGCTGCCCACGCACCGTTGCCGCCACGCTGCACCTCCACGGTGCCCTCCACGGAGGCCAGCTCCAGTTCCACGCGCTTCTCCTTGACGGGCTCGGGCGCAACGGGCACGCGCTCCGTGGGCGGCGGCGGCGGCGGCGCGGGGGGCTCCCGGAGGAAGACGAACCAGCCCACCGGCAGCGCGGCGAGGATGAGGAGGATGCCGACGAGGAACGGCACCTGTCGCGAGCGGGAGGTGGAAGCAGCCATGCGTTGGCCCCTGCCTAGCACAGCGGCCCCCCTCACGCCCGGGGCAGCACGATGGTGAAGCGGGCCCCCTGCCCTGCCTCCGAGCGGACCTCCAGGGTCCCTCCGGCCTCCGTGATGATGCGCCACGCGACGCTCAGGCCCAGCCCCACGTTGGACCACACGTCCTTGGTGGTGAAGAAGGGCTCGAAGATGCGCGGCCGGATGTTCTCCGCGATGCCCTTGCCGGTGTCCTCCACCTCCAGGATGCACATGCCGTCGCGCTCGCCGGTGCGCAGGGCCAGCCGCTTCACTGGCGTCTTGATCATCGCGGTGCGCGCGTTGGACAGGAGCGCCAGCACCACCTGGGACAGGTGTCCGGGGTCCGCCTTCACGCGGGGCATCTGCGGACTCAGCTCCGTCACCAGGTCGATGCCCTCGCCGCGCGTCTGGTTCTCCGTGAGGCTCAGCGCGTCGCGCACCACGGCGTTCAAGTCCACGGGCCGCAGGTCCGGGCGCTCGCGCTGCTGGGAGAAGCGCAGCAGGTTCTGGGTGATGTCCTTGCAGCGCTTGGCGCTCTGCTCAATCTTGCGCAGCGTTTCGAAGTCCGTGTCGTCACTGGCCCGGTCCAACAGCAGCAGTTGCACGTTGCCGAGGATGCCGGCCAGCGGGTTGTTGATTTCGTGCGCCACGCCCGCGCCCAACTGGCCCACCGCCGCCAGCTTCTGCGCCTCCACCAGTTGCGCCTGCGCGGCCCGCAGGTCCGCGGTGGCTTCATCCACCCGGGCGCGCAGGTCGTCGTTCCAGCGCAGCATCCGTGCGCGCGCCGCCTCCAGCTCCTCGCCCATGCGGTTGAAGGTGGACCCCAGCTCGCTCAATTCGTCCTGCCCCTCCACCTGAACGCGGCGCTCCAGCTCGCCGCGTCCGTAGGCCTCCGCGCCCCGCATCACCTCCGCGAGCCGGCGGTTGACGCGGCGGGTGAAGAGCCCGCCCAGGACGAGCAGCACGCCCAGCGCTCCCGCGACGGACACCAGCACCGTGCGGCGCAACTGCCGCACGGGCGCCAGGGCCAGGGCGTCGTCCACCGTCACGACGACTTCCAGGCCCGGCACCTCGGGCACCCGGGCCACGCTCATCCGGCGCGCGGGGTTCGTCACCTGGAAGCTGCGCACGCCGTCCTGGCCCCGCGTGGGCCCCAATGCCGCCACCAGCTCCGGCTCCAGGGGCTTCAGGTCGCGCTCGGGCTGGGAGCTGGCCAGCACCCGGCCCTGCCCGTCCACCACCTCCAGCCGGGTCAACCCCTGGCCCGCGCGCCGCTCCAACAGCGCCTCCACTTCGAGCAGGACGACCTCCGCGATCGCGTAGGGCGCCTCCGCTCCGTCCGCCAGCTTCACCGCCACGCCCATCGCAGAATGGCCACTGGCCGCGTGCCGGTAGGCGCTGCCCAGGGCGGCCTGCCCCTTGCCTCCCGAGAGCAGCGACTCCACCGGCACCGCGTGCACCAGCGGCTCCAGCCCCGCCTCGGAGAATTCGGGATGACCCGACCGCTGCTGGTACACCGGCGGTCCCACCGGCTGGCCCCGGGCGTCCAGCTCCAGCACGGCGCTCACCGTCGGTGACTGGCCGTACAGGAGCGCAAGTCCCCCGCGGACCTCGTCGGGGGTGGCGCGCTCCCAGTCGATGAGTTCGGCGGAGCGGGCCAGTCCGTTGACGACCTCCATCAGGCTCGTGCCCACGGCCTCGGCGGTGGCGGACGCGAGCGCGCGCTGCTGCGCATCGATGTGCGAGGCGACCTCCGCCTCCGCGCGCGACAGCAGCAGGAAGCCCACGGCGGCCAGGGGCAGCACCGTGGCCGCGAGCATGAAGAGGATGAGCTGCTGGTAGAGCCTCATCCCGTGATGGACCGCACCACGCGCTCCACGTCGCTGCGCAGGAAGACGGAGCCCGGGATGGCCTTGGCCTTCTTCTTCATGTCCGCGGCCCGGCGCGCCAGCTCCGCATGGTCATGCGCGACGCCGTCGGTCATCACCGCGACCACGGAGACGCTCATGATGGGGAAGTGGCGCTTCTCCCCGAAGCGATCCTCCGCCTCGATGTGGCCGCGCTCCCGGTCCTGCCGGTCGTAGTAGAGCGGGATGATCCGGTCGAAGGCCTCGATGGCCCGCTGGCACACGCGGTCCACCGACTCCGTGGAGGTGATGAAGACGAAGTCGTCGCCCGCCACGTGGCCCAGGAAGTCCCCGACGGCGCCTTCCTGCTGGAAGATCTCCCGCATCAGGTCGCCCGTCTGGCGCACCACGCCGTCCGCCTTCGCGAAGCCGTAGTAGTCGTTGTAGGCCTTGAGGTTGTCCAGGTCCAGGTAGCAGAACGCGAACGGCATGCGCGCGGACAGCCGCCGCTGCACCTCGCGCTCGATGGCGGTGGAGCCCGGCAGCTGCGTGGTGGGCGACGAGGACAGCTCCTGCTCCTTGCGCCGCAGCAGGCTCTCCACGCGCGCGCCCAGCTCCAGCGCGTCGAAGGGCTTGGTGATGTAGTCGTCCCCGCCCAGCTTCAGCGCGCGCACCTTGGAGGACGTCTCCGTGCGCGCGGAGATGAAGATGACGGAGATGTGGCCGCTGGCGCGCTCGGCCTTGATCTCCTCCAGGAACGCGAACCCGTCACCATCCGGCAGCGACACCTCCAGCAGCACCGCGTCCGGGCGGCGCTCGCGCAGGGAGCGGCGGCCCTCCTCGATGCTGTGCGCGACGCCCACCTCGAAGCCCATGCCCTCCAGCACTTCACGGCACACGGAGGCGATCTTCGCGTCGTCGTCCACCACCAGCACGCGGCCGTGCTGGGCGCCGGCGCGGCCCCGCGACAGCGAGTCCACCGTGGCCAGCAGCTTGTCCCCCGCCAGCGGCCGCACGAGGAACGCGTCCGCGCCAGCGCGGAAGGCGCGCTGGCGCTCGTCGAACGCGGAGGTGAGCAGCAGCGGCGCGCGGCGCGTCTCCGGATCATGCCGGAGGATCTCCGCCAGCCGCAGGCCGTCCACGTCCGGCAGGCGCACCGACACGAGCAGCACGTCCGGGTGCATGTTGCGCGCGGCGCTCAGGCCCTCTTCCGCGGACGCCGCCAGCCGCACCCGGTAGCCCCGGCCGCCCAGGAGCGCCTTCATGATGTGGCCCACCTCGGGCTCACCCTCGATGATGAGCAGCTTGCCGCGCGACTCCGGGCGCACGGGCTGTGGCGAGGGCTGCATCTCCACGCCCTCCTGCGACAGCACCTCCTGCGGCGGCTCCGTGGGCAGCACGGCGATGAAGCGCACGCCGTCGTAGGACGGCTCGCACCAGATGCGGCCGCCGTGGGCCTCCACGATGTTGCGGCAGATGGCCAGCCCCAGGCCTGTGCCGCGCACGGTGCGGTTGGCCTGCGTGCGGGCCTGCTCGAAGCGGTCGAAGATGCGCTCCAGGCTGTCCTCGGCGATGGGGTCGCCGCTGTTCCAGCACGACAGCACCACGTAGCCGGGCAGGCTGGAGGTGGCGCGCAGCTCCACGCGCACCTCGCCGCCTTCGGGCGTGAACTTCACCGCGTTGTTGAGCAGGTTGTTGAGCACCTGGTTCACGCGGTTGGGATCCAACATGGCGCGCAGCGGGTGCTGGGGCAGCAGCGGCACCACGCGCACGCGGCGCTCCGCGAAGGCGGGCCCGTACTTCTCCACCACGCGCTGGACCAGCTCCTCCAGGTAGATGCGCTCGAAGCTCATCCGCAGCCGGCCCTGCGCGAACTTCGACAGGTCCAGCAGGTCGTCGACGATGCTGTTGAGCTTCTCGGCGGAGTCCTTGGCCAGCGACAGGTAGCGGTGCTGCCGCTCGTTGATGTCCCCCGCCATCCGGTTGAGCACCAGGTCCAACGCCCCGGTGATGGAGGTGAGCGGCGTGCGCAGCTCGTGGCTCACCATGGAGACGAACGCGTCCTTGCGCTCCTCCAGCCGCTTCTGGTCGGTGATGTCGCGCAGCACCACGCACACACCGCGCAGCGTGCCGCGCGCGTCGTTCACGGGCGTCACGGTGGTCTGCACCGTGCGGTCGAAGAGCTTCACGTCCTCGCGCAAAATCTGGTGGCCGCTGTACTCCAGGTTGCGCACCAGTTGGAACGGCTGGAAGCCCAGGCGGTCCTCCAGGAGGCGGCTGGAGTTGCCCTGCCCTTCCTCGCCCGCGCGCAGGAGGCGGCGCGCGGCGGGGTTCATCACCACGATGTCGTTCTTCTCGTCGGTGAGCACCACGCCGTCCGCCATGGACGCGACCATGCGCTCCATGCGGTGACGGGCCTCCTCCTCCGCCGAGCGCAGCGACTGGATGGCGTCCGCCGTCTGGTTGGCGAGCACATCCAGCAGCAGGCCGTCGTCCTCGGTGAACGCGTCCGCGCGGTGGGAGAACAGCGACAGCATGCCCACGGGCTTGCCCGCGGCGGTGAGGTTCACCGTGAGCTGGTTGGGGTAGACGACGGGCGAGGCCGCGTCCTGGGTGGTGGTGCCGGTGACGCGGGTGATGACCCGGTCCTCGGGCAGCGCAAGGCCACTGCTCTTGCGGTACGCGCCGAGCATGGACTCCTTGACGCCCAGCAGGGCCTGTTCGCCCACGGTGCCCACGCACCGCAGGCGCAGCGTGGCGCCGCGCGAGCCCTCCGGCGCGATGAGGGCGGCGCCGCAGTCGTAGGGCAGCACGCGGGCCACGGCGGTGAGCACGCGGTCGATGATGGCGTCGTAGCTGGCCGGGTCGTTGGCGCTGGCGCGGCTGACCTCGTAGAGGACGAAGAGGGCCTCCACCCGCTGGTGGAGCTGGCGGATCAGCCGCTCCTTGTCCTTCTTGAGCTGCGAGTACTCCACCGCGTTCTTCACGGTGATGAGCAGGTCGTTCACGTCCCAGGGCTTGGTGACGTAGCGGTACACCTGCCCCTGGTTGATGGCCGCGATGATGTCCTGGGGGTCGGTGTAGGCGGTCAGCAGCAGCGTGGTGACGTCCAGACCTTCGGCGCGCGCGGCGGTGACGAGCTCGATGCCCGTCATCTCCGGCATGCGCTGGTCGGTGACCAGGACGTCCACGGACTCGGTGCGCAGGATTTCCAGGGCTGCGCGGCCGGTAGGCGCCGTGAGGACGCGGTAACGCCGCTGGAACATCCGGCTGAGGATGTCGAGGACGTCAGCCTCGTCGTCGACGAAGAGCAGCGTGTGGCGGAGGTCGGACACGGCAGCGCCAAGTGTACGCCGAGATCAACGCGCCTCCTCAAGTTGCGAGAAAGACGGGCCTCCGTCAGCACACACGGTATGGGTGGGGGCACTGAACGGATTGACTCTACACGTATGTTCAGGGAGCATGGGGTACTGAAATTCTGTTGCCCGGTCGGCTCAAGCAGACGGGCAAGCGAGCGAAGGAGTGCGGCCATGGAAGAACTCACGGAGCGCCAGCGCGAGATCCTGACCTTCATCGTGAAGGAGACGGAGAACCGAGGCTTCCCCCCGACCATCCGGGAGATTGGGGAGCACATGGACATCCGCTCGACCAACGGGGTGAACGACCACCTGAAGGCCCTGGAGCGCAAGGGCTACCTGACCCGGGGCGAGCAGCAGAGCCGGTCGCTGGTGCCGACCAAGCGGGCGCGGCTGCTGCTGGGCCTGGGGATGAAGAGCCGGGACTCGGGGATGATTGAAATCCCGCTGCTGGGCAAGGTGGCGGCGGGTCTGCCGGCGCTCGCGCAGGAGAACATGGAGGACTCGGTCAAGATCGACAGCTTCCTGCTGGGTGGGGTGAACGGCCGTGAGGTGTTCGCGCTCCGGGTGAAGGGTCAGTCGATGATCGACGATGGCATCCACGACGGGGACTACCTGTTCGTGAAGAAGACGCCGTCGGCGCAGCCCGGGGAGATCGTCGTGGCGCTCATCGAGGACGAGGCCACGGTGAAGCGCTACTACCCGGAGGTGGACCGCATCCGGTTCCAGCCGGCGAACGCGACGATGCAGCCCATCTATGTGAACCGGACGGACTTCCGCTCCACGATGATCCTGGGCCAGGTCGTGGGCGTGTACCGCAAGCTCCAGGGCGGTCGGACGTAGAGGTCGTTGCTGGATGCCGCCCGGGCTCCGTGGGCCCGGGCGCGGTGTCAGACCTCGGTGAAGCGCACGCCCGTGGCATGGATGCGTTCGAGCGCGTGCTTCAGGTCCTCGGAGACAATGAGGGCGATGGACCAGCCCCATGTCCGGAACACCTGCGCATCCCCGACCTGCCCTGGGTCGATGCGCATTCCGTCAACATCGCGGTATTGGCCCACCCGCTCTGGCCGACCATCCTCGGGTGTCCAGCGGATCACCTCCGAAGATGCGGCGTCATCAATGCAGCGGATGAGGCGGCTGGCGACGAGGATGGAGTACGGCTCCGGATTCCCGGGGATTACCACGGGCACGAACTGAACATCCTGAGCGGCCTGCGCTGAAAAGACCGCGGCGACAGGTGCGCGGACGACCGGAGTGCTGAAACCCGCGAGCGTGAAGTCCAGAGGTATTCCTGGATGCTCGACAGGCACCTGGAGGCGCTCTGCGACATGGACTGTCCGCCCCTCCCTGAACATCCAGGGGTCATCCACTTCATTGCCTTGCACGTCCTGAGGGGTTCCCAGGTCCCATCGCCCTGGGATGGAGACATCATCGAGGAGTCGAAAGTAGCGCCGTGGCATCGGTTGCTCTGGAATCACTCGCTTCGCGTGAGCAGCTTGTTGAGGCCAGTGCCTTGCGTCGAGGCTTCCTGGCCGAGCTTCCTGAGTTCAGCGACGAGCATCTCCCGGCACTGATTGACGTTCCGACAGCCGCGCGTTGCTTCTTCCAATCGGTCGTAGACGCGTTGGTGGTACCGCTGGGGATGGGGACCGCGATGTCCTGGAACCTCGACGATGTTCTCCGGGTCCTTCAACTCCATCCCGGCCTTGCGGAAGATGCGCTGGAACCGGGGTGTCCACGGGCCCCCGCGCGACGCTGACGTGCTGTTGCGAATCGTCGCCAGATGATGCTTCTGGCTCCCGCCCCGCGTGGACATGGCGACCGCGTTGGGCGCCAGCGCGATGGAGAAGCCATTCGGGGTCATCGCCACCGACCGCACACCGCCGATGCCCGCGTACGCGTAGCCCGCCTGGGCCTCCACCGCGAGCGCAGCCTGCGCGGAGCCCGGCAACGCGGACGCCTTCGTGGCAAGCCCCACCGTGTTTCCCAGCGCGGCGGTCGCCAGCATCACGAAGACCCGCGCGGCGTTCTGTCCCAGGACCTTCCCGTACCCCTCACCGGCTTCGCGCAACTGCTCGAACGTCATCGCGCGGTCCGCCACCTTCACCAGCGTCAACCACCCGTCCAACAACCGCCACACCGTGTCCACGCCCAGGTAGGCGATGGCCGTGGCCGTCATCAACGCGGCCACGCCCTTGGACACCGGCTCCGGCAATGACCACAGCAGCAGGTACATCGTGATGGATGCGGTCACGGTGGCCATCACCGCTTGCGGATCCGCCATGCCCCGCAAGGCTTCCGCCGTCTCCGCCCACACCGAAGACATCGCGAGCGCCATCGCCAGGACGTATCGACCATCGCTGCCCAGGAGCGGTCCCTCCTCCAGCAGGGCCAGGCAATCCCGCCCCTGCTGCTTGCGCTCACACCAGCGGCCGTAGGCGCGCGTCAACTCCGCCGACGCATCATCCAACAGGTGCAGCTCGCGGGTCTCCGCATCCCCCAAGGGGACGATCCGCCGCGTGCGCGCTTCGAACCCGAACACCCCACTGCGTTCAGGAACCTCGAAGAACGACCAGGCATCCCGCAGCGGATGCGCGAACGGACGCACGTCCCGGGCGAGCGAAGCGACCGCCGCCTCGAACTCGTCATCGTCAAGCTCCGCATCCTCCAGCGGAGCTGCTTCTTCCTCCCGGGGCGTCACGACCAGGGGAGCCGCGGCGCCCGTGTCCAGACTCACGACCCGGACAGACGCGCAGCCCAGCAAGAGGAACGGCAGCAGCACGCAAAGCCATCCACGCGTCACGCGGCCCCCGAAGCTGTCACCCACCTACGGGCACTTCGCCACGCCACCATCCGTGGAAGCCAGCGCTACCCGGGCACATGCGGCCTGCACCGTGGCGGTGTCCTTCAAGTCACGAGCGAGCCGCGCCGTGGCGAGTTGCAACTCCACGTCCTTCGCATGGCCCGGCTCCGAGCCCAGGCTCGTCAGGATGCGCAGGGCGTCGGGCTTGCGCCCCAGCGTCGTCAGCAGGCCCGCGACCTCCTGCATCTCCCGCACGTCCGAACCCGACACCGACTCCAACGCCTTCTGCAGCTCCCATTCCGCCGCCGCCTTGTCCTCCGCCGCCAGATGCGCCCGCGCGAGCGCCACGTGGACGATGGCGCGGTCCTTCACCTTCAACGACTCGCGGTAGGCCGCCAGCGCCTCGTCGCGCTTGCCGAGCTTGAGCTGGATCTCCCCCACCAGCTCCCACAGCGTCGGATCCTTGGGCGACTTCTTCGCGGCCTCCTGGTACGCCGTGGCCGCTTCCGGCAGCCGGCCCGCGCGCACCTCGGCGTCTCCCAGCGCCGTCAGCAGCTCCGGCGAACTCAGCCCCTGCGCCGTCGCCTTGCGCAGCAACACGAGCGCGTCCTCCTGGCGCCCCTGCGTCGTCAGGATCTCCACCGCGCGCAGCGTCAGGTCGGCCTTCGATGCGTCCGGCGCGGCCTCCGCGGCCTGCGTGAGCCGCGCCACCGCGTCGTCATGGTCGCCGCGCTCCTCCGCCAGTTCGCCCAACTGCTCCAGCGCGTTGAAGTCGCGTGGATGCAGCTCCAGCGCCTTCTGCAGCGACTTTCGGGCCTCGTCCGCCTTGCCCAGCTGCGCCTGGATGAAACCCAGCCGGCTCCAGTTGGTGGAGCGCTTGGGCTCCAACCGCAGCGCGGCCTCGAACTCCTTCGACGCTTCCTCCAACCGGCTCATCGACAACAGCACCTCGCCCCTCGCGGCGGGCAGGCGCGGATCCGCCGGCATCAGGCCCTTCATCTCGTCGAAGGACTTGAGCGCGGCGTCGAAGTTGCCCTGGAGGTACTCGGAGTTGCCCCGGATGTAGAGCCCCTCCGCCTGGTCCTTCGGATCGAGCTTCGGCGTTTCGGTGCAGGCACCGGAGGTCAGCAACGCAAGGAGGGGCAGGGCACGCAGACGCGAGGACATGGACAAGGCTCCGGAAGACTCAGAAGTGGTACGCGATGCCAGCGTTGACGTCGAGGTTGAGGCCGTCGCCTTCGCGATCCTGCGCGAGCCCCAGCACGGCCTGCGCGATGTTCGTCCCCAGTTCCAGTTGGAAGCCGACATGGCCCGCCAGCAGGTACTCCAACCCGGCGAAGCCCACGACCGACGGCAGCGGGCCCGTGCTCTGGAAGATGCCGAAGTCGCCGAACGACAACTGCACGCCCAGACCGAAGCCCCAGTAGGGCCGCAGGGACTTGTCCAGCCGGTGGTAGTGCCGCGCGCCCAGGATGCTGGGCAGCACGTTGAGCTTGCCCTCGCCGCTGTCGCCGTTCGTGCGCACCAGCGTGAAGCCCACCTGGAGGAAGCCCTGCCACTCCGGGTGGAACCAGTACCCCACCTCCAGGTCCAGGCCCGGGTTCAACGAGGACAGCTTGTCGATGAAGCTGTTGTTGAAGCGCAGCCCCAGCGTGAGCCCACCGCCCGGCGAGGTCGCGACCGCCCCGCCCAGCAACGGACGCCCCTTGAGAGGGGCCCCGAGCGATGACAGCACCGCCAGCAATTCGTCGGACACGGCGTCGGCGGTGCGCAGCAGCGCATCATCGTCGGAGGCCTCCGCGCGCGGCCGGGCGAGGCTGCGGCCCTCGCGCGTGTCCACGAGGCTCGCGGTGAGCAGGTACTGCCCCCCGAAGCGATCCAACCGCCCCGTGAGGATGTAGCGGGCCCCCGTGACCGAGGACAACTCCTTGAGGCAGTCATCCTCCTCACAGGTGGAGCCCCCCAGCAGCTGCCGCTGGCGCTCGGCGTCGAGCATCGTCTGGATGTCGCGCTGGGACAGCACGCGCAGGCGCGAAGACTCCGCGAGGCGGCTCGCGATGAGCGAGGTGATGCCCGGCGCGGCTTCCTTCCCCGCCGCGTTGGACTCCAGCGGCAGCACCGCCACGATGGCCGGCGCGGTCTTCGCCTCCTCGGCAGGAGCCTTCGGGGAAGTCGCCGGTGAGGCCGGAGCCGCGGGGCTCGCCTCGGGAACGGATGCCGGGGTGGGTTGCACCGGTCCCGTCCCAGGCGCAGCAGGCGAGGGAGCATCCACCAGGCCCGTCCCGAGTCCAGGAGGCGGAGGGGGTGTCACGGGAGGCCCGGCAGGTGGACCGGAGTCCACCTGCGTCCCAGCCGAGGAAGGAGGGGCCGGAGCCGTCCCGTCCTGCGCGAGCGCGGACGTGGCCAGCGACACGAGGCACGAAGTGAGGAGGAGCCAGGAAGGGCGTGACACGCTGGACACTCTACCCTCCTCCTGGCCCACGCCCAGCGTCTCCGTCCTGCGCCCTCACGCCTGCTGGTTCAGCTTCGCCGTGACGAAACGCACCGCGGCACGAGGGCTGAAACGGAGCGAGAAGGCCGCCATCCAGTTGAGGAGGCCGTGCACGGAGAGCACCCGGCCCTTCATCATCGCAGTGTAGGCATGCGCGACCACGTCCTGGGACGTCGCCACCCCCGGGCGCTTGAACAGCCGCGATTCCGTGTTGCCCGCACGTGAGGCGAACTCCGTCGCCGTGGCACCTGGACAGTGACAGGTCACCGTCACGCCCGTGCCCTGCAGCTCGAACGCGAGCGCTTCCGAGAACGACATCACGAAGGCCTTCGTCGCGTAGTACGTCGCCATGTACGGCCCTGGCTGGAAGCCCGCCGTGGACGCGATGTTGAGGATGCGCCCGTGTCCCCGCTCCTTCATGGGCCGCGCGAACAGGTGCGTCAGCTTCAGGAGCGCGGAGCAGTTGACCTCCACCATCTCCGCCTCGCGGGCCAGCGCCTGTTCGAGGAACGGCCCGGAGGATCCGAAGCCCGCGTTGTTGACGAGGAATTCCACCGCGAGCCCCAGCGCCTGCACCTGCGCGAAGAGCTGCTCGGGCGCCCCCGGCTGGCCCAGATCCGCCGGCATCACGTGAGCCTTCACCCGGTGCGCCAGCTCCAGCCGCGAGGCCAGTGCTTCCAGCTTCGCCACGCCGCGCGCCACCAGGATGACGTCGTGCCCATCCCGGGCGAAGCGCTCCGCGAACTGCTCTCCGAGTCCCGCCGAAGCGCCGGTGATGAGTGCGATTTTCCGCGACATGGTGAAGCCTCCCGGGGCCGATATAGCAGGTCGTCCCACCCCGGTTTCAGGGGGGCGGTCCGCGTCCCCGCCTCTCGACGGGAAGCCAGCGCGCCACGGCGCAGGTTATGAGCCCCCTTCCGAAAACGGGAGCAGGCAGACACGAAGCGGTTGCACCCCGAGGACGCAGGTCCTATCCGGAGCAGGGAGGCGCACGGACATGGAGCGAACGAACACCCTGGCCGCACTGCTCGCGCGAGGACGCGCGGAGGACGTGGCGATCAGCGCCCCCGGACGCCCAGGGCTGACGTACGGCGCCCTGCGGGGGCTCACCGCCCAGGTCCGCGCCAGCCTGCATTCGTGGGGACTGGGTGCTGGGGATCGCATCGCGCTGGTGCTGCCCAACGGGCCGGAGATGGCCGCCGCGTTCATCGCCGTCGCCAGCGCCGCCACCACCGCACCCCTCAATCCCGCCTACCGCGCGGACGAGTTCACCTTCTACCTGGACGACCTCCAGGCCCGGGCCCTCCTCATCCTCGAAGGAATGGAGAGCCCGGCCCGCGCGGTGGCGAAGGAGCGCAACCTCCCACTCATCGAGTTGAGCCCCACCCCGGACGAGCCCGCCGGACACTTCACACTGAAGTGCGAACATCCCTTCCCCGCCACCGCCGCTCACGCCGAGGAAGCCCACGAATCGGACGTGGCGCTGGTGCTGCACACGTCGGGGACGACGGCGCGACCGAAGCTGGTCCCGCTGACGCACGCGAACCTCACTGCCTCCGCGCGGCACATCGGCGCGTTGCTGGGCTTGGGCCCCGAGGACACCTGCCTCAACATCATGCCGCTGTTCCACATCCACGGGCTCGTGGCCGCGGTGCTGTCCAGCCTGGGCGCGGGGGGCCGCGTGGTGTGCACGCCGGGCTTCAACGCCCTGCGCTTCTTCGCCTGGTTCGAGGAGGCCCGCCCCACCTGGTACACCGCCGTCCCCACCATGCATCAGGCGCTGGTGGAGCGCGCCCGCCGCAACACGGAGAGCCTGAAGTCACACCGCTTGCGCTTCATCCGCTCCTCGTCCGCGTCGCTGCCGCCACAGGTCATGGA
>NZ_RAWI01000172.1 GCF_003612125.1 Corallococcus praedator
CACTGGCGGTGATCCGCTTCGACACGGTCAGGGTGCGCGCGACCGAAAGCTGGAAGGCGCCGCCTCCCGCTCCGCCCTTGCCTGGAATCGCGACGCCCAGGCCACCTCCCTCGCCACCCGGGCAGCCTCCGACCAGGGGGACCGTGGCCGAGGCCCGGGTGAGGCCGGCCGCGCCCGGGAGTCCACCATCGTCGTAGCCGCGACCGCCGCTCTTGCCCGCGGTGCCGTTGCCACCGCCACCGCCGCCGCCGCCCTTCCGGTTGGCGAACTCCCCGTTCGCTCCGGTCGCGGTGCCGCATTGCTGGTGGGCGCCCGCTCCGGCCACCGTCGTGGTGCCATTGGCGAAGATGGGCTGATTCACGACGGCATCCCCGAACACGGCCACGATGACGGGGCGCGCGCCCACGAGCGTCAGTGAGCCCCCCAGGTCCAGGGTCGCCACGGGGAGCAGGACCGCATCCGTCACGCCGGTGCTCTGGGGGAGGATCTTGTACTTGAGCAGGGCGGAGTTCTGCACGGTGCCGGCCGGGTTCCACGTCAGGGTGTCGGAGTTGAAGGTCACGTTGCCGGTGGTCTTGAGCCCCTGGATGTCCGCCGCGGCGATGGTGTTCGGATCGAAGTTGGAGGTCGGGTAGGGGAACGGACTGCACGCACCGGTCGGCAGGCACACGCCCGGCGCGCCCGTCGAAGCGGTGCACGGTGTGTTGAGCTTCGCGGGATCCGCTTCGTAGCGGCAGTCCGCGCCCGTGGTGCAGACCTGCGCGATCCGCAGACACTGGGCCGGGGCCGCGCACGCCGTGGGTGTGCCGACACAGGCTCCGTTCCCATCGCAGCGGTCGGGCGTGGTGCACGCCAGCGCGTCATCACAGGTCGCCGTGTCCGGCAGGGGCTTGTAGTCACAGCGCCCCGTGTCCCGGTTGCAGGTGCCTCCGCTCTCTCGGCAGATGTCGCTGCCCGCGGCACACTGGCGCTCGGTGCCCGCGCAGGCGCCGGCGCTGCACGCATCCCCGAGCGTGCACGGGTTTCCATCGTCGCAAACCGTCCCCTGCGGCAGTGCGCCCGGTTCGCACAGGCCGGTGGTGGGCTGGCACGCCATGCGCGCGGCGCAGACATTGCCCGGCTGCTGACACTGGGTGGGGGTGCCGGACACGCAGCTGGCTGCCTTGCCTTCCCCCTCGCAGTGGTCGCCCTGGGTGCAGGCGTTGCCGTCATCACAGGCCTCGGCGCGGCAGCCCGGCTCCTGACACCCCGTCAGCGTGTTGCAGTTGAAGTCCACCGTGCCGCCGCACGTCTCCTTCGCGCCGGGGTGGTAGGCCGCGTCGTTGTCGTTGCAGTCGGCGAGCCGGTCCCACGTGGCCCCCGCGAGATGGCCGTCGCCGTCCGCGTCCGCCGCCATGAGCTGGAGGGTCCACTGGGAGAACTTCTTCGGCGGCACGGGCACGGGCTGCTCACTGGCGCGCCGCTCCACCTCGTTGCCGGCACAGCGGCCCGCTTCGTCCTTGTCGAACGAGGACACCGTGATGCTCAGCGCCTGTTCCCAGTCCGCCTTGCGGAGCACCGCGACCCGGAGTTCCTGCTCGTCGCGCTCCTGGAACTGGCTCTTGGGGATGTCCGTCCCTTCCTTGTGGCCCCGGGCATCCTGGACTTCGACGCGCACGCAGGCCGGAGGATGGGACGCGCTGTACTTCACGGTGAGGCGGAGCGCGCCCTCGTCCGGGGCCTTCTCGCGACAGGCGCCCAGCAACAACACGCATCCCAGCAGGCAGAGCCGATACATGGCTCGTACTCTACCCAACACACCGTCACACTCCGAATGCCGTCCCGGAGGGTAGGGTGGACGGGACTGACGACAGGGAGCGGGGCCCGGTGGACCCCGACTCCCCGAGGTACGTCCGTCAGCCGCGCAGTGCGACCACGGTCACGCCATCTCCGCCCTCATGGCCTTCTCCGGGGCGGAACATGCGGATGTAGGGCGACGCGGCCAGGTGGTCGCGGATGGTCTGCTTGAGGGCCCCGGTGCCGTGGCCGTGGATGATCAACGCGGCCTCCTCGCCCCGGCGCAGGCCCTGGTCCAGGAACCGCTCCAGCTCCGACAGCGCGTCGTCGGCGCGCATGCCGCGCACGTCGCAGCGGAAGTTCGTGGCATCCACCTGCGCGGGCGCCGCGGAGGCCGCGCGCTTGAGGGCCGCGTCTCCCTTCTGGCGCTCCGGGAACTTCGTCTGCTGGGGCTTGCGTCCGCGAGGGCCGGACAGCTCCGTCGTCGGCACGCGCATCTTCAGCGCGCCGCCCGCGGACACCACCGCCTGCCCGTCCGTCAGCTCCAGGATCTCCACGTCCCGGCCCAGGCCGGAGTGGTGCACCCACGCGCCCACCTTGAGGTTCGCGGGGCCCGGCGCCTCCACCTGGAACAGCTCCGCCTTGGCCGCCGCCGCGCGCTTCAGTGCCTCGTCCGCGCGCTGCTGCAACTGCATGCGCGCCTCGGAGAGCGCCTTCTCGTTCTGCTCGGAGCGCAGCTTCGTCAAGAGGTCGCGCACCTCCTGCGCGGCGTGCTCGCTGGCCGAGTGCACGTCCTCGTTGAACTGCATCATCCGGCCCTTGCGCTCGCGCTCGAAGGCGACCTTCTGCTTCTCCAGGTCCGCGCGCAGCGCCTCCGCCTCCTTCGCCGCGATGCGTGCCTTCTCCAGCTCCTCGTAGAGCTTGCGCCGTTCATCCTCGGCCGCCGCCAGTGCCTTGGTGAGCGGTCCGCCCGCGTTGAGCGACAGCTCCCGCGCGCGCTCGCACACGTTCGAGGGCAGGCCCACGCGCGCCGCCATGTCGATGGCGGACGACTGGCCGGCCGCGCCCATCTGCAAGCGGTACGTGGGCGCCATCCGCTTGGAGTCGAAGCCCACGCGCGCGTTCAGGAAGCGCGGATCCATGTGCGCCAGCGCCTTGAGCTCCTCCAGGTGCGTGGTGACGAGCGCATACGCGCCCTTGCCCAGCAGCTCCTCCAGCACCGCGATGGCGATGGCCGCGCCCTCGCGCGGATCCGTGTCCGCCGCGATCTCGTCGATGAGCACCAGCGAGTCCTGGCCCACCACCGCCAGGATGTCGCGCAGCAGGGTGACGTGGGCGCTGAACGTGGACAGGCCCTGCGTCAGGTCCTGCGCGTCGCCCACGGTGGAGTGCACGGAGCGGTACAGCGGCATCCGCGAACCTTCCGCCACCGGCACGGGCAGGCCCGCGCGCAGCATCAGCGCGCACAGCCCCACGCCCGTCAGCGTCACCGTCTTGCCGCCCGCGTTGGGGCCGGACACCACCAGCGCCCGCGCGCCACCCGTCAGCGCCACGTCGTTGGACACCACCTCCGTGCCCTTGAGCACGAGGCGCGGGTGGCGCAGCCCGCGAAGCTGCAGCTCCGTGACGTCCACGAAGGTGGGCGTCGTGGCGTCCAGGTCCGCGGAGAGGATGGCGATGGCCTCCACCTCGTCCAGCTCCGCCACCGCCTCCAGGCCCTCCAGGATGCGCGTGGACTCACGGCCCACCAGCTGGCTCAGCTCCTGGAGCACCCGGCGCTCCTCCTCCGACACCTCCGACTGCGCGATGGCCAGGTCGTTGCCCAGGCCCACCATCGCCTGCGGCTCCATGAAGAGCGTCTGCCCCGTCTGGCTGGCGTTGTGGACGATGCCGTCCACCTCCGAGCGGTAGTTGGACACCACCGGCACCACGTAACGCCCGTTGCGCAGCGTGTAGTAGTTCTCCCGCAGCTTGGGGATGAACGACTCGTCGTGGAGCAATTCGTCCAGCCGCGTCTTGATGCGCCGGTGCAGGCCGCGCGCCCGGTCCCGGGCTTCCTTCAGCTCCGGACTGGCGCGGTCGGAGATCTCACCGTCCGGTTCAAAACACTGGTCCAGGCGGCGCGCCATCGCCTCCAGGAAGGGCAGGCGCCGGGAGATCTCCACCAGCCGGGGGACCTTCTCGCGGCGCTCGTCCAGGGCCTCCCGCGTCCTGGCGAAGGCGAAGAGCAGCTGGGCCGCGTCGATGAGCTGGCGGGGCTCCAGGATGCCGCCCTTCTCCGCGTGGCCCACGGCGGTGCGCAGATCCGTCACGCCGCCCAGGGGCAGGGAGAACTGCTGCTGCGACAGGAAGCGGGCCTCTTCCACCAGGGCCAGCGCTTCGGTGACTTCCGCCTCGGTGTCGTGGAACGGGCGGGCAAGCACCCGCTCCCTTCCTGGCTCCGTTCGACAGCGCTGCGTCAGCGCACGGAGCACTTCGGAGAAACCAAGGTCTTCCAGCGTTCTTTGGGAGATCTGCACGGTCATGGGTTTCATGCGCGGCCGGGGGTCCGTCAAGGGGAAGTGTTGAGGTGGCCCGCCTGGCTCTGCTATCTGCCGGGCATGATGTGGGTTCTCGTGGCGGCGTTGCTGACGGGCGCCTCCGACGCACCGGCCTCCCCGGTCCTGACAGCCCAGGTGGCCCCGGCGGCTCCCAACCCGCTGGCGGACGCCCTGGCCCTGGAGACGGCCGGGAACGACGCGGGGGCCCTGGCCGCCCTGGAGCGGCTGGTGCTGTCCCAGCCCCGGTGGGAGCTGCCCCGGTTGGAGGCCGCGCGGCTGCTGCTCAAGGCAGGGAGCGCCCCGGAGCTGGACCGGGCCCAGGCGCACCTGGACGCGGCCCTGGGGGAAGCCCCGGACAACCCCCGGGTCCATTTCCTGCGGGGACAACTCCTGGAGGAGCGCAGCGCCCCCTTCGACGCCATCCGCGCCTATGAGAAGGCGGTGGGCCTGCGCCCGTCCTATGACGACGCGCGCTTCCGGCTGGCGGGCCTCTGGGCCCAGGTGGGGGACTGGCTCAAGGCGGAGCTGCACTACCGGCCCCTGTCCAAGTCCAAGCCCGCGTGGGTGCAGGTGCGCCTGCAACTGGCGGCGGTGCTGGAAAAGCAGGGGCGGGCGCTGGACGCGGAGCGGGAGTTCCTGGCCGCGCGGGACGCCCAGCCGACCAACCCGGGCGTCCTTCGCACGCTGGCCGCCTTCTACGACCGGACGGCCAGGCCCCAGCTCGCCGCGAAGGTGAGGGCGCAGCTCACGGCCCCGGAGAAGCGATCCATGCGTGTGCTCAAACCATCGAAGCGCTGACAATCCGGCCGGTCGCTCTTTGGAGGTCCTGGCCGTGGCGATTGCTTCGCGCGACGCGCTGCATACACTGCGCCCGCCTTGAAGACCGCCAACCTCGCCATCGTCTTCACCGACATCAAGGGCTTCACCGAACGCACCAGTCGGCAGACGCTGGAAGAGAATCAGCGGTTGCTCCAGGTGCATGAGGCGTTGCTCGCGCCGCTGTTCAAGGCGTTCGGTGGACGCATCATCAAAACCATTGGCGACGCGTTCCTCGTCACCTTCGAATCCCCCACCCAGGCCGTCCTGAGTGGCATCGCCATCCAGGATCAGCTCTGGCACCACAACCGCCTGCTCCCGGCGGATGACCAGCTCCACGTGCGCGTCGCCGTCAACGTGGGCGAGGTGCGGGTGGAGGCCAATGACATCTTCGGCGAGCCGGTGAACATCGCCGCCCGCGTGGAGGGCATCACCGACGCGGATGAGGTCTTCTTCACGGAGGCCGTCTACCTGGCCATGAACAAGGCGGAGGTGCCGTCGCAGGAGGTGGGCTCCTTCGAGCTGAAGGGCATCCCCGGGAAGATCCGCGTCTTCCGCGTGCCGCGCGCGCCGTACCGGGTGGAGGCGCCGTCGCCGGGACTGGTGGTGTCGGAAGCGGAGGCGTCCTCGCTGCCGCCGTTCGGCAACCTGGCCCTGTCGCGCGTGTCCGAGGAGGGCATGGACCTGAGCGCCCTGGGGCAGCGGGCGGCGGAGGGCGCGGCGCAATTCGGACAGGGCGCGGCGCAGTTGGGCCAGCGCGCGGCCGGCGGCGCGGTGGTGCTGGGCCAGAAGGCGGCGAGCGGCGCGGTGGTGCTGGGCCAGCGCGCGGCCGGTGGCGCGGTGGTGCTGGGGCAGCGGGCGGCGGTGGGCGCGGTGGTGGTGGGCCAGAAGGCCACGGTGCTGGGACGTCAGGCGCACTCGGCGGGCAGCGCCCTCTGGGCCCGTGGGCTCGAAGCTCATGCGCGCATGGCGCCCGAGCAGCGCAGGAAGTGGCTGATGGTGGCGGCGGCGGTGGGCGTGCTGCTGCTGGGCGTCGTGGGGCTGCTGTGGATCCGGGGTGCACCCCTGCGCGCCATCCACGCGGTGGAAGGCACGGCGGGGATGGAGAAGACCCGGCGCTCCAACGAGGCGCAGAAGTACATCGACGCGGAGAAGGATCCGGCCCGGCGCCTGTTCCTGACGGGCCGTCTGTCGGAGGCCCAGGGCGACGTGTCGGGCGCTCTGGGCGAGTACGGCCAGGCGGCGAAGAAGGGCAGTGACGACGCCGTGTCGCGCATCGTCGACCTGCTGGAGCATGAGAACTGCTGGACGCGCGTCGCCGCGGTGAGGGCGGCGGCGGACCTGAAGCTCAAGGATGCGCGAAGCACGTTGGAGAGCCTGGCCGAGAATGGCGGGGACGATGACGGCCGCTCCGGGGGCTTCCTGCGCTCCAACTGCGATTCGAAGAAGGCCGCTGAAGGCGCGCTCAAGCGCCTGGACGCCAACTGACCTCCCGCGATCACGCGACGCGCGTGCGACGGGACGAGGCGATGACCGTGACGAAGGTGAAGACGGGACTGGATGTGTGGGCCGCGCAGGGCTTCTCCGCGCTCAAGGGCAAGCGCGTGGGCGCCATCGTCAACCCCACCAGCGTGGACTCGCGCTTCCGCCACCTGGCGGACCTGCTGGCCGGCACGGAGGGCGTGACGCTTGCGGCGCTCTTCGGCCCGGAGCACGGCATCCGCGGCGAGGCCCAGTACATGGTGGCCGTGGACGAGGCGCGCGACCGGCGCACCGGCGTGCCCGTGTACAGCCTCTATGGCTCCACCTTCGAATCGCTGTCGCCGCGGCCGGAGTGGCTCAAGGGCCTGGACGCGCTGGTGTTCGACATCCAGGACGTGGGCAGCCGCTACTACACCTACGTCTACACCATGGCGCTGGCCATGAAGGCCGCCGCCCACGCGCGCGTGCCCTTCTACGTCTTGGACCGGCCCAACCCGCTGGACGGGGTGACGCTGGAAGGCAACCTCGTGGGGGACCGCTTCCGCTCCTTCGTGGGCCTGTACGCGCTGCCCAACCGCCACGGCATGACGGCGGGGGAGCTGGCGCGGCTGTTCAACTCGCAGGAGGGCTTCGGCTGCGACCTCACGGTGGTGCAGTGCGAGGGCTGGACGCGCGACATGCACTGGAGCGACACGGGGCTGCCGTTCCTGCCGCCGTCGCCCAACATGCCCACCGCGGACACCGCGCTCGTGTACCCGGGCATGTGCCTGGGTGAGGGCACCAACGTGTCCGAGGGGCGCGGCACCTGCCGCCCGTTCGAACAGTTCGGCGCGCCGTGGGTGGACACCGACGCGCTGCTCGCGCGGCTGGACCAGGAGCGCCTGCCGGGCGTGGCCTTCCGGCCGGTGGGCTTCACCCCCACGTTCGACAAGTACAAGGGCGAGTCGTGCAGCGGGGCGTTCATCCACGTCACGGACCGGAAAGCCTTCCAGCCGCTGCGCACGGGCATCGCCATCTTCCAGGCTCTGCACGACATCGGTCCCCAGCACTTCGACTGGCGGGCGGACGCGTACGAGTTCGTGGAGGACGTGCCCGCGTTCGACCTCTTGTGCGGCACCGACCAGGTGCGTCGTGGCATCGAGGAGGGGTGGAGCCTGGACCGGATGCTGGAGGGCTTCGCGCTCCAGACGGAGGCCTTCCGGAAGCACCGGGAGCCCGCCCTGCTGTACGCTGTGGGGCGGTGACCTCCCCGTGATTGGCGTCCTCTCCGATACGCATGGCGACCTGGGTGCCTTCGACGCGGCCTATGAGCTGCTGCGGGCCAAGGGCGCCCGGCGCTTCCTCTTCACCGGCGCGCGCTACACGGACCTGGATGAGTGGGTGCTGTGGCGCCGCCAGAAGAGCCGGGGCGGGCGCGAGTACTCCGACTCCGACTTCCTGGCGGACGTGACGCAGTGGCTGGTGGCGCCCCAGGAGGGCAAGCCGCGCACGCCCGCGTACGGCGCGGCGCCCGCGGACGTGGCGTCGGAGGACGACCGGCGGCTGGTGATGGAGCGCTTCGTGCGCGTGCCGGAGCGCGAGTCGCTGGCGTACCGGGACCCCAACGTGCCCAACAAGGCCATGGACCTGGTGGGGGACACGCTCTGCTGCGTGGTGCACGACAAGAACGACCTGGTGCGGGACGATCTGCTCAACGCGCTGGTGTTCATCCACGGCAAGGAGCCGGAGCCGAAGGTGGTGCAGATTGGCCCGCGCTACTTCGTGACGCCGGGCCGGCTGGTGGGCGCGGCGGAACAGACGTGCGGCCTGTTGGAGAAGGCGGAGCGCAACCTGAGCTTCTCCGCGTTCCGTCTGGATGGGCACCTGGTGCTGCCGCCGCAGGTGCTCCAGGTCGACTCGCGTTCGACGAAGCTCACCGTCAAGTAAGAGGCCCGCCGTGAAGGTCGCGCTGCTTGGAGGCTCGTTCAACCCGCCGCACGTGGGCCACCTGATGGCGGCCACCTACGTGCACGCGACGCAAGGCGTGGATGCCGTCTGGTTGATGCCCTCGTTCCACCATCCGTTCGGCAAGCAGTTGGAGTCCTTCGAGCAGCGCGTGCGCATGTGCGACGCGCTCTGTCAGGAGACCTCCGGTTGGCTCCAGACGAGCCAGGTGGAGCGCGAGGTGGGCGGCGGCGGTCGCACGGTGGACACGCTGGCGTTCCTGGTGGAGCGCCACCCGGACATCCAGTTCTCGCTCATCATCGGCAGCGACATCCTGAGGGACCTGCCGCACTGGAAGGACTTCGACCGCATCCAGCAGATGGCGCGCGTGCTGGTGCTCTACCGCGCGGGCTATCCGGCGCCGAACACGGTGGGGCCGCCCCTGGCGGAGGTGTCCTCCACGCAGGTTCGCGAGCAACTGGCGCGCGGCATGGAGCCGTCGGAGCTGGTGCCGGCGGGGGTGCTGAAGGTGGCGCGCGAGGCGGGCCTGTTCGGGCTGGCCATCCCGCGCGTCCGGGCGGAGTGAACTAGAACGTCGCGCCGATGAGGTGCAGGTCGCCCAGGCCGTCGTTGAAGCGGCGTGCGTACTGGTAGAAGAACGAGATGGCGTAGGCCTGCCCCACGCTGAGCCGCAGCGTGGCGGAGCCGCCCACCGCCCCGTGGTTGTTCCGGTTGTCCGTGCGCGCCAGGGTCCCGAAGCCCTCCAGTTCGAACTGGCTGACGAAGAGGGACGGCAGCCGTCGACTATTGTACGTTCAATCGTCCAGTACTGGCATGACGATGTGCTGACCGAGAATTGTTGGGAAACTTGAGGACAATGCTTTCGTTGGAGGAGGTTTCGTAAAGTGAGGAAACGACAAGCTGTCAGCAAAGAAAAGAAAGTTGGTCCGGGTGATCATATTGCCCGGATTACTGTCGAACGATTCAAGTCGCTAGAGAAGGTGACGGTTGATTTTGGATCTGTAAACGTCTTTATCGGAGCCAATGGTGCTGGCAAGAGCAATTTGTTGGAGGCAATTGGCTTGATTGGGGCTGCTGCGTCTGGTCGGGTCGATGATCAGGCGCTTCTTCGTCGAGGTGTTCGACCTGGAGTGCCGAGGCTTTATCGCAGTTCGTTTCCGGGCAAGCACCATGGGGGGATTAGTATCGAGGTTGAGGCTCAGTCCAAAGCGGCCTATAAATCGTCAATTTCAAACAGAAGCAATCCTCCCAAGCCGTATTGGTCTTTCAGTCATGAGACATTGCGGGATGAGAAGAAGAGTGTTGCTTCTCGTGGGCCAAATGGTGCGCGGCTTGTTGGTAAGTCATTGAGGCTGGAGACTCACGGTAGTGTCGCGGCAGTGGCTCGAGCCAATCAAGCAACGCCAAAGGCCGTGCGGGATTTTCTTCAGACGCTCGACGACTATGCGATTTTTGCCCCGGTGACGCCAGTTCTGAGGGGTATTGCCCCAGATAGTGCGCCGCGAAGTCCTGTAGGGCTATATGGAGGGCAGTTGCCGGAGGCGTTGTCGACGCTATTGGGCGTTGGTGGGAAAAAGAAGTTCTACAAAATTAAACAAGCGGCTCTCCAGTTTATTGATTGGGCCAAGGATTTCAGGGTTGCGGAGCCTTCGCGGGCATTTATATCGCCAAGCGTTCCGACGATGCGTGAGGTTGTTTCGTTTAATGATAGGTACATGAGGGACGGGGGGGATACCTTGTCCGGATATGATGCCAGCGAGGGCGCTCTTTATATTCTTTTTGCGCTCGTATTGGCGATGCATCCGCAGTCGCCAAGGTGTTTTGCGCTTGATAATTTTGATCAGGCATTGAATCCGGCGGCTGCTCGTGATTTGGCGAAGTCTTTTACTGAGTTTGTTCTGCTGTCTGAGCGGCAGGCTTTTTTAACTACGCACAATCCACTGGTGCTAGATGGTCTCCCTCTTGATGACTCGCGAGTTCGGTTGTTTTCGGTTCAGCGCGATCAAAAGGGTCATACAAAGATTAGTCGTATTGAGGTCCAGGATATATTTTCGTTGAAGAAGAAACATGGTGACGATGCCATAAGCCGCCTGTGGGTTGGTGGTCGCCTTGGGGGGATGCCTCGTGTCCGGCCAATCTAGGGTGGCTGCTATTGTGTGTGAGGGGTCTAGCGATTATCCAATTTTGGCGGCGATGGTTCGGAAGTTGTGGCCGGATATTGAGGAGATCTTGCCACTTCAGCCTGAGATCGATGAGTTGGGTCGTAGGACGGCTGCCGCGACGGCGGGTTGGTCGGAAGTTCGAGCTTGGTGTGAGAGGAATGCCAGCGATCTTGGGTATGTTTTGAATCCGGGTATCGGCGCTCCCATTGATTTGTTGGTAGTTGCTGTGGATGTTGATATTGCAATTGCTGCGGGGATAAAAAACCCACCTAAAGACTTGTCGTCGTATGAAGCCAAACGTCTTGGCGACAAGGTGCGAGGGTGGTTGGGTTGGCCCAAGAGAAGGTTGCCAGTAGAGCTTGTAATCGCTTTGCCTGCGATGGCGATTGAGGCCTGGGCTGTCGCTGCGCTGTATCCGCGCGAGGCTCACCCGCAGGAGATCATAAATCCTGCGAAGTATCTGTTGGCAAAGGGCAAACTTGAGGCGGCTAGTAGTGGGCGACCACTCAAATCGACGCCAGTATATGCTGGTTTTGCAAAGAAAATTATAACTAGGCTGAACGATGTTCGGCGTACTTGCAGCGAGGCGGAGAAATTTTGCAGCGATGTTGAGCGCGTGAAGATGCGTGCTGAACGTGAATAGAAATGGTGGCTGAGGCTGATTTGAATGGCCTGGATTGATTGAACTGTCGGCTTCTGATTCTCAGAAGGTCGCGCCGATGAGGTGCAGGTCGCCCAGGCCGTCGTTGAAGCGGCGCGCGTACTGGTAGAAGAACGAGATGGCGTAGGCCTGCCCCACGCTGAGCCGCAGCGTGGCGGAGCCGCCCACCGCCCCGTGGTTGTTCCGGTTGTCCGTGCGCGCCAGGGTCCCGAAGCCCTCCAGTTCGAACTGGCTGACGAAGAGGGACGGCAGCACCCACAGCGTGGAGGCCCAGCCGTAGTCGACGATGACGCGGTAGCGGTACCGCGCGGTGCCGATGAGCACGTTGCGCGCGCTGAAGGTGTGGTCCTCGTAGCCGCGCAGGTACTCGGTGAACGCGAGGCCTGGCTGGAGCTGGAGGGGCAGCGAGCCTTCATCCGTGCTGTCGCGGCTGGTGAAGAAGGCCTGGCCCGGGAGGATGCCACCCACCTCCAGCAGCCCGTCGGGCGCGCCGGGCAGGTAGCGGCCCACGGCGGAGAGCTGGAAGTTGTCCTTGCCGGTGAAGGGCAGGCCGCCCGTGAAGCCCTCCACGCCCAGGCGCACGTCGCCCACTGTGGAGTCGCGCGCGAAGGCCTTGGGGTAGACAGCACCGCTGAGCGACAGCCCCAGGCCACGCTGCGTGCCGCCGTAGGACGTGCCCTCGCCCGCGAAGTAGGACGCGGCGACCTCCGGCCCGATGAGGCGCGTGATGAGCTGGGGACGGCGGTCGGTGGCGTCGAAGCGGCGATCCAACGCGAGCACGCCGAACTGCACCGGCGTCGTCCAGAACGTGCGCGACGCGAACGCCGTGGCCTGCAGGTCGGTGCGGTTGGTTTCGCGGATGCGCGACGCGGAGACCTGGAGGTAGATGGGCGACAACTGCGCGTTGCCGTACGCGAACGTCACGCCGGGTTGCTCCACCTTCGTGTCGTACGTCAGCAGCAGCGAATACGCGTGGAAGCCCAGCCGGTCCTGACCCGCCAACGCCAGACCGACCGCGAGGTACGGGTCCTCCCCGTCGATGTCGTTGGGCACGGTGTAGAAGTACGGCAGCCGGTAGTTCGGGACGAGGAAGCCCTCCAGCGTGGAGTAGGGCTGGTCCGACAGCACGTCCACGTCGCGGCCCACGACAGCTGGCGGCACCACCGGCCCATCCAGGTCGCTGTCGGGGTCGGACGTCAGCGGCGGTGCCACGGACGTTTCGGCGGGCACCTGCGCGACTGCTTCCGGTGAGGTGGGAAGGGCACCCTCCGTGCCTTGGCCGGGGAAGTCCGCGAAGCCTTCCGACGCCTCCGAGGTGGGGGTGCCTGACGGCGGAGGGGGCGCGTTCGGTGCGCCCGCGAGTCCCGACGGGGTGGGGGAAACGGTCGAAGGGGACGCTGCATTCGCGTCGCCGGGCGCGGTGTTCGCCTCGGCCACGGGCGTGGACGCCGTGCGCAGCTCGGCCAGGGCCTGGGTGAGGGGCGCGCGGTCGACGGTGAGGTTCGTGCCGTCGCGGTTGATGAAGACGACCGAGTCCTCCCCCTCGGGCGCCACGTCCATCGTCAGGTGGGGCGCGTCGGTGACGCGGGCGATGCGCCGGGTGGAGACGGTCATCACGTGGACCTGGAGCCGGCCCTCGTGCTCGCGCAGGAAGGCGAGGTGATCCGCGTCCAGCCACCGGGGCGAATAGTTGAAGAGCCCGTCGCGCGTGAGCCAGCGCAGGGAGCCGTCCGGTTCGCGCAGCACCAGATCCCAACCCTCCTTGCCGGACATGGGGAACACCTGGCGCTGTCCCTCCGGAGACGTCGCGGGCGGGCCCAGCGCCGTATGCGCCTGGAAGTCCGTCAGCCGCTCCTGCCGACCCGACTCCAGGTCCAGGCGCACGAGGTTCGCCGCGTCGCCGCGCACCTGCACGAACACGTAGCTTTTGCCGTCCTCGCTGATGTCTCCGCCCATGCCCTCCAGTCCGTCCCACAGCCTCACGACGTCGCCCGTGCGCGCATCGACGCGCCACAGCTTCGCCGTGTAGCTGCCCACCGCGTCCACGTCCGCTCCGACCATGTACAGCCAGGCGCCGTCGCGGCTGAAGGTCATGCCGCTGGCGAGCGACGGGCTGGCCAGCACCCACCTGCGCCCCGGGAGCAATTGCACCAGCGCCCGGCTGAAGCGCTCGCGGCCGTCGCGCTCGCGCACGGTGAGGTGGGTGATCTGCTCACGGCCCACGCTCAGGAGCGCCGTGCTGCCGTCGCGCGGGTTCGCGGCGAGCCGGGAGAAGTAGCCCGCGTCCTGGACCACCACCTGCTGCGTGGCGGGGCGCTCGCGCACCTGGAGGTTCTTCTGGAGGCTCTGCTCGTACTCGCTGAACAGCGAGCCGATGTCCTTGCCGTACACGCGCTTGAACCGCAGCGTCACGGCGATGGGCGGGACGATGGAGTTGCCCTGTTCCTCCACCAGCTTCCACAGGCGCTTCTCGCCGTACGTGCGGGCCAGGTACTCCACGAAGTGCATCCCGCTCAGGTAGTTGCCGCCGAACGGCTCCAGCGCCCGATTTTCGGGGGACAGGTAGCCCGCGTTGAGCTCCCCGCGCCGGGCCTGCACCGCGCCCTCCCACCAGCCGCGCCACACGGGGCTGTAGGGGCGGCCTGTTTCCTTGCCCAGCCGTCCCTCGTAGTAGGTGGCCAGGCCCTCCAGGAACCAGGACTCGGTGAAGATGTTGGGCTGGAAGAGGCCACCGCTCAGGGTGTTGAGCAGGTTCCAGAGGCCGCCCACCTGCTGCATCTGCACGTAGTGGACGGACTCGTGACACGCCACGTCGCCAATGTCCGTCTCACCCAGCCCCAACAGGTTGAACTGCTCCAGCGTCATGTGCTGCGGCAGCACCATCTGCTGCGGCGTGCTGGCGAACTCCGACTGGACGTAGGCGTTGTTGAAGTCCGCGCTCGTCAGGTAGACGAGGACCCGCTTGCGCTCGGCCTTGCTCCACGCGTCCGCGCGCAGGCGGTCCACGCAGCCCTCCATCCGGGCCGCGACGCGCAGGGCCGTGGGACGCAGGTGGGCCGGGTAGTACAGCTCCAGCGACCGCGTGGTCAGCTTGTGCATGTCGTCCCGGGCGAACGACGCCTGGACGTTCTGCGGGAAGCGGGGTGCGACGAAAGCACACCCGGATGTCAGCAGGAGAAGGCAGGCGAGAAGGGCGGGCTGGCGGGCAGACCCGCTGGAAGCTGACATGGCGTGCATCCTAGCGGCCACAAATCGTGGCCACGAACGCGTTTTTCACGGTAAGGGATCGCGGTCGCTTCTCTCACAGGAACCCTCTCATGTCCGAACCCGCCGAGCCTCAGGCGCTCCCCGTTCCGCAGCATGTCCACAACGCGCAGCTCCAGCTCACCGCGGCGCTGGAGAAGGCCGACGGCAAGCCTGTCGATCTGGTGAAGGCGCCGTGGGCGGACGTGGAGAAGTCGGTCATCCAGCTCCTGGGCGGCAAGTTCGACCCGAACCGGCCGGAGCACCAGGCGGCGGCGCTGGGCCTCGCGGGCGGCTTCGCGATTCGCCTCATCTCCGAGCACCAGGCCTTCTGGTTCCCCAACCGCGACTCCCCCGAGGGTGCGTCGCTGGGCTTCCCCCAGGCCATCATCATGCTGTCCCCGTTCGGGGCGGTGATGGACGCGCTGGCGCAGGGCAAGTTGACGCGCCTGGACGACCTGGCCAGCGACATCCGCCGTTCGCTGGGGCAGGTGCGCTTTGGCGCGAACCCCGCGCAGCCCCTGGGCGCGCAGCCGCAGCAGCTGGCGCCCCAGGACTACCAGCGCCTGTTCGATCCGGGCTTCCTCCAGTTCATCGTGGTGGACTCGGCCAAGGCGAAGCAGACGCTGGAGACGAAGACGGACGTGCTCGCGCGCGACGTGCGTGACGCGCTGGGCCGCACCCAGCCGCCGCTGCCGCCGGAAGCGCGCCAGCAGTTCGAGGGGCAGATCGTCACGTCGCTGCAGCGGATGGAAGTGGGCAAGACGCTGGCGGATCAGGCCGAGCGCGCCCCCCGGCTCGCGGAGCTGATGACGCACCTGGTGGCCACGGTGGGTGGCACGGGGTCCGCGCCGGAGGAGTTCTGGCACGACGTGGTGTTGCCGCTGCTCTTCATCGGCACGCCCGCGAGCTTCCCGCCGCTGGATGAGGATGAGCTGGCGGCGTTCAAGCAGGGCGCGGATCCGCTGGCGCTCTTCGTGGACGTGGTGCCGCACGCGCACCGCGCGCCGGACGAGGGCCTGCTGGGCGCGTTCGAGATGTCGGAGATTGGCCTGGTGCACCCGGCCTTCCAGAAGGTCGGCGCGCTGCGCCTCATCCGGATCAACCCGGACCGGCTGAAGCCGCTGCTGGACAAGTACGATCCGAACGCGACGATGGACGCGGTGCAGCGCTTCACGGCGCACGTGTCCAAGGCCGCGGGCCAGCCGGCCGCGGAGTCCCCGCAGGGCAAGGAGATGCTCCAGGCGGCGCTCACGCTGCTGGCGGACCTGAAGCGCTCCGTGACGGTGTCCGGCGACGTCTGCCTGCGCCGCCTCACCGAGGCCGAGGCCGCGTCCGAGCAGGCCCTGGCCATCGTGCGCCGCGCCCTCCAGGGCTCGCGCATCATCCTCACGTAGTTGGTGGGGTGGGGCGCGCGTCCGGGGAACTCCAGAACGCGCGCCATGAAGTGCCACCGCTCCGGTCCGTGCAGGACCTGGAGCGGGGCTGCTTCACTTCTTCGCGAGCACGTCTTCCAGCGCGGTGCGGACTTCCGGGCGCAGCCGGTCCGAAGCCAGCCGCAGCGCCCGCCGTGAGAGCTGCGCGTAGAGCGGAGCGATGTCCCCGGGCAGCGCCGCGAGGTGTGCCGCGACGACGCCCGCGTCTCCCCGGACGATGGGGCCCGTGAGCCCTCCCGAGAGTCCGCGCGCCTCCACGCCTCGAAGTGCGGAACGCATCAACGGCAGCAGGGCCTGGAGCGCGGCTTCGGGTTCGATGCCCGCGGCGCCCAGCGCGCCCACCGCCGCGTCCGCCAGGGCCACGAGTCCACCGGCGCTCAGCACCGCGCCCGCGTGGTAGGCGGCCCGGTGTGCCTCCGGCACGTCGAACACCGCGAAGCCCACGTCCTCCGCCATGCGCTGGAGCACCGCGCGAAGGGCAGGGGAGCGCGTGCTGATGGCGGCCGTATGGCCCGCCAGTGAATCGCGCGCGGAGGACACGGCGCAGAGTGGATGGAACGAACCCACCGTCCGGCCCGGCTGCGTCGTCAGCGCGGAGAGCGGCAGTGCCCCCGCGGTGTGCACCAGTGCCACCGTGCGCGGCAATTCCTTCGACAGTGCCTGTGACACGGTGGGCACGGCCGCGTCCGGAACGCAGAGCACGCAGACGCGGGCCTTCTTCAAGTCCGCGGGGGTCGCGGGCTTCAAGCCCAGGGCCCGGGTGCGCTCGCGGCCCGCGTCGTCGCGCGAATACACACGCACGGGCCACCGCTTCGCCTGGAGCGCCAGTGCGAGGGCTCCACCCAGCCGCCCGGCACCGACGATGACCACGGGGACTCGCTTCGCCTTCACGGTGGAGCGTCCCGCGCGAGCCGGAGCGGACGCATCCGCCCCATCACCCGCGCGTCCCTGCCGGGCTCGCCGTTTCGCCGTCAGGCGGCATCCCGGGCGAACAGGAGCTGTCCGGCCTGCACCGCCACGCGCACGCGGTCTCCCGCTCCGAACTCACCGGAGAGGATGCGCTCCGCCAGCGGGCCTTCCACCAGCCGCTGCACCACCTGACGCATCGGCCGCGCGCCGAGCAGCGGATCGAAGCCGCCCGACTTGAGCAGGTGGCCCACCACGTCCGCGCCCGCCGTGTAGACGATGCCGCGCTCCATCGCGAGCCGCTTGCTGCTCTCCGCCAGGATGAGCGTGGCGATCTTCGCCACCTCCAGCTCCACCAGCGGACGGAACGGCAGCCGCTCATCGATGCGGTTCCACAACTCCGGGGGCAGCGCCTTGCGCGCCGTGTCCGACGCCAGGTCCAGCGCGTTCCCCGCCGCCGCATCCGCCGCGCCGAAGCCCACCGCCCGGCCCGTGCGCGAGAACGCATCCGCGCCCAGGTTCGTCGTCATCACGATGACCGTGTTCGAGAAATCGATGTGGCGGCCCTTGCCGTCCGTCAGCCGGCCCTCCTCCAGCACCTGGAGCAGCAGCATCTGCACCTCGCGGTGCGCCTTCTCGATCTCATCCAGCACCACCACCGACGACGGACGGCGGCGCACCGGCTCCGTGAGCTGCCCGCCCTCACCGAAGCCCACGTAGCCCGCGGGCGACCCGATGAGGCGCGACACGCCGTGGGACTCGGACATCTCGCTCATGTCCAGGCGCACCAGCGCGTCCCGGTTGCCGAACAGCACCTCCGCCAGCGCCCGCGCCATCTCCGTCTTGCCCACGCCCGTGGGGCCCAGGAAGAGGAAGCTGCCCATGGGACGGCGCGACGCGAAGCCCGCGTAGTTGCGCCGGATGACCCGCGCGATGCGGCCCACCGCCTCGGCGTGGCCAATCACGCGCTGCGACAGGTCGTCCTCCAGCCGCAGCAGGCGCGCCGAGTCGTTCATCAGCAGGCGCTCTTCCGGCACCCCCGCCAGCTTCGCCACCACCCGCGCCACGTCCGCCGCGTCCACCCGGTGCTTGCCCTCGCGGTGGCAGCGGCTGCCTGCCAGGTCCACCACGCTGATGGCCTTGTCCGGCATGAACCGGTCCGTCACGTAGCGGCTCGCCAACGACGCGGCCGCCTCCAGCGCCTCCGGCAGGTAGCGCAGCGCGTGGTGCTCCTCGTACCGCCCGATGATGCCCTTGAGGATCTCCACCGTCTCCGGGACCGACGGCTCGTTCACCGTCACCGACGTGAAGCGCCGCTCCAGCGCCGGGTCCGCCGCGATGAACTTGCGGTACTCGTCGTGCGTCGTCGCGCCGATGCAGGGGAACTCGCCGCGCGCCATCGCCGTCTTCAGCTCGTTGGCCGCGTCCTGCGGGCCCTCGCCCGTGGAGCCCGCGCCCACCAGCGTGTGGATCTCGTCGATGAACACCACCACGCGCCCCTCGGCCCGCCGCACCTCCTCCTTCAGCGCGTTGAGCTTCTCGGAGAACGAGCCGCGCAGCTGCGTGCCCGCGACCAGCGTGGCCATGTCCAGCTCGACGAGGATCTTCTCCGCCAGCGTGCCCCTCAGGCCCAGCAGGCGCTGCGCCACGCCCTCCACCACCGCCGTCTTGCCCACGCCGGGCTCGCCCAGCAGGCACGGGTTGTTCGTGCGGCGCTTGCCCAGGATGTCGATGACCTCCTCGACCTCCCGCGCGCGGCCCACCACCGGGTCCAGCTTCCCCTCGCGCGCCGCCTGGCTCAGGTTGCGGCCCATGGAGGTGAGCATCGGGAACGCCTTCGCATCCAGCACCAGCGTGCCGCCCTTCACCTGCGCGGCGGGGGCCGGCGGAGTCGGACGGGTCATCGGAGCGGCGG
>NZ_RAWI01000173.1 GCF_003612125.1 Corallococcus praedator
GGGCGACGAAGGCGGCCGGCACCATGTACTCGGGCAGGTGCTTGCGCAGGTGCTCACGCAGGGGCGCGGTCTCTACCTCTGGTGCGACGTAGGCCACGAGGCGCGCATCACCGGGCATGTCCTCACGGACGAGGGCCACCGCGTCCCGGATGCCCGGGTGCGAGCGCAGGGTGGCTTCGATTTCCCCCAGCTCGATGCGGTAGCCGCGCAGCTTCACCTGGAAGTCCAGGCGGCCCATGAAGTCCAGCGTCCCATCCTCGCGCCAGCGGGCCTTGTCACCCGTGCGGTACAGCCGCGCTCCGGGCTCCGTACTGAACGGATTCGGAACGAAGCGCTCCGCGGTGAGGTCCGGACGGCCCAGGTAGCCGCGCGCGAGTCCTTCACCGGAGAGGCACAGCTCGCCCTGCGTGCCGAAGGGCACCAGCCGCTGCTGCGCGTCGAGGATGTACGCCCGCACATTGTCCAGCGGCCGGCCGATGACGGGCAGCGACTGCGCCGCGTCCTGGATGGCCCAGGCCGTCGCGTTGACGGTGTTCTCGGTGGGGCCGTACATGTTGAAGGCGCGCGTGCGCTTCGTCGTGGCCAGCCGCCGCCACGTCACTTCATCCATCGCCTCCCCGCCGACGAAGATCAGCGCCGGCACGTGGGCGCGCTCCAGCAGGCCTGCGTCCAGCAGCAGCTTGAGCTGCGACGGCGTGCAATCCAGCGCGTCGATGCGCTGCGCTTCCAGCCACGAGAGCATCGCCTCCGGGTCCTTGCGCGTCTCGTCGGGGACGAGGCACAGGCAATCCCCATCGAGGAGCTGGATGACCTGCTCCATGGACGCGTCGAAGAACAGCGGCGCGTTCACGCTGACGCGCAGGCTGCGCCGCGGCTGCGTGTAGATATCGCGCGCCATCGCTTGATGCAGGTGGAGCACGGAGCGGTGCTGCACCGCCACCCCCTTGGGCGTACCTGTCGAGCCCGACGTGTAGAGCACGTAGGCCAGGTTCTCCGGCCCTACGTTGGAGGCCAGGGCCTCCGATGACAGCCCCACCCAGGGCTTCTGTTCAGCGTCGAGGCACACGACGGTGCCCACGTCGGGCCGCCACGCCTCCGCCAGGGCCTGGGTGGTCAGCAGCACGGATGCGCGGCTGTCTCCCAGGATGAAGGACCGACGCGCGGTGGGGGCCGCCGGGTCGAGCGGCACGAACGCTCCGCCGGCCTTGAGGACGGCGAGCAGCGCGACGATGGAATCGGCCGACCGCTCCAGGCACAGGCCCACCGTGACTTCAGGACCCACGCCCAGCGAGCGCAGGTGTCGGGCGAGCTGGTTGGCGCGGGCTTCGAGCTGCCGGAAGGACAGCGTTGTCCCTTCGAATTCCACGGCGTCCGCATTCGGCGTGCGGGCCACCTGCGCTTCGATGCGCCCATGCAGCGTGGCCCCACGGTCGAAGTCCGCGACGGTGCCACTCAGGTCGCCCAGCAGTCGCTGACGCTCCTCGGGACCCACGAAGGACAGGTCCGCGAGCGGCGCGTCGGGGCGCTCCAGCGCGGCCTCCAGCAGCACCCGCAGGTGAGTCATCAGGCGCTCGACGGTGGAGCGCTCGAACAGGTCCGTCGCGTAGTCGATGAGTCCAACGAAACCGTCCGCCACACGGCGGAGGTCCAGGCTCAGTTCGAACTGCGAAGTGCCACGTGCCCCGATGTCGGCGGCCTTCACGGACAGGCCGGGCAGCACCAGCTCCGGAAGGGGCGCGTTCTGCAACGAGAACATCACCTGGAACAGGGGTGTGCGAGACAGATCGCGCGTCGTCTGGAGTGACTCCACCAGCCGCTCGAACGGGATGTCCTGGTGCTCATACGCGCCCAGCGTCGTGGTGCGCACCTGGGCAACAATCTGCCGGAACGAAGGCCGCGCGCCGAAGCTTCCGCGCAGCACCAGCGTGTTGACGAAGAAGCCGATGAGGCCCTCCGTCTCCGCGTGGCCACGGTTCGCGATGGGAGAGCCCACCAGCACGTCATCCTGCCCCGAGTACCGGTGCAGCACGGACTGGAAGGCCGCCAGCAGCACCATGAAGGGCGTGGCACCTTCACGCTGGGCCAGGGCCTCCACCTGCTCGGACAGCGCGCGCGGCAGGTGCACGGTCACCGCATCGCCGCGCCGGGAGGCGACGGCCGGACGCGGCTTGTCGGTGGGCAGCTCCAACACGTGGGACGCACCCGCGAGCTGCTGCTTCCACCAGCCGAGCTGCGCCTCCAGCACCTCTCCCTGGAGCCAGCCGCGCTGCCACACGGAGAAGTCGGCGTACTGCACCGGCAGCTCCGGCAGAGCAGGGGCATGCCCCTGACGGAAGGCCTCGTAGAGGGCCGTCATCTCACGCACCAGCACGCCCAACGACCAGCCGTCGGACACGATGTGGTGCACGTGCAGCATCAACACGTGCTCCTGGGCGTCCAACTTGAGCAGCAGGGCGCGGATCACCGGCCCCTGCTCCAGGTTGAACGGGCGGTGGAATTCCACGCTGCCACGCCGCTCTGCTTCAGCCTGGCGCTCCGTCGCGTCCGCGATGTCCGTGAGGTCCACGGACTCGAAGGGCACGGTGGCCCCGGCGTGGATGTGCTGCACGGGCTGACCCGCTTCCACTCGGAACGTGGTGCGCAGCGATTCGTGCCGCGCCATCAGCGCATCCAGGCTCTTGCGCAAAGCGCCTTCGTCCACCACTCCGGTGAGTCGCAACGGCAGCGGCATGTTGTAGAGCGTGGTGCCCGGCTCCAACTGATCGATGAACCAGAGCCGCTGCTGCGCGAATGACAGCGGCGGCGCGGACGTCCGATCCGCACGGGTGAGGGCCGGAGTCCTGGAGCGAGCAGCGTGAGCCAGCCGCCTGGCCAACCCCGCCACGGTGGGAGCACTGAAGAGGTCTCCCAGCGGCAACTCCACGCCCAGCGTGGACCGGATGCGCGACACCACCTGCGTGGCCAGCAGCGAGTGACCACCCAGTTCGAAGAAGTTGTCATGGCGTCCCACGGTGGGGATGCGCAGCACTTCACTCCACAGCGCGGCCAGGGCGACTTCCGTCGGCGTCTCGGGCGCTGCGTAGTTGCGTGAGCCGACCTGCGAGGCTTCCGGCGCGGGCAGGGTCTTGCGGTCCACCTTGCCGTTGGACGTCAGCGGCAGGGCAGGCAGCGCCATGACGGTGGCCGGGACCATGTACTCGGGCAGGTGCTTGCGCAGGTGTTCGCGCAGCGTCGAGGTGTCCACCTCCGGCACGACGTAGGCCACGAGGCGCGCATCACCGGCCACGTCCTCACGGACGAGGGCCACGGCGTCCCGGATGCCCGGGTGCGAGCGCAGGGTGGCTTCAATCTCCCCCAGCTCGATGCGGTAGCCGCGCAGCTTCACCTGGAAGTCCAGGCGGCCCATGAAGTCCAGCGTCCCGTCCTCGCGCCAGCGGGCCTTGTCACCCGTGCGGTAGAGGCGTGCACCGGGCTCGGTGCTGAACGGATTCGGAACGAAGCGCGCCGCCGTGAGGTCCGGGCGTCCCAGGTAGCCGCGCGCGAGTCCTTCACCGGAGAGGCACAGCTCGCCCTGCATGCCGAAGGGCACCAGCCGCTGCTGCGCGTCGAGGATGTACGCCCGCACGTTGTCCAGCGGCCGGCCGATGACGGGCAGCGACTGCGCCGCGTCCTGGAGGGCCCAGGCCGTCGCGTTGACCGTGGTTTCGGTGGGTCCGTACACGTTGAAGGCGCGCGTGCGCTTCGTCGTGGACAGCCGCCGCCACGTCACTTCGTCCATCGCCTCCCCGCCGACGATTAGCAGCGCCGGCACGTGGGCGCGCTCCAGCAGGCCCGCGTCCAACAGGAGCTTGAGCTGCGACGGCGTGCAGTCCAGCGAGTCGATGCGCTGCGCTTCCAGCCACGAGAGCATCACCTCCGGGTCCTTGCGCGTCTCGTCGGGGACGAGGCACAGGCAATCCCCATCCAGGAGCTGGATGACCTGCTCCATGGACGCGTCGAAGAACAGCGGCGCATTCACGCTGACACGCAGGCCGCGCTGCGGCTGCACGTAGATGTCGCGCGCCATCGCCTGGTGCAGGTGGAGCACGGAGCGGTGCTGCACCGCCACCCCCTTGGGCGTGCCTGTGGAGCCCGACGTGTAGAGCACGTAGGCCAGGTTCTCCGGCCCTACGTTGGAGGCCGGTGTCTCCGATGACAGCTCCGCCCAGGGCTTCTGTTCAGCGTCGAGGCACACGACGGCGCCCACATCGGGCCGCCACGCCTCCGCCAGGGCCTGGGTGGTCAGCAGCACGGATGCGCGGCTGTCTCCTAGGATGAAGGAGCGACGCGCGGCAGGGGCCGCCGGGTCGATCGGCACGAAGGCACCGTCAGCCTTGAGGACGGCAAGCAGCGCGACGATGGAATCGGCCGACCGCTCCAGGCACAGGCCCACCGTGACTTCAGGACCCACGCCCAATGAGCGCAGGTGTCGGGCGAGCTGGTTCGCGCGGGCATCGAGCTGCCGGAAGGACAGCATCGTGTCCCCGAACGCCACCGCGTCCGCGCTCGGCGTGCGGGCCACCTGCCGTTCGATGCGGCCATGCAGCGTGGCCTCACTGTCGAAGTCCACAGCGGAACCACTCAGGTCGCCCAGCAGCCGCTGACGCTCCTCGGGACCCACGAAGGACAGGTCCGCGAGCGGCGCATCCGGCCGCTCCAGCGCGGCCTCCAGCAACACCCGCAGGTGCGTCATCAGGCGCTCGACGGTGGAGCGCTCGAACAGGTCCGTCGCGTAGTCGATGTGTCCGACGAAGCCGTCCGCCTCACGGTTGAGGTCCAGGCTCAGCTCGAACTGGGACGTGCCTCGGCCCCCGATGTCGGCGCCCTTCACGGAAAGGCCGGGCAGCACCAGCTCTGGGAGGGGCGCGTTCTGCAACGCGAACATCACCTGGAAGAGCGGCGTGCGAGACAGGTCGCGCGTCGTCTGGAGTGATTCCACCAACCGCTCGAACGGGATGTCCTGGTGCTCATACGCGCCCAGCGTTGTGGTGCGCACCTGCGCGACGAGCTGCCGGAACGAAGGCCGCGCGCCGAAGCTTCCGCGCAGCACCAGCGTGTTGACGAAGAAGCCGATGAGGCCCTCCGTCTCCGCGTGGCCACGGTTCGCGATGGGAGAGCCCACCAGCACGTCATCCTGCCCCGAGTACCGGTGCAGCACGGACTGGAAGGCCGCCAGCAGCACCATGAAGGGAGTAGCGCCTTCACGCTGGGCCAGGGCCTCCACCTTCTCCGCGAGGACGCGCGGCAGGTGCACGCTCACCGCATCGCCGCGCCGGGAGGCGACGGCCGGACGCGGCTTGTCGGTGGGCAGCTCCAACACGTGGGACGCACCCGCGAGCTGCTGCTTCCACCAGTCGAGCTGCGCCTCCAGCACGTCCCCCTGGAGCCAGCCGCGCTGCCAGACGGCGTAGTCCGCGTACTGCACCGGCAGCGACGGCAGGGCAGGGGCATGCCCCTGACGGAAGGCCTCGTAGAGCGCCGTCATCTCACGCACCAGCACGCCCAACGACCAGCCGTCGGACACGATGTGGTGCAGGTGCAACACCAGCACGTGCTCCTGGGCGTCCAACTTGAGCAGCAGGGCGCGGATCACCGGCCCCTGCTCCAGGTTGAACGGGCGGTGGAACTCCGCGCTGCCACGCCGCTTCGCCTCGGCCTGGCGCTCCGTTGCGTCCGCGATATCCGTCAGGTCCACGGACTCGAAGGGCACGGTGGCCCCGGCGTGGATGTGCTGCACGGGCTGACCCGCATCCACGCGGAACGTGGTGCGCAGCGATTCGTGCCGCGCCATCAACGCGTCCAGGCTCCTGCGCAGCGCGCCTTCATCCAGAGCGCCGGTGAAACGCAGCGGCAGCGGCAAGTTGTAGAGCGTGGTGCCCGGCTCCAGCTGATCGATGAACCAGAGCCGCTGCTGGGCGAACGACAGCGGCGGCGCGGTGGTCCGCTCCGCGCGGACCAGCGGGGGCGCCTGCGTCCGACTGGCACGGCCCAGCTTCTCCGCCAGCGTGGCCACCGTGGGCGCGCTGAAGAGGTCTCCCAGCGGCAGCTCCACGCCCAGGGTGGACCGGATGCGCGACACCACCTGGGTGGCCAGCAGCGAATGACCACCCAGCTCGAAGAAGTTGTCGTGCCGTCCCACGGCGGGGATGCGCAGCACCTCGCTCCACAGCGTGGCCAGGGCGATCTCCGTCGGCGTCTCGGGCGCCACGTAGGTGCTCGCGGCGGGCTGCGAGACTTCCGGCGCGGGCAGCGCCTTGCGGTCCACCTTGCCGTTGGGCGTCAGCGGAAGGGCCGCGAGGGGGACAAGGAGCGACGGCAGCATGTACTCCGGCAGCCGCTGCGCCAGGAACGCGCGCAGCACGGCCGGCTCGACGTCCTGGTGCAGGGCCACGTAGGCGACCAGCCTCTTGTCCCCGGGCACATCCTCGCGCACCACCGCCACGGCCTCACGCACCGCCGCGTGGGCCCGCAGCGCGGCTTCCACTTCCGCCAGCTCGATGCGGAAGCCCCGCACCTTCACCTGGTGGTCCACTCGGCCCAGGAACTCCACCACGCCGTCCGGCCTCCAGCGCGCCAGGTCGCCCGTGCGATACAGGCGCTCGCCCTGCGTCGCGGAGAAGGGGTGCGGGACGAAGCGCTCCGCGGTCAGGTCCGGACGCGACAGGTAGCCTCGCGCCAGGCCCTCACCGCCGATGAACAGCTCGCCCGGGATGCCCGGCGGCACGGGCTGGCCGTTCGCATCCAGCACGTAGAGCTGCGTCTCGCGGAGGGGACGGCCAATGGGAATGGACGTGCCCACCTGGGCCGCGTCCGTCATGCGGTGCGTGGACGCGAAGACCGTCGTCTCCGTCGGGCCGTAGCCGGCGCTGACGGGAATGCCCAGTGTCTCCAGCACCCGGCGAACCTGGGGCGCCGGGACGACATCGCCTCCGGTGATGACCTGCCGTACCCCGCGCAGGGCGTCCAGCTTCAGCTCCACCACCTGCGCGAAGAGGCCCGCGGTCAGGAACAGCGTATTGACGCGATGCCGGTGGACGGTGCTCGCCAGCAGCTCCAGATCCGAAGGCGAGCTGGGCGGGAAGACGACGAGGCGCCCACCGAAGAGCAGCGGACCCCACACCTCCAGCGTGGACGCGTCGAACGAGATGGGCGAGATGAGCAGGAACACCGTGTCCGGCCCCAGGTCCACGTAGGACGCGTCGTGCAGCAGGCGCAGCACGTTGCGGTGCTCCACCGCCACACCCTTGGGGCGGCCGGTGCTGCCGGACGTGAAGTCCACGTACGCCAGATGGCGCGGCAGCGTGGCCGTCACGGGGCGGGACGCGGGCTGCTCCTCCAGCCTCAACTCCTCCACCAGGAGGCAGGGGACCTCCTGCGAGACGGGCAGGGTGGAGCGCAGCGTGCGCGAGGTGATGAGCACCTGGGGTGGCGCGTCCTCCAACATCGCGGACAGTCGCTGCACCGGGTACGAGGCATCCAGTGGCACGTAGGCGCCGCCCGCCTTGAGGATGGCGAGCAGGGAGACGATCAGCTCGACGGAGCGCTCCAGGCAGAGCGCGACGAGCGAGTCCGGGCCCACGCCGTGCTGGCGCAGCAGGTGGGCAAGCTGGTTGGCCCGCGCGTCCAACTGCGCGTAGCTCAGCCGCTGCTCCGCGAACTCCAGCGCGATGGCGTCCGGGCGCAGGTCGGCCTGCTGCTCGAAGAGGTCGTGGATGCGGACGTCCGGGTAGCCCCGGGCGGGGGTGTTCCACTCCACCAGCACCTGTTGACGTTCCGCCGACGACAGCATGGACACGTCGGACAGCAGGGCCGAGGGCCGGGTCAGCGACAGCAGCGCCCGGGTCCAGTGACCCAGCACGCGATCCACCGCGTCCTTCGAGAAGCGCGACGGGTCGTAGCCCAGGTTGAACAGCAGCTCGTTGCCCGGCACCACCATGGCCGAGAGCGGGTAGTGGCTGGTCTCCGCGACGAGCAGGTCGCGGATGTCGAGCTCCGTGGAGCGCTTCATCACCGACTCATCGAGGGGGAAGTTCTCGAAGATCATCAGGGTGTTGAAGAGCGGCGTGCCTCGCGGCATGTCGCTCCAGCTCGCCGCGGTGACCAGCGGCGTGTGCTGGTGCTGTTCCAGGGCCCGCTGCTGCGTCTGGAGAGACTGGAGCCAGGGCAGCACGGGCGCCTGCTCGTCGGGGAGCTGGATGCGCACCGGCAGCGTGGTGATGAGCATGCCCAGCATGGCCTCCGCGCCCGGAAGCTCCGGAGGACGGCCCGCCAGCGTGGTGCCGAAGATGACGTCCTGCGTGCCGGCATAGCGCGCGAGCACCAGGGCCCACGCGGCCTGCACCAGGGTGTTGAGCGTCAACTGGTGCTGGCGCGCGAAGGCCTGGAGCGCGGTGGTGTCCTCCGACGACAGGAACAGCTTCGCGCTCTGCATCCGGACGGGATCGCCGGGCCGTGCGGTCGAGGGCTGCTCCGCGGGCACGGGCGTGGGGACGGACAGGCCGGAGAGCCGGGCGCGCCAGAAGCGCTCGTCCGAAGCGATGTCGGTCTGCTGCAACCACGCGATGTAGTCCCGGAACGGAGGCCTTGTTGAGGGCGCGGGCGTCGCTCCCGACCGGAAGGTGTCGTAGAGCGCGAAGACCTCCTCGAAGAACAGGCCGGAGCTCCAGCCGTCCAGCAGCAGGTGGTGGTGGTTCCAGATGAAGCGCCAGTGCGTGTCCGACAGGCGCACGCCCACCATCCGCATCAACGGGGCCCGCGTCACGTCGAAGCCGCGCGTGCGTTCGGCGGCCAGCATCCGCGTCAGCCCGGCCTGCTGCTCCTCCGGGGGCAGGTGCCGCCAGTCGTGCTCCTCGAACGGCAGCTCGGCGTGCGAGTGCACCACCTGGAGCGGGGCCCCCAGATCCCGCCACACGAAGCTGGTGCGCAGGATGGGATTGCGGTCCACCGCCGCCTGCCACGTCTTGCGGAACAACCCGATGTCCACCGCCGAGTGGATCGACCAGGAGCGCTGCTCGAAATAGAAGGAGGACTCCGGCGTCGCGAGGACGTGGAACAGCAGGCCCTGCTGGAGCGCGGAGAGCGGGTAGAGGTCCTCCACGGTGGGCCCCTGCGAGGCCAGCAGCCCGTCCAGCGCGGGCTGGGTGAGGCGCGCCAGGGGGAAGTCGCCCGGCGTCATCCGGCGCGAGTCCTCGGAGTGCCGCTGTTCGATGAGCGTGCGCAGGACCGTGAGGAACCGCTGCGCCAGGGTCTCGATGGTGGAGGCGTGGTGCAGGTGGTGACTGAAGCCGAAGTACATCCCCAGCCGCCCGTCCCGCACCGAGCCGTTCACGACCAGCACGTGCGTCCGGAGGGCCGTGGGTGCCACCGACGTGCCGACGGGGTCATCTCCCAGGGAGAAGAGGGTGCTGGCGTCGGACGCGCCGTCCAGTTGGCCCAGGTAGTTGAACGCCACCTGCGCCCGGGGGAAGGCGGCCATCCGCTGACGGAGGTCCGGGGGCCCCATGAAGCGCAAGAGCCCGAAGCCGATGCCCTGGTCGGGCCACTGGCTCAGCGTGTCGCGCACCGCGCGCAGGCTGTCGCCCGGCGTGCCTCCCAGAGGCAGCCGCAGCAGCGCGGGCGCCATCGACGTGAACCAGCCCACGGTGCGTGACACGTCTGCGTCCGCGAACAGCTCCTGCCGGCCATGGCCTTCCACGTCGATGAGCGCGCTCGACTGGCCGGTCCATTCGCGCAGCGCGAGCGCGAGCGCGGTCAACAGCACGTCGTTGATGCGCGCCCGCCAGCCCGCCGACGTCTCCTGGAGCAGCAGCCGGGTCTCCTCCGCGTCCAACTGGATGGAGACCGCCCGCTGCGAACCGTGGGTGTTGGGACCCGCGGAGTCGACGGGAAGCGGGGCCACGTCCTTGCGTGCTTCGTCCAGCCACAGCGGTGTCTGGGCGTGCAGGGCGTCGGAGAGGGCGTGGGTCTCCAGCCGGCGCGTCCAGGACAAGAAGGACGTCGTCTTGCCGGGAAGCACGGCGGGGCGCCGCGCGCTCAGTTGCAGGTACGCGGTCTCCAGGTCCTCGACGAGCACACGCCAGGAGACGGCATCCACCACGAGGTGATGGATGAGGAGCAGCAGCCGCTGCTCCTGCCCAGGGCTGAAGTGGAAGAGGGCTGCGCGGACCAGGGGCGGCCGGGCCAGATCGAAGCGGGCCTGGAGGCGCTCCGCATGCTCCTCCATGGCGCGAGGACGGTCCTCTGGCGGAAGTCCGGAGAGGTCCACCTGGAGCAACTGGAAGGAGGCGTCCTCGGGCGAGGCGTTGTGCTGGCGCCAGCAGGTTCCCTCGCGGGTGAAGCGCAGGCGCAGGGCGTCGTGGTGGGAGATGAGCAACTGGAGCGCCTGCTCCAGGAACACCGGCTGGAGCGGCTGACGGGCCCGCAGCAGCACCGGCATGTTGAAGTGGTGAGCGTGTTCGGGATCGCCCTCCAGCAGCTCCAACTGGATGGGCGTGAGGGGCACCTCGCCCACCACGGGGCCCTGTTCCGCCACGCTGCCCGCGCTGAGCTTCGCCACGTTCGCCAGCGCGCCCAGGGTGGGGTGCTGGAAGAGGTCGCGCACGGAGATCCGCACGCCGGCCTGACGCGCGCGCGCGACGACCTGGATGCTGATGATGGAGTCGCCGCCCAGATCGAAGAAGTTGTCGTCCACGCTCACGCGCTCGACGCGCAGCACCTGGGTCCAGATCCCGGCCAGCCGCTGCTCCATCTCCGTGCGGGGCTCGATGTACTCACGCCGCGAGGCACGCAGCCCCTCCGGGGCCGGCAGGGCCTTGCGGTCCAGCTTCGCGTTCGCCGTCAGCGGCAGGGCCGTGAGGGGCACGAACGCCGACGGCAGCATGTAGTCCGGCAGCCGCTGTTCGAGGAACGTGCGCAGCACGGCCGGGTCCAGGTCCAGGTCCTCGCTCGGGACGAAGTAGGCGACGAGCCGCTTGTCGCCGGGCACGTCCTCGCGCACCACCGCCACGGCCTCACGCACGTAGGCGTGGGCCCGCAGCGCGGCCTCCACCTCCGCCAGCTCGATGCGGAAGCCCCGCACCTTCACCTGGTGGTCCACTCGGCCCAGGAACTCCACCACGCCATCCGGCCGCCAACGCGCCAGGTCACCGGTGCGGTACAGGCGCTCTCCTTGCGTCGCGGCGAAGGGGTTCGGAACGAAGCGCTCCGCGGTCAGGTCCGGACGCGACAGGTAGCCGCGTGCCAGACCGTCACCGCCGATGAAGAGTTCACCAGCGACGCCCGGGGGCACCGGCTGCCCGTGTCGGTCCATCACGTAGAGCTGCGTCGCGTTGACGGGCCGGCCAATGGGAATGGACGTGCCCACCTGGGCCGCGTCTGTCAGGCGGTACGTGGACGCGAAGACCGTCGTCTCCGTCGGGCCGTAGCCGTTGCTGACGCTGACGCCCAGGTCCTCCAACACGCGGCGGACATGGTGCGCCGGCACGACGTCGCCGCCGGTGAGGACCTGCCGCATCCCCTTGAGCGCTTCGGGCTTCAGCTCCACCACCTGCGCGAAGAGGCCCGCGGTCAGCCACATCGTGGTGACGCGATGATGCTGGAGGGTGGACGCCAGCAGCTCCAGGTCCGACGGCGAGCTGGGCGGGAAGACGACGAGCCGCCCGCCGAAGAGCAGCGGAGCCCAGATCTCCAGCGTCGATGCGTCGAACGAGACGGGCGAGATGTGCAGGAACGCCACGTCCGGACCCAGGTCCACGAAGGACGCGTTGTGCAAGAGCCGCAGCACGCCCCGGTGCTCCACCGCCACGCCCTTGGGACGCCCGGTGCTTCCGGACGTGAAGTCCACGTACGCCAGATGGCGTGCCTGCGTCCCCGCCTGCACGGGTGACGTGGGCCGACCTTCCAGTCGCAGCTCCTCCACGAAGAGGCAGGGCAGGGCGTCATCCACCGCCAGGTTGTCGCGCACCTCCTGCGTCGTCAGCAGCAGCCTGGGCGGCGCATCCTCCAGCATCGCGGCCAGACGCTGCGCCGGGTACGCCGCGTCCAGCGGCAGGTACGCGCCTCCGGCCTTGAGGATGGCCAGCAGCGAGACAATGAGCTCAATGGAGCGCTCCAGGCACACGGCCACCAGCACATCCGGCCCCACGCCCTGTTCGCGCAGCAGGTGGGCCCACTGGTTCGTGCGCGCGTCCAGCTCCGCGTACGTCAGGCGCGTGTCCCCGAACTCCAGCGCCACGGCGTTCGGGCGCATCGCCGCCTGCGCCATGAAGAGGTCCTGGATGCACGCCTCGCGCGGGTACTCGCCGCCCGTCGCGTTCCACTCCACCAGCACCCGCTGACGCTCCGCCCCCCCCATCAGGGACAGGCGTGAGAGGGGCGCCTCCGGATTCGCGGTGACCTGACGCGCGAGCTCCACGAAGTGCTCCGCCATCCGTGCCAGGGTCGCTTCGTCGAAGAGCGCGGTGGGGTACTCGAAGCGGCAGGTGAGGCCCGCGCGGTTCTCCCAGACGTCCAGGCCCAGGTCGAACTTGGACGTGCCCGTGGAGACCTCCACCGGAGTCAATTCCAGCGACGGCAGCTGGGCCTTGGCATCCGGCGTGTTGAGGACGTTGAGGACCACCTGGAACAGGGGCGTGCGACTCAGGTCGCGCGGCAGGCCCAGCGTGTCCAGGATGCGCTCGAACGGCGCGTCCTGGCGAGCGTACGACTCCAACGCCTGGGTCCGCACCCGGCCCAGCAGCTCCGTGAACGACGGCGCTCCCTCCAGCCGCGAGCGGAAGGCCAGCGTGTTCACGAAGCAGCCAATCAGCCCCTCCACCTCGGGGCGCGTGCGGCCCGCGAGCGGCGTGCCCACCACGAAGTCGTCCTGGCCCGAGTAGCGCGACAACAGCGTCTGGAAGAGCGCCATCATTACCATGAACGTCGTGGCGCCCTGCTTGCGGCCCAGGGCCAGCAGTGGCTCCGCCACGTCGGCCGGGAACTGGAAGCGGTACAGCGCGCCCGCGAAGGACTGCGCCGCCGGGCGCGGTCGGTCCGTGGGCAGGACGAGCGTGGGGGCCCCGAGCAGTTGCTGGTTCCACCAGGAGACCTGCGCCTCCATCACGCCGCCTTCCAGCCAGTCGCGCTGCCACACCGCGTAGTCCGCGTACTGGATGGGCAGCGGAGGCAGCGGCGAGGACTTCATGCCCGCGCTGTACGTCGCGTAGAGCACCGTCAGCTCACGCGCGAGCACCATGGTGCACCACGCGTCGGACACCGCGTGGTGGAGCACCAACGCCAGCACGTGCATCTTCGGCTCCACGCGCAACAACAGCGCGCGGATGACGAGCTTCTCCAGATCGAAGGGGATGACGGCGTGGGCCTGGCACAGGCGCACCAGCTCCGCCTCGCGGGCCTCGGGCGTCTCGCCGGTGACGTCCACCCGGGCCAGGGGCAGGCCGCGAGCCGGGTGGATGAGCTGCACCGCGGTCTCACCCTCCAGCGAGTACGTGGTGCGCAGCACTTCGTGCCGGGCCACCAGTTCGTCCAGTGCCGCCTGGAGCGCGGCGACGTCCAGCTCGCCCGTCAGACGGAACGTGGTCGCGTTGTTGTATGCGCCGCTCTGGGGTTCCAACTGCTGGATGTACCAGAGCCGCTGCTGCGCGAAGGACAGAGGCAGCGGCTGATTCCGGGGCACCAACGGGATGGGCGGCGGTGCGCCAGGCACGCTCGGGGCCACGGGGCGGGGGGCCTCCACCTTGGGACGCGCCACAGGCGCGGGCAGGCGCGAGGGCAGCGTCACCGGCTCCACGCGTCCATCCGCGCGCATGCGGGCATGACGGCCGGTGCGATACAGCCGCGACGAGACCTCCGTCGGGTGCGGCACCAGCCGGCGGTGCCCCTCTTCCTCGGCCCTCCACAGGCCCCGGGGCAGACCCGCGCCCGAGAGGGCCAGCTCACCCACCACGCCCACGGGCACCGGCTGTCCCGTCGGATCCAGCACCCACGTCTGGAGGCTGGACGGGACGCGCTCGCCCGGGGCACGGGGCAGCAGCGCGCCCTCCACGGCGCTACCTGACAACAGCACCTCCACACCGGCGGTCCGGTGCAGTGCGGAGGCCAGCTCCGACGAGGCGTCCTCCAGCACCAGCGCGCCCACGGAGCCCAGGGAGTCGCGCGCCCCGGGCAGCTCCGTCAGCGAACGCGCGAGCCGGGCCGACGTGTGCACCAGCACCGCGCCGGACTGCTTCGCCAGCGCGAGGAGGCTCTCCACGCCCTGGCCGCTCTCCACCAGCACCTGCTCCTGGCGCGCGGCGGCTTCGCTCTCCAACAGCTCGCGCACCCGGGCCAGCCGCCGCAGGCCCTCCAGCACCACCGGCGTCTCCAGGCCGAAGTCGATGAGGGCCGCCACCTCGTCCACGTCCGACACCTGCAACTCGCGCAGCCGCTTCAGGCCGCTCTCCATGGAGCCGACCAGGCCCGTCATCTTCGCGTGGTGCTCGAAGGTGTGCTCCAGCAGCGCGTTGATGTCGTCGGGCGACAGCTTGTTGATTTCACCCTGGTAGCCCTGCGCCGCCAGCAGCGACGTGACGATGTCCGTGGAGCCCCGGAAGTAGCCCAGCAGCGGCTGGCGCACCGTGCGGAACACCTCCGCCTCGTCGTCGCCCAGGTACGTGTGCAGCATCACCGTGATGTGGCCCCGGCCCGGGTGGCCGTTGCGGCGCCACGCCTCGCGGTAGAGGGCCACCTTCGGCTTCATCTCCTCCAGCGAGTGCGACATCAGGCCCGTCAGCACGCCCGCGCCCAGCTCACCCGCCAGCCGGAACGTCTCCGGGTTCGCCGTCGCGGTGAGCCACACCGGCAGCTCCTTCTGCACCGGCTTGGGACGCAGCGACAGCTCCACCGTCGTGCCCGCGCCCGCCGGACGCGTCACCTTCTCGCCGCGCCACAGCGCCCGCAGCGTCTTCAGGTTCTTGAGCAGGATGTTGCGCCGGTCCTCGTAATTGCCCGGCGCGAAGGTGAAGTCGTGCACGTGCCAGCCCGTCGCCACCGACATGCCCACGCGGCCCTGCGACAGGTTGTCCACCACGCTCCACTGCTCCGCGATGAGCAGCGGGTCATGCAGCGGCAGCACCACGCTGCCCGAGCGCAGGCGCAGGTTCTTCGTGACGGTGGCGACGCCCGCGGCCACCACGGCCGGCTGCGGGTAGAGGCCACCGAAGGAGGCGAAGTGCCGCTCCGGCGTCCACACGGCGGAGAAGCCGTTCGCGTCCGCGAACTTCGAGCCTTCGATGAGCAGCTCGTACTTCGGGCCGGTGAGGGTGTCCTCGTCGTTGGCGAAGTAGATGAGGCTCAGGTCCATCGCCTTGGCGCGGCGTCCGGCGCCGCCCAGGTTCACCAGTCGCGCCGTCACCTGCTCCGAGGGGAACACCACGCGCAGCCCGCGTGAGAGCGCCCACAGCGCTTCCAGGTCCGGACGGTCCGCGGCGGCCTCGCCCGCGGACAGCCACGCGCCACCGTCGGTGGGGGACAGCCGTGCGTCCAGTGCGACGAAGAACTCCGACAGCTCCAGGTGGCCCAGCGCCCATGCGGGTTGGCCCGCGCCCATGGGCAGCAGCCACGCCAGGGTGTCGGCCCCATCGCGACCTGGCACCTCCGGGATGGAAGCCTCCGAGGGCGTGGCGACGTCTTCGACGTACAGCGTGCGGGAGGCCTCCACGCGCACGGAGGCTACGAGTTCACGCGAGGTGACGAGCACCGGCACGCGCGCGCCTTCGGGGGCATAGAGGGACACTTCGCCCAGGTCGGTGGGGCTCAGCGTGACCACCGCTCCACCGGCCTCCAGTACGGCCCACAGCGCGATGAGCTTCTCCGGCGAGGGCCGCAGGCTCACGGCCACGGGCGCGCCGTCCTTCACCCCGAGCGACCGCAGCCGTTCGGCCAGCGTCCGCACCTGGGTGCCCAATTGGCCCCAGGTCCAGTGCGCATCACCGCGAGACACGGCGATGGCGTCGGCCTGACGGGCGCGACGATCCGCGAGGAGCGCGGGCACGGAGGTGAAGCCGGCCACGGTGCGGGGCGTCGGCCACGCGCGGCGCTCGGCCTCCGTGGACAAGGGCAGGCGGGAGACCTGCGTGTCGGGCTTGGAGAGCGCCGCCGACAGCAGCACCTGGAAGTGCGCCATGAAGTGCTCGGCGAACGCGGCGTCGAACAGCTCCGTCGCGTACTCCAGCACGCCGTGGAGACGGCCGGGCGACTCGGAGAGCACGAGCGTCAGGTCGGCCAGGGTGGCGCCCCACTGCACGGGCGTGCCGGGCACCTCCACCAGCGAGCCGCGCATGCCCTTGAGCTCCAGCGTCATCGCGCCGGCGCTGACACCCGAGTGGAAGACGAACACCGAGTCGGCCATGCGGCCCTTGCCGATGTCCTTGCCGGGGACCAGTGCCTCCACCAGGTACTCGAAGGGCACGTCCGGACGGGCCTGGGCGTCGTTCACCTCTTCGCGAATCTGCGCGAGCATGTCGCGGAAGGTCGGCTCGCCCACGAAGCGCGTGCGGAACGCGGCCGAGTGCGCCACGTAGCCGATGAGCGGGAACAGCTCCGGCCGGGTGCGGTTCGCGATGGGCGTGCCGACGATGAGGTCCGTCTGGCCGCTGTAGCGGTGCAGCAGCGTCTGCCACGCCGCGAGCACCGTCATGTACGGCGTGAAGCCTTCACGCCGCGAGAAGGCCGACAACTCCCGGGCAAGCGCGGGCGGGAGTTCCATCGTCATGCGCGCGGAGTTGAGCGTGCGGCTGTGCGCGGTCCGGGGACGGTCGGTGGGCAGGTCGATCTGCCGGGGCATACCGGCGAGCCGCTGACGCCACCACTGCTCCTGCTCAGGGAGGCGCGCTTCCGCGATGCTCTGACGCTGCCACTGGCCGAAGTCCGCGTATTGGATCGGCAGCGGGGGCAGGGGAGACGGACGCCCCTGGATGAAAGCGTCGTAGAGCTGGCCCAGCTCCTGGACGAAGAGGGCCACGGAGAGCGTGTCGCAGACGATGTGGTGGATGCTCACCACCAGCATGTGCACGTGCGTGTCCAGGCGCACGAGCGTGGAGCGCATCACCGGGCCATTGACGAGATCGAACGGCGCGGCGGCGTCCTCGCGGGCGATGCGCAGCGCTTCGGCTTCGCGGGTCTCCAGCGGACCCCGGAGGTCCACGCGCGTGAGCGGGATGCGGACGTGGGCGTGGAAGCGCTGGACGGGGCGGCCGTCCACCACGTCGTAGGTGGTGCGCAGGGCTTCGTGGCGGTGGACGATCTCCTGGATGCCGCGCTCCAGGATTTCGGCTTCCACGACGCCATCGAGCCGCAGGACGAACGGGATGTTGTACGCGGACAGGCCGGGAAGGTGCTGCTCCAGACGCCAGACGCGTTCCTGCACGAAGGACAGGGCCAGCTCTCGCGTGCGAGGCAGCGGCACCAGCGGAAGCTCCACGGACACCTGGGCCTGGGGGGCCTGCCGCAGCAGGGGCTCCAGGCGCTGGGCGATGCCAGCGACGGTGGGGGCTTCGAAGAGGGCGGCCAGCGGCAATTGCACGCCGAACGTGTCACGCACCTGGTTGAGGAGCTGGGCGGCCGTTAGCGAGTTGCCGCCGATCTCGAGGAAGTTCTCCTCGCGGCCGACGAAGTCCAGGCCCAGGCGCTCGCGCCACAGCGCGGCCACGCGTTCCTCGACGTCGCCTCGCGGAGCGTCCTCACGGCCCGCGGGGACGGCGGCGGGGGCCACGGCTTCGGAGGCCGTGTGCGCGGAGAGGCCCGGGAGCAGGGGACGCGCGGAGCTGTGCGCGGCTTCGGGCGCCGGATGGGAGGCCGCGCCCGTCGGGTGGTAGGCGCCCTCATGGAGCGACTGCGCGATGCTGGGCACGGACACGGGCGGCGGCGTGGCGCCGAACGGGTGCGTGCCACTGGCCGTCGGGAGGTTCGGAGAGGACGGGCCGGCGTGCGCCGGGGCCTCCGTGGGAGACAGTGTCACCGTGGCCACTCGGCCCGTGGGGGCCAGCGCGCCTTGGCCAGACTGGGTGGCCGGGGCGCGGCCCGCGAAGGGGGCGGACGCGGAGGATGACTCCTCACCGGAGGGAGTGCCGAACGCCGACGATGCGGTGTCCTGCGCTCCGTAGCTCGCGGTATGCGGAGCCACGGATCCGGACGTGGGATGCGCAGGCACGGAGGCTTGTGTTCCGTGCGTCGCGGACGCGGTAGGCACTGCGCCCTGTGCCCCGGACGCAGGATGCGCCGGCATGGAGCCCTGCGCTCCGTACGTCGCGGGCACGCCCGACTGCGGCGCTGTCCCAGCCACGGTTCCATGTGTCCCGGGAGGCACAGGGGCCATCGGGCCGACACCGGCGCCCGGCGCCGTCACGCTGGCCGCGGACACGTTCTGCGGTGCACGCACAGGCGCGCCCGGCGGCATGAACGAAGAGGGCAGGGCGCGGGCCCGCGACTGCACCCACACGTCCTTCTCCTGGAACGCGTACGTCGGCAGGTGCAACCGAAGACGCTGCTCGTGCGCGTAGAACGCGCTCCAGTCCACGGCGACACCCGCGGTCCAGAGTTCACCCACGCCCTGCAGCCAGCCCTGCTGCTCCGTCGTCGTCCCACCCCGGCGCAGCGTGGCCAGCGCACGCACGCGGTCGCGGTCCTGCCCCAGGCTCGCACGCACCAGCGGGGTGAGGTCCTGGCCGGGCCCCACCTCCAGCAACACCCCGCAGCCCTCTTCCAGCAGCGCACCCACCGCGTCGGTGAAGCGCACCGGCTGGCGCATCTGCTCCGTCCAGTACCCCGGCGCCGTCAGCT
>NZ_RAWI01000174.1 GCF_003612125.1 Corallococcus praedator
GGCTGGGCGCGGTGGCGACGCTCGTGTGGCGGCGGGGCCTGGCGCGCTTCGCGGCGTTCGGAGGATAGGGCCGTGAGGGTGGAGCGATACCTGCGATTGCTGGGCGTGCAGCTCAAGGCCTCGGGCCTGCTGGCGCTGCAATACCGCGCGGACTTCCTGGCGGAGGGGCTGACGTCGGTGGCGTGGACGTTCACGGCGCTGGCGCCGCTGTTCGTCGTCTTCGGCGACCGGCCGAGCCTGGAGGGGTGGAGCTTCCACGAGTCCCTGCTGGTGGTGGGCTGGTTCACGCTGCTCCAGGGGGTGTTGGAGGGCGCCATCAGCCCCAGCCTCACGGGCGTGGTGGAGCACATCCGCAAGGGCACGCTGGACTTCGTGTTGCTCAAGCCCGCGGACGCGCAGTTCCTGGTGTCCACGCAGCGCTTCCTGCCGTGGCGCGCGATGAACGTGCTGTCCGGCGTGGGGTTGTTCGTCTACGCGTTCGTCTCGCTGGGGCGCTGGCCGTCGTTGCCGGGCCTCCTGGCGTCGCTGGTGCTGCTGGGCACCAGCGTGCTGCTGCTCTATTCGCTGTGGATCCTCGTGGTGAGCGCGGCGTTCTTCGTGGTGAAGGTGGACAACCTCACGTACCTGTTCACGTCCATCTTCGACGCGGCCCGGTGGCCGTCCTCCGTGTTCCGGGGCGCGCTGGCGATGGTGTTCACCTTCATCATCCCGTTGGCCCTGATGACCACGTTCCCCGCGCTCGCGATGCTGGGGCGGCTGCCGTGGACGTGGCTCGTGGGCGCGGTGGCGGGCTCGGTCGTCTTCGCATGGGTGGCGCGGCGGGTGTGGTTGCTGTCCATCCGCCACTACACGTCCGCGAGCAGCTAGCCCTTCCTACGGCGAAGGCGTGGCGGTGGGACGGGGCGCCTGCCGGGCCCACTCCCCCTTCACCAGGGCGGGCAGCAGGGATGGGTGGCGATAATCGGGGAAGCGCCGGGTCACCTTGTCCGTGACGGTGGCGATGGGGTCGCTGCTGGGGTGGGCCGCCTTCCGCTCCGCCGTGACCTCCTCGCTCACGGCCTGGAGGTAGGCCGCCTGTGCATCCAGCAGCTCCGGTCCGCCGGGGAGCCCGCGCCCCGGGTGGATCCACTTCGGCTTCAGGGCGCGCAGCTCGTCCAGGCGCTGGAGCCACGCATCCACCCGGCCATTCTCGAACCAGGGGTGTGTGGCGCGGGCCACGAGGTCGCCGGTGAACAGGTGGCCCTCCCATTCGATGACGACATGGGCCGGACTGCACCCGGTGCCCAGGACGTGGGCCTTCAGCGTGAGGCCCGCCGCGCTCAGCTCCCGGGTGCTGTCACCGAAGCCGTCCGCGAGCACCAGCTCCCGGGGGTAGCGGCCGTTCCAATACTTCTCGAAGAGGGTGGGCGCCCACTTCGCGTGGACCGCGGGGATGAGCGCGCGCACCTGGTCAGAGGTGATGACCGGGACGCCCAGTTCCTTGAGCAGGGCCGTGCCGTTGAAGCGGTCCGGGTTGGGGTGCAGGACGATGGCCAGCTTGACCTCCTTGCCCGTGCGCTCCTTCGCGAAGGCCAGCTCCTTGCGCAGCGCCGAGGGCAGCAACTGCGTGTCGATGAGGACGAGTCCGTTGGGTCCTTCAATCCAGTAGGACGCGGTCTGAAGCGACCACTCGGAGGAGATGTACTCACCGACCCGCGTGTCCCCCTGCTCCTGGACGGAGTGGGAACGGTAGTGGGTCGGGACGACGGGTTGGGGCGCGCCGCAGCCGGACAGCAGGGCACCCAGCGCTGCGACAAGGGCGGCTTTCATTCGCATGGCCGCCGACTCAACACCTTCAGGGCTGCGGGTTCAAACGCGCCTGGAAGGGCCTTTGGCCCGCTGGGGGTATCTGGGCGATTCAGCGGGTGTGGTTGCTGTCCATCCGCTACTCCTCATCCGCGAGCAATGGGTTCTTGCTCTCAAGGGAGTCGGGCGGGAGTGAGTGGAGGCCCGTTGCGTTCGCGATATTCCATATCGCAGTCATTGCCGATTCAGAGTCCAGTGGGTCGCTTGAAAGGGTGAGTTGTCGCAGTGGGCCGAGCGCTTCCAATGTCTTGGAGTTGTTCAGCGCGAGCATCGCGGATTGCCGAACCGCCTGTTGGGGAGAATCCAGCATTTTCAGCAGGCCGCCCGGAGAGTGCATTCGAGGTTGCGAGGATGGGAACGTCGCTGGCATTTCTCGTATCAGGGATGCGAAAGAGAGCGAATCAGGGTCATTGGATTTTTCCCATGACTGAATGATCTCTTCCGCCAGTTCGCCCGCCCCTTCCATGCGCGACAGTGCCGCGACGACGAAGAATGCCAGCACCAGGTTTTCATGGGCCAGGATGATGTCGACCGTTTTCCGGCGGTGGTCGGGGTATTGCACAATCAACTCAATCGCAGCGCCAAGCTGAACAAAGGAACTCGTGTCCGTGAGCAGGGCCTCCAGTATTGCGATTGCCTGGTCGCGAGGCACCTTTCTTGAGAGATGTACTGCTACAGCTTTTACGTTCGCTGCGTCATCTGAACGCGCGAGATTGATGAATTGGAGGAGTTGGTCCGGATTGAGTTCGGCGCTGAACTCAATGGCGTTCGCACGCCTGGAGAGTTCTTCCCCCTGCGTCATGCGCTCCAGGTATGGAGTAAATCGAGACGCGAACTCCGAGAGACGGATTTCCTCAAGGATGGGTCCTCCGATGAGCCGGGGCATCGAACAGAGCCAGAGGCAGAAGTCCTCCGCGATCTGGTTCTGGAGCGAAACAGGAAGGGCATCCCCTGCTTCGGAAGCCAGAAGAGCTGCCAGGGGCACCTGCTTCTTGAGCGTTTCCGTGAGGACCCTGCGGACGCCGGTTTCCTGGTGGCCAAGGACCTTCTGGATGAACCGCCGTGCACCTTCAGGTCGCTTCTGCACGAGCGCCATGTATCCCACGCCCAACCGGAGGATTTCCTGCCAGCGGGGGTCGAAAAGGTGGGCCATGGCCTCATCGACGAAGGACTCGCTGGCGTGCAGGCCGACAGCGGCGAAGAACTCCTGGAAGGTCAGGTGCAGGAAGCCCCACCGCTGGGGGCCTCGCTCCATGAGGATCTGCACGTCCTTTCCCGCACGGTGGAGGAACTCCCGTGCGGAACGCTCGGCTTCTTCGTCTGAAATGCCGTCGCGTTCCCTGAGCGCTGTCGCCAGGGTCGCGATGACGAAGTCCTCCGGCGCGACGCCGTTCGGCCACTGCCGATGCATCTCCAACGCAAGGCGACCGAGAACGGGGACGGCCTCCTCCTCGTAGCGGATCTGGGCTTCGTCCCCCGTGCTGGCGGTAAGCCTGCGGGCCTGTCCCCAGGTCTCACACAGGGTCCGCGCGAAGATCTCGTAGGCCTGGACGCGGTGGCGTGGAAGCTGTCCCTCCGCGCGATGGATGAGGGCCAGCGACGCGAGGATGAAGGGGTTTCGCGACAGCTCGTGGAGGCGCTGATTGGCGAAGAGGGCCGTCAGCAATCGCTCCGCCTCCTGGTCCGCCGCGATGTCATCCGGGACGCCTTCTTCCCACTGGCGATAGGCCCGGTGGAAGGAGTGGACGTAGCGGCGGACCTGATCATCCTCGAACGGCCCCAGTTCGACTTCCACAGCGCCGGGAAGCGCCAGCCCCACGTAGCCGACCTGCCGTGCCGAGGCGATGAATCGGTTTCGGGGGTAGCGGGCCGCGAAGTCCTCCAACCACCGCATGAGGTCCGCGCGTGCTTCACTCCGGACCTCGTCGAGTCCATCGAGGAGCACCAGGCACTCCCCCTGGTCGAGGCTGCGCTCCAGGAAACGTCGCAAGCCGGCTTCGTCCGACGCAATGCCTCGCTGGTGGAAGAGGTGCGCGAGTGCCTCGACCACGGATGTCTCGCCCCCAAGCGCAGCGCGAATCTGGGCCAGATGCCCGACACTGATGAGCAGGGGCAGCGCGGGTGCCGTGCTTCCCAGGGCGGCATGCATGGCCAGCGGGCCGCCGGCGCCCACCACCGCGAGCCAGCGCATCAGCGTGGTCTTGCCGGAACCGGGATCGCCCAGGATCACCAGCGATGGATGGCGTTGGAAGGCCTCTTGGAACGTGGTGCGTTGGGGCGCCAGATACGTCGTCGCCTGCTGCACGGACCCTGTCAGTTGCCCCAGGGGCGAATCGATTCCTGTCTGCCTCAACAGGTCCGAGGAAAGCCCGGCGAGGGCTTCGATGGAGGGCGTGGACCTCCTCCGGACTTCGACGGACGGCATGACGAAGACGTCGAAGATGTCGAGGCTGGGAGGCTCCTTCTTCTGGAGCCGGAAGCCGACGTAGTGAAGCCTTCTCACAGAGGGGCTGGTCAGGTTTCGCAGCAGTTCTTCCCGCAGCAGCTCCCCGTGGGCGGATGCCTTCGGAGGAAACAGTGCCGCCGGCAACGTGTCTCCATGCAGGGGGGCTGGAGGGGAGAGCTGTTCCTGGACTTCACCTTCCAGGACACGGAACACCTCGGGGGACACGGCAATGGCGTTCTCAGGCGCGTGTCCCTGGAGTTGCTCGCAGTGTTTCAGTGCCTGGTCCAACAGGGCCTCATCGTTTCCGATGACCGCCGCGTGCACCCCGATGTGTGAGGGGAGGCTCAAATCCACGAGGATGCGCTCGCGCAGCAGCTTCGCCGCGTCGAAGGACTTCCTCGCAAGCTCTGGCCCGTCCGCCCCTCTCAGCATCAGGCTCCAGTTGTTTCCATCCAGTTGGAGTGGATCGGTGCCCGTGAGCTGCTGAGAGATGTACTGGATGCCCGCGAAGAGGCGGGCCCTGAGGACCATGGACGTTGCTTCGTCCTGCGTCAGGTCCACCCGCACACGGAGCACCGCGAGCACGGGGGCAGGGCCCTCTGGAGTGTCCGTGCCGTCGTTGCTCATGCGTCCGCTCGCTTCGTCCAGAGCACCAGCTTGAAGTGGCCCGCCGTGACTTCGAGGGTGGGCTCCTTGAATCCCCTGTCGCGCAGCACCTGCACCATGTCGGGAACACCGAAGCCCAGGTTCTCCCGTCGCTGAGCCTTGGCCAGGAGTGAAGCCAGGACGGGATTGCGCTTCTGGCTGATGCCCCCCTGGCGGATGTTCTCCAGGGTCAGGTGGTTCAGGAGGTCCCCTGGGTTCGTGAGTTCGATCCGGTCATCGAAGATGCTGATGCGGATCTGGGAGGCAGGCTTGTAGTCGCGGTGGGTCACCGCGTTGAGGACCGCCTCCCGGATGACCTCCACGGGCAAGCCGTCCTCGACGCGCACCATGCCCTGGACATGCGAGGGCGCCGCGATGTTGCGTTGGATGAAGGCACTGGCCTGTTCGATCTGGTCGAGCAGTCGCCCCTCCATCTCCTGCCGGTCCAGGAACGTGCTCGACACCGTCGTGCCTTTGACGCGAACCGCGGAGATCCGCGCATCCAGCAGCCATCGCGTAGGCTCCTTGCCGAACATCAGGATGCCGGCCACGGTGGGCACCCCCGTTCGCTCCATGCATTTGAGCGCGGTCAGGTGTGGGCCGATGTTCTGCTCGGGGACCTGTCGCGGAGACACGTTCGCGAAGAACGCGCGAACGGCCTCCGTGTCGAGGTCCTCCACGGTGGCTCCGGTCACCTCCTGCTCATCGAAGTGGGCGTCCGTGGACTGGAGCATTCGGACCAACTCCTCACGCTTTGCCTCGCGCGAGCGGTTGCCATCCCGGACGTAATAGACCTTCCCCGCCCGGTGCGGACGGCTTGGGCTGAACGCGGGGATTTCCACCTGGAGCAGGGTCAGGCCCTGGTGCTCCCGCTTCTGGGTCGTGCAGATGAGGGGCGGCTCGATACGGTCCTGGCAGAGCTGGCTCACCTGCATCATGAGCACGTCGGTCTGCTTCATGTCCCCGGTTCCGGTGACGGTGCCGTCGTCCTCGACGCCGATGAGCAGCAGGCCGCCCTTGGTGTTGGCCATCGAGGCAATGGCCTTCGCGATGTCGTCCAGGTCGAACTGGAAGTTCTTCTTCACGACGCCCTTGAACTCGGTCAGCGAGTCCTCGCCCATGCGCAGCAACTGCTCCAGCATCTCGTCACTCTTCGGTGCCACGGTGCTCCCCAGAATCCGGACGACGGTCCTCCTCCGAAGGTAACACCGGGACCGCTACCGGACAGGAAGGACTGTGGGTGGTGCAGGGAGGCAGGGAACACGCTGAAGGCGGCTTTCCTGTTCACGAACGTCGACTCCGCGACGGGGGGCCACTTCAGGGATTCACCGATGGTGTCTTCCTTTGAATTGGGTTAAGGGGCCGCCCCCCCACGGCCTCAAGCCGTGTCCCCCTCGTTGTGCAGTGAAGGACCACCCCTCAGATGATGCGTCTCCGTTTCAACGGCCTGATGGCCGCGCTCGCGCTTGCGTGCGCCTCGGCTTGTTCTCCTGATGAGCAGTCATTCGTCACCCGCTCCGCCGCGCTCGATACGTCGGCGTGGAGCTCCGCCGGGTCCATGGCCTCGGTGCGCGTGGACCCCACCGCCACCCTGCTGCGCAATGGCTATGTGCTCGTCACCGGCGGGAGCACGCCCGCGGTGGAGCTGTATGATCCGCGCACCGGCCGCTGGTTCTCCCTGGGCGCGATGGCGACCAGCCGACAGCGCCACACCGCGACACTGCTCGCTTCCGGCCGCGTGCTCGTGGTGGGCGGCGGTGCTTCCTCCCTGGGCGCGGCGGGCTCGGAGGTGTTCGACCCGGACACCAACACCTGGGCCGCCGCGGGCGGTCTGGACCTGCCCCGCTCCCAGCACACCGCGACGCTGCTGCCCAATGGGAAGGTGCTCGTCGCCGGGGGGGACAGCGGTGCCGGTAACGCGCTGGCCACCGCCCTCCTGTACGACCCCACGACGAACTCCTGGGCCACCACCGGCCGCATGAGCGCGCCCCGCGTGGGCCATACCGCGACGCTGTTGGCCAACGGGCGGGTGCTCGTCGCCGGTGGCCGCGACAGCGCCAATGGCACCGTGCTCGCGTCGGCGGAGTTCTATGAGCCGGCGACCGGGACGTGGCTGCCGGCCGCCCCGCTGGGCGTCCAGCGCACGGGCCATACCGCGACGCTGCTGCTGTCCGGCCAGGTGCTGGTGACGGGCGGCTTCGCGGGCAGCCTCGCCACCGCCACCACGGAGCTGTACGACCCGGCCACCGGGACCTGGACGCCCAAGGGCGACCTGCCGTCGCTGCTGGTCTTCCACACCGCCACGCTCCTCACCTCCGGAGAGGTCCTGGTCGCGGGCGGCTCCAATGGCGGTCAGCCCTACCTGGATCGCGCCTCGCTCTTCGACCCGTCCACCGGCACCTGGAGTGGGACGGCGTGGATGGCCACCCGCCGCATCAGCCACACCGCCACGCTGGTGCCCTCGGGGGAAGTGCTCATCCTTGGCGGCGTGGCCCAGGCGGGCGTCCTCAACGCCTCCGCTGAACGCTACCGGCCGTCCTCCCTGCCGTGGCGCCCGGCCGCGAACCTCGCCGCCGCGCGCATGCAGCTCACCGCCACCCGGCTGGGCACGGGCGCCGTGCTGGTCGCGGGCGGCTACCCCGCGGGAGGGGGCGCGCTCGCCAGCGCCGCGCTGTACAACGAGACGACGGACTCCTGGCAGGACACCGCGAGCCTCACCACCGCGCGCTTCCTGCACTCCGCCACGCTGCTGGGCAATGGTCGGGTGCTCGTCACCGGTGGGCAGCGGGATACGTCCACGTGGCTGTCCGCCTCGGAGGTGTACGCGCCCGACACTGGCACGTGGACGCCGGTGGCGGACCTGGGCACGCGCCGGGCCCGGCACACCGCGACGCTGCTCGCGGGCTCGGGGAAGGTGCTGGTGACGGGCGGCGTGTCGGGCACGGGCTCGGGGTCCAACCTCGCGAGCGCGGAGCTGTTCGACCCGACCTCCGGCACCTGGAGTTACACGGGCGCCATGGCCCACTCGCGCTCGTTCCATGCCGCGGTGCCGCTGTCCTCGGGCGAGGTGCTGGTGATGGGCGGCATCTCCTCCGACGGCGCGACCATCACCGCCACCGCGGAGCTGTACAACCCGGCCACCGGAAGCTGGAGGCTCACGGCGCCCCTCGCGACGGCGCGCTACGGCCACGTCGCCGTGCCGCTGGGCGATGGCAGCCGCGTGCTGGTGGCGGGCGGCTGGGGTTCGGACGGCGCGCTGCGCTCCGCGGAGGTCTACGACGCCGCCACCAATGCGTGGACGCCAGCGGGCACGTTGTCCTCGCGCAACACGCACCATGACGTGGCGCTGCTGTCTTCCGGCCGGGTGCTCGTCGCGGGGGGCAGCGGCAGTGGCGGTGCGCGCGTCGGCGCGGATGTGTATTCACCCACGCCCTGAGCCGCGCTCCACGAGGGGCGGGGGTGCCCGCCCCTCACGGTTTCAGGCGCCGGCGTGCGGGGCTTCGTGCTCCGCCTCACCGTGGGCGTAGTACGCGCGGCATTCGTCCTCGCGGCCCTTCACGACGCGCCGTCCATCCATGGGGCCTCCGTGGGCCGTCACCACCGTGCCCTGCCCCCGGAGGTCGTCCTGCTCGTAGTAGATGACCACCCAGTCGTGCGTGGTCTTCTGCCGGTGCGCCAGCGCCGTGTTGGAGAACAGGGCCCGCATGTTCCAGCCGTCCACGCGCTCGCGCATCACCGGCAGCCAGGCCTCACCGGAGGGATTGAAGCGCTTGGGCGCGATGCGCCGCAGCTCCCCGTCCGCTGCCCTCCGGCGGTAGTCCGCATCCACCTTCAGCATCAGCCCCACCGGAGGCCGTGGCACATCTTCGTGGACATGTGAGCGCGCCTGCTCCCGCTCGCGCCGGTTGCGCTCCAACCGCGCCGCCAGCAGCTCGCGCACCTGCTCCGCGCGCCGGGGCCCGAAGCCCTCCACGCGCTCCAGCCGGCCGTCATGCGCGGCCAGCTCCAGCGCCTCCAGCGTGGTGATGTCCAAGGCTTCATGGATGCGCTTCGCCAGCTCCGGGCCGATGCCGGGCACGCTGGCGAGCAGGCCCTCGGGAGAGGTCTGCCCCTCCAGCCGCTCAAGGAGGTCCATCCTCCCCGTGCGCACCAGCTCCGCGACCGCCGCCGCGATGCTCTTGCCCACCCCTGGCAGCTCCCTCAGTCCCGCTTCGCCTCCAGCCGCCAGCACCTGCGCGACGGAGTCCGGCCACGTCGCGATGGTGGCCGCCGCCTTGCGGTACGCGCCCACGCGGTAGGGCATCGCGTCCTGCGTGTCCAACAGGTCCGCGACCCGCTCCAGCGCGTCCGCGATGTCGATGTTGTTCTTCCATTCGACGCCCATGATACCTGCAAGGTAGGCGCTGCCACGGAGGACGGCCACCCCCGGGAGGACACCGGCGCACACCCCCCGAGCGCGAAATAATTCCCCGCCCGCAACCGCCGCACGCCCGCCGGGTTGGAAGGAACAGCAGGCAGTCACGCGAACCTTTCGACCTGGAGATGACGATGCGCTGGAACAAGACGTTGGCGGTGGGTGCGGCCCTGGTGCTTTCGACGGCGTGCGGCGGGGTGGATGATCAAGAGGCGCTGGAGTCCCTACCGGACTTCGAGGGCACCTCGCTGGAGCTCAACGCCGACGCGCTGGAACAGGACGGCGCGGCGCTCATCGCGCAGGACCTGCGGGAGACGGAGGCCGCGCTCGATGGCGAAGGTGCCGCGATGCTGGAGGGCGCCCGCATGGAGGTGAAGGCCCTCAACGACGCGCTCCGGCAGGCGCTGGTGCCCGTCGCGGACCTGGTGAAGAAGTCCGCCAATGCCCAGCCCGGCGACGTGCTCGTGTACGGCCCGCAGGACCGCGCCAACGCGACGTACAAGCTCACCGTGCGCAAGGGCGTGGGCCAGCGCTACCAGTGGAAGCTGGAGGCCCGGCCGTTGGGCAGCACGGACGACACCGCGTACAAGCTGGTCGCCGCGGGCGCGCTCAAGCGCAACGGCGAGGCGCACCGCGGACGGGGCACGCTGGTCCTCTCGCTGGACAACCTGAAGGCGGTGTCACCGTCCTTCGCGGGCCAGGGCAAGTTGATGATGTCGTTCGCGCACTTCGGCCAGGGCAGCAAGTCGCTGGCGTACCGGCTGGCGAACTTCACGCCCAATACCGAGCAGCACGAGGCCGTCACCGGCGCCTTCGTGGGCCACAAGCTCCAGGCCACCGGCGTTACCCGCGTGCGCGTGCTGGGCGCGTACAACCTGGGCAGCACCGCCACCGCCGCGAAGGAGAAGGTGCTCACCTCCGTGCGCCACATCCCGGGGCTCGGCGGGCGCGCGGACCTTCGCGCCTGGGGCGGCGACATCGCGGCGAACACCTACTACGTCGGCAGCGCGTGCTGGGACGCGCAGGAGCAGGAGCAGTTCCGCGTCCTCTTCCAGTGCACGGACGGCGGCCGCGTGGAGTCCTGCACGGAGGTGTCCGGCAGCCGCGTGGGCACCGTCCAGGACTGCCGGGGGCCGGAGCTGCGCGGCGACGTGACGCCTCCCGAGGGCACCGGCGACGACCTGTCCCCCGAGCCCGGCAACCCCGGCGCGCCGGATGACGTGCCCTCCGACGTCAGCGCGGAGTTCTGAGGTCGCATGGGCCCGGAGCTGGGTCCTCAGGGCAGCGCGGACGCCACCAGTGCGTCCGCTTCAATCTCCACCAACATGCGCGGGTCGATGAGGGCCTTCACCTCCACCATCGACGTGGCGGGGCGGATGTCCCGGAAGACGTCCCCATGCGCGCGTCCCACCTCTTCCCAGCGGGAGATGTCGGTGACGTACATGCGCGTGCGCACCACGTCCTCCATCCGGGCGCCCACGGCCTCCAGCGCGGAGCGGATGTTGGCGAGCGCCTGGGCCGCCTGCCGGTACGCGTCCCCTTCACCCACGAGCTGCCCCTGGGCATCCGTGGCGGTGGTGCCGGAGACGGAGACGAAGGGGCCCACGCGCACCGCCCGCGAGTAGCCCACGCGGGGCTCCCAGGGGGTGCCGGTGGCATGGAGGGTGCGCTGCATGGCCTGGCTCCAGGAGGGGGCGGGGAGGGGGGCTCCCGAAGGGCCGGAGCCCGGCCGGACCTCCAGGCGCTGCTTGCAAGCTGCAAGGAAAGACCGCCCGTGATAGTTGGCCTCGGATCATGGCCAACGAGCTAGAGCGGGAGGTCGCACGGCGACGTACCTTCGCCATCATCTCCCACCCCGACGCGGGAAAGACAACCCTGACGGAGAAGCTGCTGCTCTACGGCGGCGCCATCCACCTGGCCGGCAGCGTCAAGGCCAAGCGGGCGCGGCGGCACGCGACCAGTGACTGGATGGAGCTGGAGAAGGAGCGCGGCATCTCCGTCACGTCGTCGGTGCTCCAGTTCACCTACCGCGACCACGCGGTGAACCTGCTGGACACCCCGGGCCACCAGGACTTCTCCGAGGACACCTACCGCACGCTCTCCGCCGCCGACGCGGCGGTGATGCTCATCGACGCGGCCAAGGGCGTCGAGCCGCAGACCAAGAAGCTCTTCAAGGTCTGCCGCATGCGCGGCATCCCCATCTTCACCTTCGTCAACAAGTTGGACCGCTACGGCCGCGAACCGCTGGAGCTGATGAACGAGCTGGAGCAGGTGCTCGGCATCCGCTCCTACCCGATGAACTGGCCCATCGGCATGGGGCCGGAGTTCCGGGGCGTCTACGACCGGCAGGCGCGCGTGGTGCACGTGTTCTCCGCCGAAGGCTCGCACGGCGAGTCTGAAGTGGCTGAGCGCTCGGTGTCCATCGACTCGCCGGACATCCTCAACTTCCTCTCCGAGTCGGAGCTGGCGAAGCTCAACGAGGACATCGAGCTGCTCGACATCGGCGGTGACGCGTTCACCCGCGAGAAGTCGGACTCCGGGCAACTGACGCCCATGTTCTTCGGCAGCGCGATGACGAACTTCGGCGTGCGGCCCTTCCTGGACGCGTTCCTGGACCTGGCGCCCGCGCCCTCCGCGCGCCTCACCACGACGGGCGAGCGCGAGCCGACGAACCCCAAGTTCGCGGGCTTCGTCTTCAAGATCCAGGCGAACATGGACCCCGCGCACCGCGACCGCATCGCGTTCATGCGCGTGGTGAGCGGCCGCTACGTCAAGGGCATGAACGCGTTCCACTCGCGCCTGGGCAAGGAGGTGCGGCTCGCCAAGCCCAGCCAGTTCATGGCCGCCGAGCGCACCTCCATCGAGGACGCGTGGCCGGGGGACGTCATCGGCCTGTTCGACCCGGGCCAGTACCGCATCGGTGACACGCTGGCCGAAGGCGCCACGGACGTGTCCTTCGAGGGCGTGCCGCGCTTCAGCCCGGAGTTCTTCGCCGTGGTGCGCTCCAAGGATCCGCTGCGCCGCAAGCAGATGGAGAAGGGCTTGGAGCAGCTCTCCGAAGAGGGCACGGTGCAGATCTTCCAGCAGCTGAGCATGGGCATGAAGGACCCCATCGTCGGCGTGGTGGGCGCGCTCCAGTTCGAAGTGCTGCAGTACCGACTGGAGCACGAGTACGGCGCGCGCATCGCGCTGGACCGGCTGCCCTTCAGCCACGCGCGCTGGGTGGTGGGTGCGAACTTCGACCCGCGCTCGTTCGACTGGGAAGGCAACCGGCAGACGGTGCAGGACCGCGACGGGCTGCCCCTGGTGCTCTTCCGCGACGACTGGGCGCTCCAGCACGCCGAGGACAAGCACCCGGAGCTGAAGTTCCTGGCCGAGGCGCCGATGATCCGCGCCACGACCCCGGTCGCCACCGGAAGCTAGCGCCGGCCCGGGGCAGGGAGGCGGCAGCGTGCGCCTCCCACCGCCCCGGAAGGCAGCTGGCTACTTGTGCGGCACCACGGTGCCGCCCCGGAAGGCGGAGTCGCGTAGCACGAGGCCGTCCTGCTTGAAGAGGCGCGCGGCCTTGGGGCCGACGAAGAAGTCCTTCGGGTCGCCTCGGCGGAAGGTCTTCTTGATGAACTCCTCCACCTCCAGGTAGAGGCGGCGGAACTTGTCCGGGGCCGCGTCGCGCCGGCCCGTCTGGGACGTCACCTCCAGCTCCACCCACATCTGGCCGCTGAGCAGCTCGCCCTCTTCGTTGCGGCGCGAGCGCCCGATGAAGATGACGGGCGAGCGCACCTCGTCGATGCGCCACGAGCCCTTGTCCGGCCCGCGCTTCACCTTGTCCACCAGCGCGGGGCCGATGTCACTGGCCACGAGGTACAGGTCCTCCTCCGGCAGGTGGGGGACGTTTTCCATGCTGGCGCGGAAGGGCTTCCAGTCCGCGGGAACGCGCCGGGGGTAGACCTCCAGCACGTGACGCTCCAGGAAACGGAAGAAGGCGACCTCATCGTCGGGTGCCATGAAGAATTGGAGGATGTTGGCCATCGCGGCGTCCTCATACCCTGGAAGCACGTTAGAAACACAGCCATGGACACCTGGCTGCGAACCCGGATGCACGAGCTGTGTGACTTGCACGGCGTCATCAACCTGGCCTCCTGGGACCGGGAGGTGTACCTGCCCGCCAAGGCCGCCACCGCCCGCGCCTGGCAACTTTCCACCCTCCAGGCCCTCCACCACGAGCGACTGGTGGACCCGCGCCTGGGCGAAGCGCTGGCCCGCGCCAGCGAGCCGGGCCCTTCCTCCCAGGCCCTGACACCCGACGAGCAGGCCATGGTGCGCGTGCTCACCCATGACCGGGAGCGCGCGGTGCGGCTGCCCGCCCGGCTGGTGACCGCGCTGGCTCAGGCCCAGGGCGCCGGCATCCAGGCCTGGCGCGAGGCCCGCGAGGCGAAGCGCTTCGCCCACTTCCAGCCCGCGCTGGAGACGCTGCTGGCCCTCAGGCGCGAACAGGCGGACGCGCAGGGCCACGACGGCGAGCGCTACAACGCGCTGCTGGAAGGCTTCGAGCCCGGCATGCGCGTCCAGCGCCTCACGCCGGTGCTCACCGCGCTGCGCGACGCGCTCATCCCCATGGTGGCCGCGCTCGCGCAGACCCGGCGGCCCGCGCCCGCGTTCCTCGACGGGCGCGCCTACGACACCCAGACGCAGTGGCGCTTCACGATGCGGCTGTTGGAGGCGGTGGGCTTCGACCTGGAGGCGGGCCGCCAGGACGTCAGCATCCACCCGTTCACCAACAGCCTGAACGCGCACGACGTGCGGCTCACCACGCGCCTGGACGCGGCGCACCCCATGTCCGCGCTCTTCGGCACGCTCCACGAGGCGGGCCACGGCCTGTACGAACAGGGCTTCGCCTCGGAGCTGTCGCGCACGCCGCTGGCGTCGGTGCCCTCCATGGGCCTGCACGAGTCCCAGTCCCGCCTGTGGGAGAACCTGGTGGGCCGCGGCCGTGCCTTCTGGGCGCACCACTTCCCGGCGCTGAAGGAGGCCTTCCCGCAGGAGCTCGCGGACGTGGACCTGGACGGCTTCCACGCGGGCATCAACCACGTGGCGCCCTCCCTCATCCGCGTGGAGGCGGACGAGGTGACGTACAACCTGCACATCGTCCTGCGCTACGAGCTGGAGCTGGCGCTCTTCCGGGACGAACTGCCCGCGTCGGAGCTGCCGTCCGCGTGGAACGAGCGCATGCGGCGCTACCTGGGCCTCACGCCCCCGGACGACACGCAGGGCGTGTTGCAGGACATCCACTGGGCCTGGGGCGAACTGGGCTACTTCCCGACGTACGCGCTGGGCAACCTCTACGCCGCGTCACTGCACGCCGCGGCCCGGCGCGCGCTGCCGGAATTGGACGCGCACCTCGCCCGGGGCGACGCGTCTTCGTTGCGCGGGTGGCTGCGGGCCCAGGTGCACTCGCACGGCTTCCGGCTGCCCGCCGAGGAGCGCGTGCGGGCCGTCACCGGTGAAGGGCTGACGGATCGCGACTTCCTCTCGTACCTGCGCGCCAAGTACGGCGCGCTCCATGGCGTCACGCTTTAGAGGCTGTCCCGCTCAGGCGGCGAACACCAGCGGCCGGCACGCGCGCGCCAGGTGCAGCGCGTCCCGCGCGAGCGTGTTGGAGGCGGGATCCTCCGCCTCCAGCCACGCGGCGCGAGCCACCTGGCTGCCCAGCTCGAAGCACAGGCTCGCGGTGCGCCGCGACAGCCGGCTCTCCTTCTGGAGGGCCCGGACGTTGAGCTCGCACAGCTCCGCGCACTGGCGCAGCAGCCGCACCGCTTCCGCGTCCGCCGGAAGGCCCTGGGCCTTCAGCCGTGCCATGCCCTCCTCGCAGGAGGTCTGGCACTGCAGGCTCGCGGCGATGCACCGGGAAACCTCTGTACGCGCCCCACCTGCCCTGGCTCCCAACATGACCACGCCCTCCCTGGGTGAGGCGACAAAGGTACGCATGCTCGCTGTGCCGGCAACCTGCACCCCGGGTCCAGATGGGGCTTGAACACCTGCTTCCGGGGGGCCTGGACACGGGGCGCCACGGGGATCCCCAGGAATCTCGCGCGATTCGCCCGGGCCCGTCTTTTCGTGCCGGGAAACGTCAGCTTCCCAGCACAGGGTAGGGCGCGAGCAGCGCCACGAGTTTTTCACCGTAGAGCCGCACGCGCTTCTCCCCGAAGTACGGCAACTGGGTCAGCGCCTCCGTGTCCGCGGGCGGCTGGGAGGCGAGCGCGTCCATCAGCGGGTTGGTGAGGACCACGCTGGGCGTCACCTTGCGCGCCGTGGCCTGCTCGATGCGGAAGGCCTTGAGGGCATCCTCGCGCTTGCGCCGGTGGGGGTCGCGCGGACCCTTGGGCTCGCGGTCCAGGTCCAGCTCACCCCGGGCGGCCTTCTCCTGCTGCTCGCGGATGAGGGTGAGGATGGCGTCGCCGTGCGCCCGCACCACGGCGCCGCGCACGCCGGCCGCGCGCGCCAGGTCCTTGTGGGTGTTGGGCTGCTTCAGCGCCAGGTCCGTGATGGCCATGTTGGACAGCATCCGGCCCATGGGCACGTTGTCCTTCTCCGCCCACTCCAGCCGCTGCTTGTGCAGCCCCTGCGCGATGGCGTGCGCCAGCGCGTACTGCGTCGAGGACAGGCCGCTGCGCGACAGCTTGGGCTTGTACTCGGCGCCGGTCTCCGGACGGGCCGCGGCCTCGTCGCACATGCGCGCGCAGTCCAGCAGCACCTCTTCCAGGATGTCCGCCTCGCGGCACGCGTCGCGCACCTGGCGGCCCAGCTCGCAAAGGTAGCGCACGTCGTTGGCGATGTAATCGCGCATGCCCGGGGGCAGGGGGCGCAGGGAGAAGTCGGACTGCTGGTGCTCCTTGGGCAGCTCGACGCCCAGCTTCTCCCGGGCCAGGTCCGCAAGGCCCACCTTGGGCCAGCCCAGCAGCGTCACCGCGCGGTGCGTGTCGAAGAGGCCGCGCACTCGCACGCCTGCTTCGGCGAGGAACTGGAGGTCGCCCTGCGCGGCGTGGAAGAACTTGGTGCGCTCCGGGTCCGCCATCAGGGGGACGAGCAGGCGCGGGTCCACGCCCGGCTGGAGCGTGTCGAAGAGGAAGATGTCAGCGTCGGTGCCCAACTGGAGGAAGCACAGCCGGGCGCGGAAGGCGTGCATCGCGTCCGCCTCCAGGTCCACCGCCAGTTCGGGCGCGGATTCGAGCACTCGCGTGGCCGCCTCCGCGCCGGCTGCGTCCACCACATCCAGGGCACCTTGAGGGAAGGTCGGCATCGCGGGGAGCAGGCTAGCGGACCGGCCCGCCCCTTTGACGTGTTTTTTCCCGAACCGCCGCTAGGATGGCCCCGCCGATGAACGACGCCCAACGCCTGGAAAAGAGCCTGCTTGGCCACATGGGCCGAGCCATCGCGGACTTCCGCCTCATCGAGGCGGGGGACCGCATCATGGTGGGCGTGTCGGGGGGCAAGGACTCCTACACGATGCTCCACCTGCTGCGAGAGCTGCAGCGGCGAGCCCCCGTGAAGTTCGACCTCCTCGCCGTGAACCTCGACCAGGGACACCCGGGATTCCCCGGTCACATCCTGGAGGGCTACTTCGAGCGCGAGGGGTACGCCTACAAGATGCTGAAGGAGGACACCTACAGCATCGTGTTGGAGAAGACGCCGCCGGGGAAGACGCAGTGCTCGGTCTGTTCGCGGCTGCGCCGGGGCATCCTCTACAACGCCGCCGTGCACCTGGGCTGCAACAAGATCGCCCTGGGGCACCACCGCGACGACCTCATCCACACGATGCTCCTGAACATGTTCTTCGCCGGGAGCCTGAAGGCGATGCCGCCGCTCCTGAAGAGCGACGACGGGCGCAACGTGGTCATCCGGCCGCTGTGCTACGCGCCGGAGAAGGAGATCATCCAGTTCGCGGCGGCGAAGGCGTTTCCCATCATCCCCTGCGACCTGTGCGGTTCGCAGGAGAACCTGCAGCGCAAGCGGATGCAGAAGCTGGTGGAGGACCTGGGCAAGGAGATCCCCAACGTCCGCCAGAGCCTGCTCAACGCGATGTCGAACGTGCGGCCCACGCACCTGCTGGACAAGACCCTGAACCCGGACCCGCTGAACGCGAATGAAGAGGGTCCCGTGGTTCCACCCCCCACCGACGACACGCAAGGGAGCGCCAGTCCATGGCTCGAGACCAGGCAATAAAGACGCGCAAGGAGCGCAACGCGGCGCTGGTGGAGGCGATGCTGCTGGCCGCGATGGCCGACGGCAGCGTGTCCCAGCGCGAGATGCAGACGCTGCTGGCGCGCGTGCTGGAGCGCCCGGAGTTCGAGGGCACGCAGGCGGGTGAATTGAACCTGCTGGTGGAGTCCAGCGCGGTGCGGCTGGCGGAGGCGCGCAACCTGGAAGAGGTGCTCGCGTCCCTGCGGCGGCGGCTGCCGGACCACAAGAACCGGATGCTGGCGTTCGGGCTGGCGGCGGCGGTGGCGCTGGCGGATCAGCGGGCCACGCGCTCGGAGCTGGGGCTCTTGAAGACGTTCCAGGCGGCGCTGGGCATCTCCGAGGACGAGGTGGCGCAGATCATCGACGTCATCGAGCAGGGCGGCAGCCTGTCCGAGGCGCTCGGCGAGCCCCTGGAGCGGCTGTTCGCGGAGGTGATGGTGCTGGTGCTGGCGGCGGACGGCCAGCTCAAGGAGGCGGAGGCCCGGGCGATGGTGGAGAGCTTCGCGGCGGATCCGCTCTTCCAGAACGTGAGCCCGGAGCGGGCGCAGGGCTTCGTCAGCGAGTCGGTGGCGGCGCTGGCGTCGGACGGCCTGCCGCAGCGACTGCACGTGCTGGCGCACGGGCTGGCCACACACTCGCAGCGGATGAAGGCGTACCAGCTGGCCACGAAGATCGCCCACGCGTCCGGGAGGACGAGTCACGCGGAGCAGCGGCTCTTGGACCTGCTCCAGGCGACGTTCGGTCTGGCGGACGATGAAGTGGCGCGGTTGGACCAGCAGGGGTAAGCAGGGAGTGGCATGACCCCGCACGTCCCCTCCGGTTCACGGCACTCCTTCCGTTTCGGCCTGCCGCCGTCGCTGGGCAGTGAGACGGCGCGCGAGCGCGCGGAACGGCTCGCATCCTTCCTCCAGCGCGCGCTGGGCAAGCTCGTGGAGGTGGGAGTCGCCACCAGCTACGAGACGCTCGCCAAGGACCTGCTGTCCGGGCGGGCGGATGCCGCCTGGGCGCCGCCCTTCGTGTGTGCGCGCATGGAGGCCATGGGGGTGCGGGTGCTGGCGCGCGGGGTGCGCCGGGGCATGTCCAGCTACCGCTCCGCGCTGGTGGGG
>NZ_RAWI01000175.1 GCF_003612125.1 Corallococcus praedator
CCACCGCCCCCACCACCAGCCATCGCGTGTAACCCGTCATTCGCGCTACCTCCATTGGATGTGACGAACCCAAGGCTGGGGGTGATGGCGCGTGGAGGCATCGTCCTGGATGGCTGTCGCCGTCGGTTCGCCCACCCTGCCTGCCGTGGGGTGGGCGCTCGCCGGGCCGTCCGCCAGTGAGCAGGCGTCAGCGTTCGCGACGGAGCACGAGCAGCGCGTACTCCAGTCCACCATCCATCAGGCCCTGCTGCAGCCACAGGTGGTCGCGCTGCGACTCCATCCGCACGGCGTTGAGCGCGGCGCGCAGGTCCCGGGCGTTCGCGGGCGCATGCTCCATGTGCTCGTGGACGAGCAGCTCCGACGTCAGCGTCCAGAAGCCCACCGCGCGCGCGGACACGTCGTCATGCACCTCCAGCTCCAGGCCCGCTTCCTGCGCGGCGGCGAGCAACCCCCTCACGCTGCCCAGGCGCGTGCGCCACGCGTCGCTGGAGGGATGCACCACGAGGGGGCGCACCCAGAAACAGTCCGCGATGGCCAGCACGCCGCCGGGCTTGAGCCAGCTGCGCGCGGCGCGCAGCCAGTCCGCGCGGGGCAGGGCGCACGCGTTCTCCACGGCGATGAGGGCATCGAAGCACGCGCGGCCCTGGAGCTCCTCCTGCGAGGCCAGCCGGGCCTGCACGCGGTCCCCCACGCCCGCCTCGTGCGCGAACCGGCGCACCTGCTCCAGGTGCGCGGGCACGTTCACCATCGCCGTCACGCGGGCGCGGTGTTCCTGGGCCCAGTACAGCGCGCTGCCGCCCAGGCCGCTGCCCACGTCCATCACGTCGCCGCCGTCCGGGAAGCGGCCCATGGCGCGCGCCAGCTCCGCGAGCAGCGCCTCCTGCGAGGCCCGCAGCCGCTCGCGCAGCTCCAGGGCCGGCGTGCCGGGCGCGGGCAGCCGGTCCACCAGTCCCATGTGGCAGTGCACGCGGGGGCCGGGGCCGAAGCGCGCGAGTCCGCGCGTGGCGAGGGCTTCATGGTAGGCGCGCAGGTCGTTCGGGAGCGCGGGCATGCGCGCGCCGCCGCTGGCCGGGAGCGATTCGCCGTCCTCGCCCCGGCCCGGTTCAAGCGGGGTGGGGAGCGTCTTGTGGAAGGCTCTCAGGGTCTTCATCGGTACTCCCGGGGCAGGAGGATGCGAAGCAGGGCGCCGCCGCCCGGCCCGTTGTGGCGATGCAGCAGGCCACCGCTGGCGCGCAGCAGGCACTCGCTGGTGTAGAGGCCCAGCCCGGTGCCCTGGGGCTTGGTCGTGTAGAGCTCCTCCGCGGGCGCGGTGAGCCGTTCCGGTAGGAAGCCGGGTCCGTCGTCCTCGATTTCAACCTCCAGTCGTCCGCTGAGCGGTTCGGTGCGAGCGCGGATGAAGACCTGGGAAGCGCCCTGTTCGCCATTGCCCTCGCATGCGTTGACAACCAGGTTCTCCACCACCCGGCGCAGCGTGAGCGGGCCTCCGCGCAGGAGCGCGAGCTGGGGGCGCGGCGGTTCCAGCTCCACGTGGATGTCCACGTCCGGGAAGCGCAGGGCGACGTGGGCCTGCACGGCCTCCAGCACCGACCCCAGCTCCACGGGTTCGGGTTCGGTGCCGGCGAAGCGGCGGCCCTTGGCGCGCACCTCCTTCACCATCTCCTGGATTTGCCGGAGGCTGTCCTGGAGCTGGCGGGCCTGGTCCTCGAACTCGGAGCGCGCCAGGGTGCCGCGCTGGGCGCCGAAGGCCTTCATCATGTCCGCGGCGCTGCCGGCGTGGAGCAGGGCCTGGTCCATGTCGTGGTGGTGGCGCAGCATCTCCGCCATGGCCTGGGTGAGCCGGCCCACGTCGCGCTCCTGCTGTTCGATGAGCTGCGCGTGCACGGCGGCGCGAAGGCGCTCCGCGTCCGTGCGGGCCTGGTCATGCCGCACGGCGAAGGCGCCCAGGTACAGCTGGGCGGCGAGGGCGGAGGGCATCACGACGGCGAAGAGCACCACGTGGTCGGGGCTGACGCGCAGGGGCAGGGCGCACAGCAAGGCCACGAGCGTGCCCACCGCGAGGAAGGGCTGGCGCCACGTCACGCGGTACTGGCGGCCATGCACCGCGGTGGTGAAGACGAGCACCATGCCGAAGACGACGGCCCCCGGCATCGCTGAGAGCGCCATGAGGCTGGCGAGGAAGAAGTGCCGCAGGGCCAGGCAGGGCAGCCGCCACAGCCAGCCCCAGGTGGCCAGCCGATTCCGGCGCGAGTGCACCATGGAGAAAGCCAGTCCGTTGACGATGCCGGGCAGGAAGCACGCGAACGCGGTGGAGAAGGGGAGGGCGAAGAAGGTGCGCGCGCCGGGGGCCCACGCGATGACGGCGAGCAGCGCGGTGCCGGAGAGGACGGTGACCAGGAAGGAGCCCACGCGTTCGGAGGCGAGGATGGGGCCCGCGTCCTGGGCGCGCATCCAGCGGCGGAACGCCGTCACCACCACGGAGGAGGACTCCACAGGGGCCTTCATGCGCGCGCACCGCGAGGCATGAGGCTGTAGGACCGCGACGCGGTGTCACCTGCGCGAAGCCAGACACGGGAGTGCCCGGACGGATGGGTGAATCCCCGATGCGGCCTCATGCTGGTCACCCCCCTCCACCAAGCACCGCCTGCTGCGTCGTGAAGCAAAGGCGAACCCGCGTTCCCGGTCAAACCGGAGGGCGGGGCACTGTTGGCCAGTCCGCCGTGCTCGCATGTCGTCCCGGTGCGTTACGCGCTTGGGTGTGCGTGTGGGGCGGGGTAGAGGGGGCGGCCATGCGTGACAGAATCCAGACGGTGTTGCGGCAGCTGGTCCAGTCCCCGGAGCTGGAGGTGCGGTGGCTGCAGACGTTGTCGCTGCTGGAGTTCATCGGGGCGCGGAAGATTTCGCGCACGGTGGCGGACCGGCATCCGACGTTGGAGGTGTTGGGGCACCTGGCGGACGAGACGCGCCACGCCTTCACCTTCAAGCGGCTGGCGTGCGAGGTGGCGGGCCGGGAGGACGTGACGGAGTTCCTGAGCGTGGGCGCGGCGTCCACGTGGTTCCAGTCGCTGGACCGGGAGCTGGCGACGTGGGCTGTGCAGGTGACGGGACAGACGGACGTGCACCTGCACTACCTGCTCACCACGGCGGTGGTGGAGCGCCGGGCGATGGTGCTCTATCCGCTCTACAAGGCGGCGACGCGGCACGCGGTGGTGCGCGAGGAGCTGGGCCGCGTGGTGGTGGAGGAGCAGAGCCACCGGCGCGCCATCGAGGACGCCTGCGAGCAGCGCCTGTCCAAGGTGGGCGTGACGCTGGAGCCCGCGCTCGCGCTGGAGGCGCGCCTGTTCGAGACGTTCCTCGGCGTGCTGGAGAAGGACGTGGCGACGGCGCTCGAAGGGATGAAGGCGGCCTGACGGGCCGGATTGCAAAACCCTGGCGCGGGGACTAATTGAATCACTTCCGCATCAGAAGTGATTCAGAAGTGCCCGCCAGGGAGCGCCCGCCATGTCCCACCGCCTGCAGCCCACTGTTTCGGACCCCGTCATGGAGCAGGTCCAGCGGCTGCGGCGCGAGCTGGGAGGGGACATCTCGGAGGTCATCACCGAGGCCATCAGCCTGTTGGACAAGGTGGTGCTGGAGGCGCGGCGCGGCGCGCGGCTCACGTTCGTGCCCCTCCAGCCCGGGCAGCCGGTGCGCGAGTACAGCTCCCCGGCGCTGACCCGCCTGGAATGGAAGGCGCTGGAGGAGCAGTCCATCGTCCTCCCCGCGAAGGACTTCGACCGGGTCGCCGCCGCGGTGGAAGCTCCGCCGAAGCCGGCACGCGCATTGCGTGAGCTCTCCCGCCGCCGTCGGCGAGAGCGTCCTTGAACAAACCGAAGGCCCCCGTCATCCCCGCGCCGTACACCCAGGCCCTGAGCCGCGAGGACGCGGCCAGTGGCTTCCAGTGCGAGCACGAAGCGCTCAACCGCTTCTTCCGACAGGACGCGGGGCAGAACCAGCGGCGGGACGTCAGTCGCACCTGGGTGCTGCACCGTCCGGACACCCGGCCCGACTGGCCCCGGGTGCTCGGCTACTACACGCTCTCCGTGGGACAGGTGTCGCGGTCCGAGGCGCCCGAGGACGTCATCAAGCGCCTGCCGCGCTATCCCCTTCCGGCGGTCGTCATCGGAAGGCTCGCCCGGGACTCGCGCGTCCGTGGCGCGGGAGTGGGTGAGCAATTGCTGGACGATGCGCACCGACGGGCGCTGGCTGTCGGTGAGAACGCGGGCGTCGTGCTCGTCATCGTGGATGCGAAGGACGCTCCCGCGGAGCGCTTCTACGCGCGCTTCGGCTACCGACCGCTCCTGTCGTCCTTGCCTGACGCGCCGGACTGGCCCCGGAGGCTGTTCCTGCCCTCGAGCCACCTGCGCGCCTCCTTCGAGGACGACGCCTGAAGCCTCAATCCTCGTCCGGCGCGTCCGGCCGGTCCTCGCCGCCGCCCGTGCCGGACAGCACCAGCTTGGAGCCATTCCACGTGGCCTGGAGGTTCCGGGCCCGGCGCGCGCGCTTGCGGCTCAGCTCCACGCCCACCGCGTCCAGGCCCAGCGCGTTGGCCACCGCGAGCGCCGTGCCGTGGCCGCAGAATGGATCCACCACCGTGCGCGTGCGCGTCTGCTCCAGGATGAAGCGGCACGCGACCAGACACGCGGACAGCCCCATGCCGCGCGTCCACGTCACCTCTCCGGCCTCCGGCAGCACGTCCGCGGTGGACTTCCCCGCGTCCGCCTTCAGCCCCCGGGAGAAGCACAACAGGTGCGAGTACGCCGGCCGCCCGAACGTCACCGTCCCCGGCGTCCTGCGACACACCACCTTGTGCCAGAGCGTCTCACAGCCCGCGGCCTCCGCCGCCTTGGACACCAGGTAGCCCTTGTCCACCCAGGCCCCGTCCTTCTTCACGTCGGACTGGTAGAACACCGCCACCCCGTCCTCCGGCACCCGCGACAACACCCGCGCCGCCGCCCCCACGAACCAGTCCTTCCACTGCGCCACCGTGAGCGATGGGAACTCGGAGACGTCCGGCATGGACGCAATCACCGAGCACCCCTCCAGCACCGGGCGTGCGTCCAGCCACGCCAGCGCGTCCTCGCAGTACACCGTGCGCTTCACTCCCGCCGTCCCGCTCCGCGCGTCATCCGTCATGCCGCGACGCATTCTGCCAGAGCACGCACCCGCTCCCACCTTCATTCCCTCCACGCCCTACCTCCTGGGGAAGCCCGTCCTTTCAGGGAACAGGCAACCCCCGAGCATATGGACGCCCCTGCTCGGTCGTGGCTTGCTACACTTTCCGTCTAACCCTGCTTCACCCACTCCCCCCGGAGTAAGGATTCCCCTCATGCCCACGACGACCGCGACGGATGGCACGCCTTTGCACTACCGGGTGATGGGGGACGGACCCCGCTCCGTGGTGTTGGTGCATGGGTGGATGGTGTCGGGCGCGGTGTGGGACGCGATGATTGAGAAGCTGGACCTGACGGGGCTCCGGCTGGTGGTGCCGGACCACCGGGGCACCGGCCAGTCCGGGCGGCCAACGTCTGGCTATTCGCTGGAGCAGTACGCGAAGGACGTGCTCGCGGTGGCGGACCACGCGGGGGCGAAGCGCTTCGCGCTGGTGGGCCACAGCATGGGTGGGCAGATCGCCAAGTGGGTCGCGTCGGATGCGCCCGAGCGCGTGACGGGGCTGGTGCTGCTCAACTCGGTGCCCGCGTCGGGGCTGCCCCTGCCTCCGGATGCGGCGGGCCTGTTCCGCACGTCGGCGGGGGACCGGGAGAAGCAGAAGACCATCCTGGGCCTGGCCTGCAAGCAGCTGTCCCCGGAGTCGCTGGAGACGCTGTTGAAGGACTCCGGCGGCGTGTCGAAGGAGGCCATCGAGCAGTGCTTCGACGCCTGGACGGCAGGAGGCTTCGCGCACCGGCTGGCGTCCATCACGGCGCCCACGCTGGTGGTGGCCACGGATGATCCGTTCCTGCCGCCGCTGTTCCTCAAGCAGGCGGTGGTGGCGCCCATCCAGAACGCGCGGCTGACGCACCTGCCGGGACCGGGGCACTACCCGCAGGTGGAGCGTCCGGCGGAGACGGCGGCGCTGTTGGGAGCATTCCTCGCGGGCAGCTCCGCCCAGGCCTGAAGCAGCATCCGCCAGTTGGTTGGAACGGGAAGCAGGAGCAAGCGCGATGGCCTGGAGCATGTCCTTCGAACACGACGCTGAACACGACGTGGTCACGGCGAACTTCACCGACTGCATCCTCGCGACCGACGAGGACGTGTTCCGCTGGCGCCGCGAGGTGGAGGCGCAGTTCGCGAAGTTCAACGGCCGGGTGGACCTGCTCATCAACCTGGACGGGCTGGTGGTGCGCCACACCGCGGGGCGCACCTTCGGCAAGGAGCGCCGCGAGGTGCTGGAGCGCAACACGCACCGCTCGTTCCGCTACGGCGGCGACGACATGACGCGCATGTTCATCTCCACCAGCGGCGCCATCAACGGCGCGGCGGTGAACCACTTCGCCACGCGCGAGGCCGCCCTGGCCGCGCTGCTGGCGGAGCGGGATGCCCTGCGCAAGCGCGGCTTCACGCCCTTCACGTCCAACTACCGCAGCACCAAGCTCTGAGGCTCAGGCTTCGGGCCGGGGCCAGCGCTTCGTCTTGACGTATTCGCGCTTCAGCTCCGGCTTCGGGTCGAGCGCGTCCAGCGGCTCCTCCACGATTTCAAAGAGCCCGTTGTCGAACGGCCTGCCGGGGGCCGGGGCCCTGGGCAGCAGCCGTTCGCGCACGCCTTGCGCGGCGCGGGCCTTCGCCCGGTAGTGGCAGTAGGGGTTGTTGCCCGGCCGGCCGAACAGCGCGTGCGCGGTGAAGCTGCATCCGGCCATGCACGTCTGGGCGAACGGGCACGTGCGGCAGAAGCCCCACAGGTCCTCCACCGAGCGCGTCCGGGTGAAGGCGAGCTGGGGCGTGTCGTTCCAGATGCGCTCCAGCGGTTGCTCGCGCAGGTTGCCTCCCACGTAGTGGGCGGTCTGGAGGGAGGGGCAGCCCTTCACGGCGCCGTTGGACTCGATGCCCATCACGTACCGGCCCGCCTGACAGCCCCGCCAGTGGTCGCGGCCGTCCGCGTGCACGGAGCGCAGCCGTCCCTCCTCCGGCCCGAAGTAGCCCAGGTTGTTGCCCGGCATGACGATGATGCGGTCCTGGCGCGCGTGCAGCTTCAGCCGGTCGATGCGCGGCATCAGGTCCACCAGGTCCCACGGTTGCAGCAGCAGGTCCGGGCGGTCCGCCGCGCGCCCGAGCGGCGCGGTGATCTGCACCTGCCACGCCCCGATGCCCTGCGTGCGCAGGTGGGCATAGAGGCCCTCCAGGTCGCCCTGGTTCAGCCGGTTGAGGTTGGTGTTGGCGGCGGTGCGCACGCCCGCCGCCTTCAGGAACCCGAGCGCCGCGGTCGCGGAAGCGAAGCTGCCCCGCGCCGCGCGCATGATGTCGTGCGTGGGCTCCAGTCCGTCGATGCTGACCGACGCCGCGTACAGCCCCGCTTGCGCCATCCGAACGGCCAGCTCCGCGGTGATGCCGCGTCCCCCCGTCGTCAGGCCCGGACGGATCCCCGCGGCCTTCAGCGCCTGGATGATGTCGAGGAACCCCGGGTGCAGGTACGCCTCGCCGCCAATGAGCACCACCTCCCGGGCGCGCAGGGCCGCCAGCTGCGTCACCACGCCCAGCGCCTCCTCGGTGCTCAGCTCGCCGGGCCGCGCGGTGCCCGCCCGCGAACCGCAGTGCGTACAGGGTTGGTCACACGCCAGCGTCAGCTCCCACACCACGTAGGCGGGGTGGTAGTCGGCGCGGCCCACATCCAGGCGACGGTTCACCATGGGGCGCAGCCTAGCGGGACACTCCTGTCGGGTGCACCCGTGACAGTCCTGTCCTGATGGGACGCTTCCCGGAGACCGCGAGGGCCCGTCCTGCTGGAACTCCCGGGGCTTGGGATGGCACCCTGTTTGCTATTCGCCAGCGGGCTTCAGCCCCCATTCCGACAAGGATGTCCTGCATGTCCCCGCTGTCGAGCTGTCCGTCCTGCCAGGGTTTCAATCCGGCCGCCTCCCGGGCGTGCCTCCACTGTCAGCGTCCCCTGGGGCAGGGGCGTCCCCGGCGGACGGCCTCGTGGATGGCCACGCTGTGGACGCTCACGGGGGCCAGCGCGACGGCGCTCACGCTGATGGCCTGCTATGGCATGCCGCCGTGCGAGGACGGGACCTTCGACTGCTGGGAACCGCCGGACGCGGGCGACTGCGACGTGAGGGCGGAGGCGGATGGGGGTTCGCTGGACGCGGGGGACGTGGACGCGGGGGACTGCGTGCCCGTGACGACCGACGCGGGCGTGGAGTCCGACGCGGGGCCGTGAGCTACACACCGGCGAACCACTCGTAGCCCCGGTCCTCCCAGTAGCCGCCGCTGGCCTCTGGGAGGAACCGCACGGTGGTGAGGTACTTCACCATCTTGTAGCCCAGCTTCACCGCCGAATAGAGCCGCAGGGGCGCGCCGTGGCCGGGTTCGAGCAACTGGCCGTTCATGCCGTACGCAAGGATCGTCTGGGCATGCAGGGCGCTTGGCGCGTCCCACGACGAGTAATAGCCATTGTCGAACGAGCGGAACTCCACGAAGCCCGCGCGCGGGTCGGCGCCCACGGCTTGCGCCAGGTCGCTGACGCGCACGCCGTGCCATGACGCCACCGCGCTCCAGCCCTCCACGCAGTGGTGGCGGATCCGGTAGCCGGTGCGGGGCAGCCGCTGCAATTCCTCCAGCGAGAAGGAGCGCGGCTGGGACACGAGTCCGCCCACGTCCAACCGCCAGCCGGCGGGAGCCAGGGGCACGGTGTCGGAGATGAAGTAGTGGGGGAAGTCGTCGGGAGGGGTGAGCTGCTCGACGGGCTCCTCGGGGGCGAGCCGGGAGGGGCTGAAGAGGGCGGTCTGCGCGCGCTGGTTGAAGCGCTCCATCACGCCGAGGAAGCCCTCGCGGGGGCGGCTGGAATCACACGCGCTGGTGGCGAGCGCGGCGGCGCCCAGGAGGACGCGGCGGCGGGTGAGGACTCGGCGCCCGGGCTCAGACACGAGGCCTCCTCCCGCCGGTCACCATCTCCCCGAAGGTGCGCGGGTGCAGGGCGACGAGCAGCACGTGGCCCACGGTGAAGAGGGCGAGCAGCGCGAGCAGCAGCAGGTGCACCGCGCGCGCCGGGTCGTAGCCGCCGAAGAGCGAGGTGAGCCAGCGCAACTGCACGGGCTTGTGGAGCGCGAGGCCGGACAGGACGGACAGCGCGCCCAGGCCGAGCGCGGATGTGTACGCCAGCCGCTGGAGGCCGTTGTAGAGGCCGACCTGCTCGGGCGCGGGGCGGATCCGCAGGTAGTACGCGAGCGTGGCCACGGCGTTCTGGGTGTCGCGCCGGGGGAGGAACAGGCGGCGTCGCCACTCGCCACTGAAGGCGAGGTAGAGCACGTACACGACGCCATTGAGGGCGAGGAACCAGCCGAACGCGAAGTGCCAGTGTCGCGCGCCCGCGAGCCAGTCCCCCAAGCGCAGCCACGAAGGGGGCACGGCGCCCTGAAAGGGATAGAGCGCGTAGGGCTGGCCGCGCGGGCCCATGCGCGGATACGCGGCGAGGATCTGCAAGCCACTGGCGGCCAGGATGGCGAGCAGCGGCACGTTGGCCCAATGCGTGAGGCGGATGGGCCACGGCTGGGGACGGCGCTGTTCAGGCGGGTGCACGCGGTGGAGCACAGCACCGGGACGCAAGCGACAGCCACGCGGTGGGACGCCGGCTGCGGGTTGGAGAACGTCGCCGAGGACCTCCGTCGGACAGCGGATGGAGGGCTCGCGCGCAGGGGCGGGGCGATGGACTCCCCATGCATGCGAGCGAGCGAGGGCTTCTGTAGGTGCCCGCGCCCGTCCGGAGGTCGCGGGCGAGTGGCGGCCACTGGACGACGCGCCGCGCGGACGTGCTTGGAGACCCCGGTGAATTGGACGTGGCAGGGCGACCCGGTATCGTCTCCCTTTGCCCCCAGCGACTTCCGAGGACGGTGCGACCATGCGACGAATCCATGCGGTGCACCTGGCGGGAGCCCTGCTGCTGACCACGTTCGGTTGCGTGCAGTCGGAGCCCTCCTTCGAGGTGGCGCCGTCCGGCGGCGCGCGGCTGGTGGTCGCGATGCCCCGTTCCCTGGAGTCGACGCGCGTGGCGGAGGTGACGTCCACGGCGACGAACGCCTCGGGCAAGGAGGTGCCGTCGACGCTGGCTCTGGACACGAACCTGTGGGTCGGCAAGGTGGAGCCGGTGACGTCGCCGGGAGAAACCGTGGGCCTGCGCGTGGAGGCCCGGGATGGCGCGGGCGCGGTGGTGGCCTCGGTGAGCGTGCCGACGGTGGAGCTGGCGCGGTATGGCGATGCGCTGGTCGTCGCGGTGCCCCAGCCGGAGGCCGCCCCGGTCAGCACGGCGCCGCGCATCGACGCGGTGGTGGCCTCGGCGTCGCGGGTGATTCCGGGCCAGCGCGTGGAGTTGCGTGCGTGGGCGCGCGGCCGGGTGGAAGGTGATGCGCTGGGCTATGCGTGGAGCGCTCCCGGAGATTCGCTGGAGTGCCCGGAGGACTCCACCCAGCCCACGTGTACGTGGACGGTCCCCGCGAGCGCCAAAAACGCGGACGTGGTGCTGGGGCTCATCGTCACGGATCCGCGAGGCGCGGCCTCCTCGCTCAGCTTCCGGTTCGCGTTGGGTGGGGTGGGCGCGGTGGCTTCGAGTGAGAACATCCAGTTCAACCGCTTCCCCGTGCTGGAAGCGGCGGTGGAGACCCAGCAGGTGGGCGTGGAGCAGCCGCTCTCCCTGGAGGCGAAGGCCACGGACGATGACGGGGATGCGCTGACCTATGCGTGGAGCGCCACCTGCGCGGGCACCTTCGAGGGAGGCAACACATCCCGCGTGGTCTTCACCCCCACGGAGGAGCCCGAGGGCTGTGGCTGCCAGGTGAAGGCCATCGTGAATGATGACTTCACGGGGGCGGACTCGGAGGTGGTCGCGAACCTGTGCGTGCGGCGGAGCGAACCGCCGGTCCTCGGGACCCTGTCCCAGTCCGCCCCGAGCGCGCGTGCGGGCGAACTCGTGACCTTCACCGCGACGGCGACCGACCCCCGGGGCGAGCCGCTGACCTTCACCTGGACCCCGAGCGCGGGCGCGGTGGGCCCGGCGGTGGGAGACGGCACGACGGGCACGGTGGCCTGGACGGAGCTGTCCTGCCTGCCGGCGGATGTCACGCCCACGGTGGAGGTGACGGTGACGAACGCGTCGGGTTCGAGCGTGCGGCACACCTTCACGGTGGAGTGGACGGACCGGCGCTGCGGCGCACTGGCGGGAGCGTGCGCGTTCACGATGGCGCAGGCGCAGGTGGCGCTGTCCACCGACTGCGTGACGCAGGGGCCTGTCTTCATCCCGGACGGCTTCACGTTCGACGGGGCGACGCACACGATGACGGCGGTGGAGGACGCGGCGGTGGGGGAGCACTTCCAGGGTGCGGTGCTGCGCAACCGGGGGACGGTGGCGCGCGTGCGCAACGTGACGGTGACGGCGCGGAACCTGTCGGACGTGTGTGACGCGGGCGCGGCCCGGCTGCGCGGCATCTTCCTGGAGGGCGCGAGCGGCGGCGTCGAGGACACGGTGGTGGCGGACCTGCACCAGAAGGAGAACCGGAGCGGGTGCCAGGAAGGCGTCGCCATCGAGGTGCGCAACGAAGCGGCCGGCGCCTCCCCGGTGTCGGTGGACGTCCGGCGCAACCGGTTGACGGGCTACCAGAAGGGCGGCGTGTTGGTGGCGGGGCGGGTGCAAGCGACGGTGGAGGCCAACGTGATGGAGGGCGGCGGGGTGGTGGACCACATCGCGCGCAATGGCATCCAGGTGGCCTACGGGGCCTCGGGCCGGGTGGTGGACAACGAGGTGACGGGCCACGCGTACACGGGCGGCGAGGACACGGGGTCCGGCATCCTGGTGGTGGGCGGCTCGTTCTACGGTGTGGGACGGGCGCTGTGCCTCGGCCTGATCATCCAGGGCAACGAGGTGACGGGGAACGACGTCGGCATCAACCTGGCGCAGGGGGAGGGCGCCGGCTTCAACGCGCCCTCGGAGCCCACCCGGATCCAGGTGCTGGACAACGTGTTGCGCAATGGCGCGCTGACGAACAGGTCCGTCTATCAGGCGGGCATCTACGACTCCGGGACCGGGAACCTCATCAGCCGCAACAGGGTCAGCGGTGATGGCTATGACCCTGCGGCGCACCCGGGTGAGGCGTTCGCGGTGGACGTGAAGACGGTCGGAGCGGAGCGACAGGTGGCCTTCGCCACGCCGGCGCGGGCGGTGGATGCGGGGACGTGCTCCGAAGCGCTGGTGGTGCAGGGGCGGGATGTTGTGGGCAACCTGGCCCCGCTGGTGGATCCGAAGGTGGAGTTGAGCGCGTCGGTAGGCGGAGCGTCGTTCCACCTGCGCTCGGATTGCTCGGATGCGGCGGTGGCGTCGGTGGACCTCACGGGCGCGCAGCGTGAAGCGGTCTTCTACGTCCGGGCAGCAGCCTCCGGTGTGCTGACCGTCACGGCGACGGGCGACGGCGAGAGCACGACGCAGGACCTCATCGTCCGCTGATCCGGAGCGCGGTCCACCTCATGCTCCGCGTGTGCGTGGCTCGGGTGGGTGAACGACCGACGGTCCGGGACGGACAGGGCACAGCACATCGTGATCGCCTCGGAAGGAACGGCGCGGTACACGGGGCGCGTGCACGGACGGGCGGTCATCACCTGGGTGGGGCTCTGGCTCCTTCTTCTGCTTCCCTCCTGTCTGCCGCGCGCCGTGAAGCAGGACGCGCCCGGTGGACCGGAGGACATGGCCCTCGCGTACCTGGAGGCGTGGGCGCGCAACGACCTGGGCGCCCAGCGACAGGCGCTCGTGGAGGTGCCCGCGGACTTCGACGCGCAGCACGCCCGGTGGCGGCAGGGCCTGGGTGTCACGGCCTCGCGCTTCGAAGGGCTCCACCTGGAGTCCGAGGACGACCGCGTCGCGGTGGTGACCTTTCGCGGCGTGCACTCGCTGCGGGGGCTGGGTGACTGGGCGGTGGAGTCCAGGTTGCGCTTCGAGCGCAAGGGCAAGCGCTGGAGCCTGCGCTGGACCCCGGAGGTGTTCCATCCGGAGGCCCGCGTCGGTGACAGCTTCGGACGCCTGCGAACCTGGGGTCCGCGCGCCGCGCTGCTCGACGCCCGTGGAGCGCCGCTCACCGTGCCTGGAGAGGTCATCACCATCGGGGCGTATCCAGGGCGGGTGAGGGACGGCGCGGCCGTGGCCAACGCGCTCCAGTCACAGCTCGGAATGGATCCACAGAGGGTCCAGGCCGCCCTGAAGTCCGCGGGAGCGCAGCCCGAGCAGTTCCTCGCGTTCATCGACGTGCGCCCGGAGCGCTACCAGCAGGTGCGCGCCGTGCTGGCGCCGGTGCCCGGCATCTTCTTTCGCAAGAAGACCGCGCGCCTCTCCCCGGCGGAGGGCTTCGCCGCGCACACGCTGGGCCGCGTGGGCGAGGTGACGGCGGAGGCGCTCCATCTCCTGGGTCATCCCTACCAGGCGGGAGACGTCGTCGGGCTGTCGGGCCTGGAGCGGGCGCAGGAGAGGGCGCTGGCCGGAAGCCCGTCCGGAGAGGTGCGGTTGCTGCGCCGTTCGGGTGAGGCCGTGGTGCTGCATCGCTTCGAAGGCGCACCGGGAACGCCGGTGCGCACCACGTTGCGAAGGGACGTGCAGGCAGCGGCGGAGGCGGCGCTCGCGGACGTCGCGAGGCCGGCGGCGCTGGTCGCGGTGGACACGGCCACGGGCGAAGTGCTGGCGGTGGCCAGCCGTCCCCTGGGGGAAGCGCTGCACCGGGCGCTGACGGGGCGCTACCCGCCGGGCTCCACGTTCAAGGTCGTGACATCCGAAGCGCTGCTCACCAGCGGCGTGAAGCCAGACACCCGGGTCACCTGTCCCGTGGAGGTGACCGCGGGCCCCAGGCGCTTCCGCAACTTCGAAGCCGAAGCCTTCGGGGAGACGACCTTCCGGCAGGTGTTCGCGCTGTCGTGCAACACGGCGTTCATCCAGCTCTCCGCGAAGCTGGGGCGCAACGCGCTGGAGGATGCGGCCCGGCGCTTCGGCTTCGGGGCGCGCTACGACGTGGGCCTGCCCTCGCCCGGGGCGTCCTTCCCGCCACCGGGGGACGATGCCGACCGGGCCGCGGCCTCCATGGGGCAGGGGCGCGTGCTGGCCACGCCGCTGCACATGGCCACGGTCGCGGCGGCGGTGGACACCGGCGTCTGGCACGCACCGCGCCTGCTGGCGGACGCGGAGGAAGGCCCGGAGGCGCGGTTGAGCGCGGGCACCCCGGTGGCGCTTCGCGACCTCATGCGCGCGGTGGTGACGGACGGCACGGCGAAGTCGGCGGTGGGCTTCCAGGGGCTCATGGGCAAGACGGGGACCGCGGAGTTCGGCACGGCGCTGCCGCCCGAAACCCACGCGTGGTTCATCGGCTTGCGCGGGGGCATGGGCTTCGCGGTGTTCGTGGAAGGTGGCGGTGTGGGAGGCCGCGTCGCCGTCCCCATCGCAACGCGCTTCCTCCAGGCGCTGGATGCGACAGCGCGCTGACGCTCCCGTCAGGAGCGCTGGCGCTCTGCCTCAAGGAACAACTGGGTGAGCGAGTAATCCAGCAGGGTCTGACAGGAGTGCATGTAGCGGCGGGCGCGCAGGAAGGGAAGCCAGACACGGTTTCCGACCCGCACCTGGGACTCCTCCAGCTTCTTGCGAGGAATCCACTGCCCGCCCAACCGTCGCACCAGCACGCTGCCCAGATAGGCCCCCACCGCGGGCGCCGTATGCTCGTCGATGACTTCCCGTCGATACCGCCTCGGAAAATCCTCTCGCCAGAAGTAGAGGTCGAGGTCCGTGAGTGTCCCGGGCGTCAGATCGAAGAAGGAGGGCACCGGGGTACGCAGCGCTGCCACCAGTCCTTGGGCGAGCTGGCGATACTGGTCGAGAACGAAGTCCGGGTCTTCCACGTCGCAGGGCAGGGCGGAACTGGCTGGCCGCCATTCCTCCGGTTCGGGCGGTTGGTAGGCGTTGAGCTCGGCGATCTTCCGCTGACGCTCGCCAAGGAGGACCTGATCCACCACACCCAGGAGGAGCGGGGCCACGTCCGGGTGGAAGCGAGGCTCCACGGGGACGAGCGCCGCACTCCGCTCGCGCAGGGTCCGCAGCACGATTGCTTCATCGAGTTCAGGCCGCAGGTGAACCTGGATACGGGCCTGGGCCACTCGCGCCTCGTCGCTGGCGAAGTCGGTGGGCGTGGGGCGCGTCACCAGGAGGATCGTACCGTTGGGAAGTTCTTCCATCTTGTAGGCCGGAGTGGAGAGCATTCGCTCGCGGCCAACGCTCTCCATCAGCTTCGGACCGAAGACGTTCAGCCAGCCCACCTCATAGATTTTGTCGAACCCGTCTCTGCGCGCGGTTCTCTCATCACGGCCGTAGTAGGGGGCGCCAGAAAGCTGGTCCTCGGCCAGGCTGCTGGTCATGGCATGGGTGACGAGATGTCGTGACGCCCATTCACGGACCAGCTCCACGATTCCTCGACTGCGCTCCGCATTCGCGAAGAATGAAAGCGGCTGGAGCGAGACATAGAAATCCAGCTTGGGAGGGTGGGGCGGAAACCAGAGCTGAAGTGTCATGTCCAACGCGGGCCACTTCGTACGATGGAGGCCCACCATCACACCGTGTTCGTCGCGCGCTTCTTCCACCGCCTTCCAGAAGGCAGCGCGAGAATATTTTCTCCGCCGTCGACCCTTGACGACGTTCGGCATCCAATCCCCCGCGCAAGACTCAAGCGCTTGGAGGAGCGGATCCAGGGTGTGGTCCAAGCCCGCCTCGGGGGCGAAGGTGCCTTCGAATGAAAGGTTGAAGCGGTCCTCCACGGGCAGTTCGTGGAATTCAAGCACCTTCATTGAAACGACACCTCCACTCCCTTGACCGTGGTCTTGGCGGACTCCATTGCGGACTCCAAGACGCTCAAGTTGACAGGCTTCAATTTGCCGCCCTCATAGATGAGGCGGATCCTCTGGACCTGCACTTCCATTTCCATTCCGGGCCTGCGAATTTTCAGCGTCTCACCGTAATACCTGAGCGCGAGCTTCGCGTCCCCGATCATCTGTGTCCTCAGGTCTTCCCGCTTCAATTGAGAGAGGTCACGGCTCTTGGTGCTGAACGTCTCGACACGAGGCGGTTGGCCGGCGGTTGGCTGGTTTTCAATCACGAGCAGATCCGCGAACCGGAGATCCGCCTTCATCACGCCCACGTGCATCTCGATGCGGGGCTGGTTGAAATCCTGGAGCCACTGGCGCTGCGCCGGTGGAAGCGCCGCGTCTGCTTCCAGCAGGGAGAGCATGGTTCGCTCGAAGGCCAGACCCCGGGCGAACTCGCCACGCATCTTCAGGTAGCCCTCGAACTTGAGGGGTCCCTTGACGTTCAGGTCCTCGCGGATCTCGCCCAGCCTCCGCTCCCAGTACTTCACGTACTCGCTCCACATGAAGGAGCCCTGGAGGACTCCAGAAGGCGGCGCATCGAGGGCTGGCGCGTGTTGCTTCAGGTGCTCCACGTCCCGTGGCAGGCGCGCGCCCGTGTCCTCCCACTCGGCTTGTCGCAGCCGTGCCCGCAGCGCTTCCAAGGGGTCACCCCCTGGCCCTCGCGACAGGCCCGTCTTGCCGCCAGGGCGCTTCCCACCGCCGCCCCTCGTCGGAGCGGTATCGCGGGCCGCCTCCGTCAACAGGGCCAGTGCCCGGCCCGTGTTGCCCCCTGTCTCGTGCAGGGCCAGTGCCCCGGCCTCTCCCCATTCAGCGACGAGGAGGGCACCCTCCCGGTTTTGCTGAAGGTATCGGGACAGTCCTCCCAGCGCGCGCTCGCCCAGTCGCGCCTTCAGCGACTCCAGGCGTGACACCACTGCCTGGAGTCGTGAGCCTTCTGGGGGAGCGGCCTCGCGCAAGGCGCGCACGCCCTTGCCACCCGCGTAGAGGCCCAGCATCAGCGCGGAGGGTGCCAGTTGCCGCGTGGCTTCTTCGTACTCCCCCTGGGCCACGGACGCCGCGCCCTGCGCGGTTCCCGCCACCAGATGGTAGAAGCCCACGGGGACGCCGAAGGTGAGGTGGTCGAAGGCCCCCAGCGTCACGTTGGCGGGCGCCCAGGCCCCCAGGTATTGCGCCTGTTCCACCTCTTCGTACGCTGCCCGGTAGGGCGGTGGCAGCTGCTGGGCCTGATGGGACAGCACCATGCCCAGGCCCTTGTTGACGACGTCGATGCTGCCGAGGGCGTCATCCGCGGCGCGCCCCAATCCCCGGCCAACGTCTCCGGCGCGGAAGTCGCGCTCTGGAAAGTCCGGGAGCGCCATGCCGCGCCGCCGCAACTCCTCGCGGACGACGCCCATGTGCCCCAGCGTGGTCTTCAGCTGTCTGTCATTGGCCAGGAACCGCAGCACCTCGCGCAGCTCGTCGTCGAAGGTGGTGTGAAGGACGAAGAGGGCGAACACTTCCGCTCGGGGAAGGCCGTACCGCTCGGTGGCGGTGACGAGGAAGTCGGCGCGCTTCTGCTGGAGAATCCTGGCGGCTTGCGCGTCCAGAGGACCCAGGGCCCCGAGGCGGACGGCATTCCAAGTCGTGAGGGATTCCACCAGGCGTGGCATGTCCACCATGCGCTGGAGGGCGACGAAGGCAGCGGGAGAAGTGCACTCAAGGAAGGGCGCCAGGACCTCCTCTTCCGAGTCCAGGCGTGGCCAGCCCGCAGGCCGCTCCCCACACGGAGCGGAGCCAGCGTCGACGACCTTGAGTGGCGCCATCTCCCCCCAGGCCGCGCCTCGCGATTGGGTCGGCGTGCGGCGGTACAGCAGGGGCCAGGGTTCGTTGGGGTTGTCGATGGAGGCCCCAGGCGCGGAGGCCTCGGGCTGACTCGCAAGGGCGGTGTCCTCCAGCGCATGCAGGGGCGTCTGGGGTGATGCGGACGCGAGGGCACCGCCATGCCGTGGTCGCAACGACAGCGACGCGCATCCCGTGGTGAGGAGGACCGCCGCCAGCAGCAGGACCGACCCACGGTGCCGCCGGAAATCAGCGTGCATTGTCCGCCCCCATGCCGACGGAGGCGAAGCTGCCCGGGCGCAGCGTCCCCTCCTCCGTTGGAGAGAGCCGCGTGCCGCCTTGCGCGACCGCATACAGGCGTCCCCGAAGGAAACGCCAGCGCACCTCTCCCGCTGTCAGATAGCGCGCACCCGGCTGACCCACCCCCACCGCCACCGCTTGCAGGGCCACCTCGAGGTCGCGTTGGAAGAGCTGCACCCCCAGTCGCCCGTTCGCATCCACCCGGCCCCAACTGAAGGCTTCCACGCCCAGCATGAGGAGCAGGTGCCGTTGCACCACCTCGCCCAGGTGCACCGCGTCCCATCCCAACAGCAGCTCTCCGAAGGCGGAGGACCCCTGGGGAAAAGTGCTTTCCGCCAATGGCAGTCCTGAAGTGCCCGCCGCCTGGAAGCGCGCCAACTCGTAGTCCGGGCCGAAATAGCCCTGCCGGAAGCCTCCATGCTGGCGGCGCACTTCCAGCCG
>NZ_RAWI01000176.1 GCF_003612125.1 Corallococcus praedator
GCAGGGGTCCCTGTCGGGCCGCGCCGCGCCATCCCCCGGAGTGTTGACAGCGCAACGCATCATCGCCCCCGGGGCGGGGTTAACCGCGTTGACAGTCACCAACTTTACACTTTGCGCCGGCCCGGCCCGACAGGGACCCCTGCATCCCCTGTTGAGTGCTGCCAACCATCTGGAATCACGACGGGTTTACGAATTTTCAAGCAGGGGGATGACAGCGCGCGAATTCGACTTTAGATTGCGTCCGTCGGATTTCCCACGTGAGGAGCTGCGCATGGCTTACGACGGCGAGCTTGTGAAGATGCAGAACGGTCGCTGGGCGCGGTTCCAGCGGTGCCAGGTGTACCGGCCGGGCGTCACGGACGCCGGTGAGACGATGCTGCTGATCGCGGTGGAGCTGGAGGAGCGCTACCAGCAGCTGCTCGACGACGCGGCGGATTCCCTCGCGGAGTACCGCTCCCAGGGCGTCCAGGTGCGGCTGGCGCCGGACGCGCAGGGCCTCTCCCTGCAGCCCGAAGCGTCCGTCTCCGTCTCGGTGAACTAGGCCCCACGGCACCCTTGCGGTGCCCGTCTGGCCGCATGCGCTGTAAATCCCGGGCCTCGCGCTTTCACCGCGCGGGGCCCGTTGCATTTACAAGCCCTGGAGGCCCGGCGCCTTTTCAGGGGGCTGCGCGCGACCGCACCGGGCGCGCTTGGCGCACTCAGTCGTGGATCTGGAAGAAGGTCGCCGCGTTGTCGCGGGTGACGCGACGCACGAGCCGCTCGGACAGCTTCGCCTTGCCCAGCAGGTTCGCGGTGCGCGCGAGGCCCAGGATGTCCCCCGCGCCGTCGCCCGCGTCCGAGTCCAGCACCAGCCGCTCGCTGCCCAGCCGCCGCACCAGGGCCACCGCCCGGTCCGCCTGGAGGGCCTCCGGGTGCAGCGTCAGCCCCGCCCAGTGGCCCACCTCCAGGATGGTGCGCACGGTGCGCGCGTTGGCGTGATCCACCAGCGCGCGCGACGGGGCGAGTCCGGACTGGCGCAGGAGCGTGAGGATGCGCCGCGTGTGGCGCTCCTTGTCCTTCAGGGGCGTGTGCACCACCACGCGCAGCTTGAGCTGGCGGGCCAGGGCCAGTTGTTCGAGGAACGCCTCTTCCTCCTCCTCGCCGCCCACGTGCAGCCCCGTCTCACCCAGGGCCACCACGCGGCCGCCTTCGAAATACTCCGGCAGGTGGCTCAAAACTTCCGACAGGCCCCGGCGCGGGATGCAGCGCGGGTGCACGCCCAGGGCGGCCCAGGCGCGGATGCCCAGCCGCTCCAGCCGGGGGAGCTGACGTTCGACCAGGTGGTCGAAGTGCTGGCGCAGCCCCTTGGCCGTGGCCTCCGGGAAGTGATGCGCCACCACCAGGGCCCGCTCCACGCCGAAGAAGCGCATGGACTCCAGGTCCTGGTCGGTGAGGGCCTCCGGGTGGAGGTGCGCATCGAAGAGCGGCAGCGGCTCGGGCACGGGCTCGGTTCTCCCTTTCGTCAGTCCTGGCCCAGCCCGGCGCCTTCGTTGCGCGGGTCGCTGGACGAGAAGCGCAGGTTCGTGCGCGGATCGCTGTAGACGGCCTCCGCGTCACCCCAACCGTCCATGCGGCGGATCTTATGTCCGCGGGCCTCCAGGGTGGCCAGCGTCGCGGGCTCCAGGCCCCACTTGTCCACCCACAATTCGTCCGGGAGGTACTGGTGGTGCAGCCGGCCGGCGCCCACCGCGCGCGCCACGTCCATGCCGTGGTCCACCACGTTGCTGATGGCCTGGATGACGGTGGTGGGGATGGTGGAGCCGCCGGGGCTGCCCACCGCCAGCATCACCCGCTTCGGGTCCTCCTTCGCGAACACCAGCGTGGGCGACATGGAGGACAGGGGCACCTTGCCGGGCTGGATGGCGTTGGGCTCGCCCGTGACCAGGCCATACGCGTTGGGCACGCCCGGCTGCGCGGCGAAGTCATCCATCTCATCGTTGAGGAGCACGCCGGTGCCCTTGCCCACGAGGCACGAGCCGAAGCTGTAGTTGACCGTCGTCGTCATGGCCACCGCGTTGCCATCCTTGTCGATGACGGAGATGTGCGTGGTGTTCTTCTTCTCCGGCTCCGGCGTGAGGGGCCCCGCGTCGCGGCGCAGCGTGGAGGCCGGGCCACCCGTCACCGGCGCCAGCAGGGACGCGCTCGCGGTGGCCTTCTTCGGATCGATGCTGCCCGCCAGGTCCGCGATGTGCCCGGGCGAGGCCAGTCGCTCCAGGGGCACCTGCACGAAGGCCGGGTCGCCCAGGTACTTCGCGCGGTCCACGTACGCGCGGCGCACCGCCTCCACGTACAGGTGCAGCGCGTCCGGATCGCGGTACGGCACGCCCTGGGGACGCAACTGCTGGAGCATGCCCAGCACCTGCACGACGGCCAGGCCCCCGGCGCTCGGCGGCGGCATGGTGAGGATGCGGTGGCCCCGGTAGGTGGTCTCCAGCGGGGTGGCCTTGCGCGTCGTGTACGCCGTCAGGTCCTCCTGGGTGAGCACGCCGCCCGCGTCCTTCACCGACTTCACCAGCGCCTGCGCCACCGGGCCTGAATAGAACGCCTTCGCGCCGCCCTTCGCGATGAGGCCCAGCGTGCGCGCCAGGTCCGGCTGTTTGATCAGGTGCCCCACGGGGGGCACGTCCGGCGTGCCCTGCGCGTTCTTCACCAGGAAGATGCTCGCGGCCTCCGGGTCCTGGCGCAGGCACTCCGCCCGGCCCGTCGCCATCTGCTGGTACTTGGGCGTCACCCAGAAGCCTTGCTTCGCCAACTGGATGGCCGGGGCCAGCACCACCGCGGGCTTGAGCTTGCCGTGCGTGGCGAGCAATTCCAGGTAGCCCGCCACCGCGCCCGGCACCGCCACGCTCAGGGCGCCGTCCGTGGACAGCCCCGGCACCAGCGCGCCGTCCTTCAGGTACATGTCGCGGGACGCGGCCTTCGGGGCCACCTCGCGGAAGTCCAGCACCCGCGTGTCGCCCGACTTCGCGTCGTGCACCAGCGCGAACCCACCGCCACCCACCCCGGAGTGGTAGGGACCCACCACCGCCGCCACGAACGCCGCCGCCACGGCCGCGTCCACCGCGTTGCCGCCCTTCTCCAGCATCTTCAGCGCGGCCTCGCTGGCGGGGGGATACGCGGTGGCCACAGCACCTCCCCGGTAGGGCCGCGCCGCGAAGGCCGACACCGCCGCCAGTAGCACTGCGAGTCCCACCGCGCGGGCCAGCCCCGGCCCAGCGGCTCCAATGTGTGTATTTCCCACCTGGACGCCTTTCCTTGTGATTTCCGGCCGTTCCCTAATGCACCATGCCTCGCGCCGGGACCAGGGTTTCAACAGCACAACATTTTTTTCCTTGGATTGTGAAAGGAGTCGAGGCACTCTTGGGCCATGTGTAGCGACTGGTGGCGTCCATGAGTCCTCCAAACCCCAGTGAAGGTCCGGCGTCGGTGCCGGCCTGTGCGCCGGTGCGGCTGACGACGTTCCTGAAGCCGCGCTACGGCATCACGGTCCAGCGCAACACCTTGTGTGTGGCAGTCAGCGTCCGGCCTTCCGCGGAAGGTCCCCGGCCTGTTTTGACGCCCGCACGCGGTTGACGAGTTGATCGGCGGTCCCTAATTCTCCGCCGCATATGACAGCTCTGGCAGCGGTGGTCCTGTGCGCGGGGAAGGGCACGCGGATGAAGTCGGAGAAGGCGAAGGTCCTTCACCCCATCCTCGGTCGTCCCATCTGCGCCTATCCCTTGAAGCGGGCCCTGGAACTGGGCGCCACGTCCGTGGTGCCGGTGGTGGGCCATCAGGCCGCCGAGGTGGAGAAGTCCATCCTCTCCCTCTTCCCGGACGCGCCCCTGCGCTTCGCGCTCCAGAAGGAGCAGCGCGGCACGGCGGACGCGGTGAAGGCCGCCCAGGACGCGCTGAAGGGCCACGAAGGCCGCGTGCTCATCCTCTACGGAGACGTGCCGCTCTTGCGCAAGGAGACGCTCCAGGCGCTCCTGTCCGCGCATGACGCCGCGGGCGGGGTGCTGGCCATGGTGTCCACCACCCTGGAGGACCCCACGGGCTACGGCCGGGTGATCCGCGAGGGCGGCAAGGTCTCACGCATCGTGGAGCACAAGGACTGCACCCCGGAGCAGCGCGCGGTGAAGGAGTGCAACGCGGGCATCTACTCCGTGGAGGCGTCCTTCCTGTGGAAGGCGCTCGCGGAGATCAAACCCGTCAACGCGCAGGGCGAGTACTACCTCACCGACCTCGTGGAGATGGCCGCTCGCCAAGGCCCCGTGGGCGCGGTGGACGCGGACGCCACGGAGACCGCGGGCGTGAACGACAAGGTGGAGCTGGCGGCCAGAGCCCGCGTGCTCCAGCAGCGCATCAACGAAGCCCACATGCGCGCGGGCGTGTCCATCCAGGACCCGGCCACCGCGTACATCGAAGAGGGCATCACCATTGGCACCGACACGGAAGTAGGCCCCAGCGTCACGCTCGCGGCCGGCACCGTCGTCGGCAAGAACGTCATCATCGGCCAGGGCAGCGTGCTGACGGCCTCCCACGTGGCGGATGGCACGCACATCAAGCCCTACTCGGTGCTGGAGGAGGCGCGGGTGGGCGACCGGTGCATCATTGGCCCGTTCTCCCGGCTGCGTCCCGGAACCGAGTTGGCAGAGGACGTGCATCTGGGGAACTTCGTGGAGACGAAGAAGGCCCGCATTGGCAAGGGCAGCAAGGCCAACCACCTGACTTACCTGGGCGACGCCAACATCGGCGCGGGCTGCAACATCGGCGCGGGCACCATCACCTGTAACTATGACGGGGTGAACAAGCACCTGACGGAGCTGGGCGACGGGGTCTTCATCGGCTCCGACTCGCAGCTGGTGGCGCCGGTGAAGGTGGGAGATGGCGGGTATGTCGGCGCGGGCACCACGGTGACGAAGAATGTGCCTCCGGGGAGCCTCGCTGTGTCCCGTGCGCCACAGGTGGTGAAGGAGGGTTGGGTGGCGGCCAAGAAGGCGCGGCAGACGAAGGTGAAGGCAGGCTGAGTTCAACGCCTGCCTGGTGGTCGGACGGTGGGGCGTGGTTGGGCGTGTCAGGGTTTCCCGTGGTTTGCTCAGGCGGGCGCGGGTCGAGAAAGAGGCAGGAACATGTGCGGGATTGTTGGCTACGTCGGTGACAAGGAATCTGCTCCCATCCTGGTGTCGGGTCTGAAGAAGCTCGAGTACCGGGGCTATGACTCCGCGGGCGTCGCGGTGGTGAGTGGCAACCAGCTCAACGTGGTGCGCGCCACGGGCAAGCTGCGCAACCTGGAGAACCGGGTGGTGCAGGACCTGCCCAAGGGCACCACGGGCATCGGCCACACGCGCTGGGCGACCCACGGTCGTCCCTCCGACGAGAACGCCCACCCGCACACGTACAAGAACGTGGCGGTGGTGCACAACGGCATCATCGAGAACCACCTGGCGCTGAAGGTGGAGCTGCGCGCGCGCGGCCACGTCTTCGCGTCGGAGACGGACTCGGAAGTGTTCGCCCACCTCATCTCCGAGGAGGTCGAGCGCGGCGTGGACCTGCCGGACGCGGTGCGCGCGGCCATCCAGCAGGTGAAGGGCACCTACGGCCTGGTGGTGGTCTGCTCCAAGGATCCGGGCCGCATCGTGTGCACCAAGGACGCGTCGCCCATGGTGCTGGGCCTGGGCGAGGGCCAGAACTTCGTGGCCAGCGACGTGCCCGCGCTGCTCGAGCACACGCGCGACTTCGTCTACATGGAGGAGGGTGACCTGGCCGTCATCACCGCCGCCAAGGTGGACATCTACAACCGCTCCGGGCAGCTGGTGAACCGCCCCACGCGCCGCATCGACTGGACGCCGATGATGGCGGAGAAGGGCGGCTACAAGCACTTCATGCACAAGGAGATCTGGGAGCAGCCCCGCGCCATCGCGGACACGCTGCGCGGCCGGATGCTCCTGTCCGAAGGCGACGTCCACTTCGACACGTGGAACCTCAGCCTTGAACAGGTGAAGTCCTTCACCAAGGTCACCATCCTGGCGTGCGGCACGTCGTGGCATTCCGGCGTGGCCGGCAAGCACATGATTGAGTCGCTGGCGCGGCTGCCGGTGGAAGTGGAGCTGGCCAGCGAGTTCCGCTACCGCGACCCCATCGTGGAGAAGTCGCACCTGGTCATCGCCATCAGCCAGTCGGGTGAGACGGCGGACACGCTGGGCGCGTTCAAGGAGGCCAAGCGGCTGGGCGCCCACACGCTGGCCATCTGCAATGTCATTGGCAGCGCGATGACGCGCGAGTCGGACCTGCACATCCTCACCAACGCCGGCCCGGAGATTGGCGTCGCGTCCACCAAGGCGTTCACCACGCAGCTGGTGACGCTGTACCTGCTGGCGGTGAAGCTGGGCCGCATGCGCGGCACGCTGTCGGTGGAAGGCGCGCAGGAGCACCTGACGCAGCTGACCCAGGTGCCGAAGATGATCGAGGACGTGCTCAAGTGCGAGCCGCAGGTGAAGCGCGTCGCGCGTGAGTTCATGAACGCGCAGGACTTCCTATTCCTCGGCCGCGGCCCCATGCACCCGGTGGCGCTGGAGGGCGCGCTCAAGCTGAAGGAGATCTCGTACATCCACGCGGAGGGCTACGCGGGCGGTGAGATGAAGCACGGCCCCATCGCGCTCATCGACGAGAAGATGCCCGTCGTGGTCCTCGCGCCGAAGCACCCGCATGTCGCGTACGAGAAGATCATCGGCAACATCGAGGAGGTCCGCGCTCGCGGCGGCAAGGTCATCGCCGTCATCGACGAGGACGACACGCAGGCGGACACGCTGGCCGACCACGTCATCCGCATCCCCGCCGCCTCGTCGCTGCTCGCGCCGGTGGTGGCCACCATCCCGCTGCAGCTGCTCGCCTACCACGTGGCGGAGATGCGCGGGAACGACGTGGACCAGCCCCGCAACCTGGCCAAGAGCGTGACGGTCGAATAGCGACACGGCGCTCCAACGCCTGACGCAACGAAAGAGCCCGGGTTCCCTTCCACAGGGGCCCGGGCTTCTTCGTTGGCTTGTGGCTCAGGGGTCTTCGGACAGCTCCAGCAGCACTTCCAGGTCCGTTGCCGCGTCCAGCGACTCCAGCAGCTCCAGGTTCTCCACCACCTCGCGGTCCTCGTCGGTGAGCGGAGGCTCCTGGCGGCGGACGTCGGTGGGGACGGGGCGCGCCTCCGGGTGGACGGGTTCGACGGGAGCGGGGCGCTCCTTCGCTTCCGTGGGAAGGGGGGCCTGCTGGGCCGCGGCGGGCAGGGCGCCCGCGAGCGCGAACAGCAGCACCCAATGGGAGACGGCGTTCACTTGCGCCGCCTTTCGCGCAGCCGCTCGCGCGCCTCCTGACGCTGCTCGGCGGACATCTGCCGCCAGCGGCGCATGTTCTCCATCATCTGCTCGCGGCGCTCGGGGTGTTCCTTGAGGTAGGCACGCATCCGCTGGCGCAGCTCCGCGCGGCGCTCCGTGGACAGGCCCTTCAGGTCGCGCACCTGCTCGCGCACCGCCTTGCGCTCCTGGGGCGTCAGGCGCTGGAAGTCGCGCAGGTTGTTGCGCAGCCGCTCGCGCTCCTCGGGAGGAAGCTGCCGCCAGCGCTGGAGGTTCTCGCGCACGCGCGCCTGCTCCTGGGGCGGCATCGCCTTGAACTCGCGCAGCTTCGCGCGCAGCGCCTCCTTCTGTTCCGGGGGGAGCTTCTCGAAGCGCTCGGCCGCGGTGGGCGTGGGGGCGTTCGCCGCGCGCGCGGACGTCACTGGCAGCAGCGCCAGCGCCATCCCCACGGCCAGGGCCGCCAGGGTCGTTCTTCCCATCATCACGGCATCCCCAGTTCGTGGAGGTTCTCGATGACCTCCAGGTCGTCGGAGCTGTCGAGTCCCAGCACTTCGTAGTCCTCGACCAGCTCCAGGTTCGTCGCCACTTCCAGCGCGCCCGCGTCCAGCTCCTCCAGGGCCGCCGGATCCACGTTGGCGCGTCCCGCGACGAGCAGCGCCAGCACCGCCGTCGCGGCCACGCCCGCGGACGGCACCAGCACGCCCGGCCGCAAGAGCGACGAAAGCCGCTCCCGCCACGTGGGCGGCAGCGCGTCCAGCCGCGCCAGCACTTCACGGCGCGCGGACGGGGACGGGGTGAAGTCCGGCAGCTCCGCCATCCGCGCCACGGTGACGCGCAACAGCCGCTCCGTCTGCTGGCACTCCGCGCAGGTGCCCAGGTGGGCCTCCATCCGGGCGCGGTGCGGGGGCGGCAGCTCCCCGTCCACGTAGGCCGTCAGGTCTTCTTCGTAGGTGCAGCTCATGCCCGACTCCTCGCGGGCACGGTGCCCGCCTGCAACGCTTCAAGCCTGCGTGCCACCGCCAGGGTGGCCCGGTGGATGAGACTCTTCACGGCGGCCTCGCTCGCCTCCAGTGCTTCGGCGATGTCCCGGTACGCCATGCCCTCGAAGCGGCACATGGTGAAGGCCGCGCGCTCGCGGTCGCTCAAATCACCCAGGGCCAGGCCCACCGCCGCTTCCAGCTCCCGGCCGCTCAACGCCTGGTCGGGCCGGTCTCCCTCGGGCCCTGGCATCTCCAGCGCTCCCGCGTCTTCCGCGTCCGGGGCCTCGGAGGCGAGGCGCGCCACGCGGTACTCCCCGCGCCGCATCTCGTTGAGGCAGTGGTTGGTGGCCACCCGGAAGAGGAACGTCTTGAACTTCGCCGTCGGCTTGTAGGCGCGCGCGTGGCGGTAGAGCTTCACGAAGATGTCCTGCGTGAGCTCCTCCGCGCGCGCCGGGTCCCCCACGAAGCGGAACGCGAAGCGCGCCACGCTCGCGTGGTGCCGGTCGAAGAGCCAGGCGAAGGCCTGCTTGTCGCCCGCCGCCACCTTCAGCATCGCCTGCGTGTCCGGGTCCGAATCCATCCGTCAGGCATCAACCCCGTTGCCCGGTGGAAGTTGCGGGCACCTCCCACTTTGAACCCCGAGGGGCGCCCCGGTTACAGTTTCGCCACCGTGACCGATGCTTCCCGCCCACGTCCGCGCACATCCGACTCCCCCTTCGAGGGCGAGGAAGGTGCCCCGACGGACCTGGCGGCCTGGGAGCCTCCGGCGCAGTCCGGCACGCCCACCCCGCCCTCGGACTCCCCGCTGCCCATGCTCCTCTTGGCGCAGCAGGCCCGGCGGGCCTCGGGGGAGGAACGGCTGCGGCTGGCGGCGGACTTGAACGGGCTCCTGTCGGACGTGGTCGCGGAGGGCGGGGGACGCGTGGAGGCGGACGCCTTCCACCGGCTGCTGGAGGGCGGCACCCTGGAGGGGTTGGTGGACGCGGACGGGCGCTCCTGCCGCGCCGCGACGGTGGAGTCGCTGCTGGCGCTGGGCTTTCCCTATGCGCTGGAGGTGCGCCCGGAGGACCTGGACCACCTGAAAACGACCCCCGTGCTCGGGGCCCAGCTGACGCCGCCCCGGGGCGGGCCGTTTCCGGCGCTCGCGGTGGGGCTGGGGGCGCTGGCCGCCCAGGCGCTGCTGCACATGACGGGGCTGGTCGCGCCTGGCGGGCTGGTCATCCTCCAGGGGCTCCTGAGCCTCCTGTCCCTGGTGCTGCTGACGGTTGCCTCGGTGGGCTCTCCCCTGTATCGCGGAGCCCTGGCGCTGCTGACGGTCGTCTCCGGGGCGGGGTTGTGGATGTTGCTGGTGCCGGACGTCCCGGCCGGTTGGGTGGCGGGGCTGGGCGGTCTGGTGGCCGCCTTCCTGGCTGCCCTGCGCAAGAGCTGACCGGCAGAACCCAAAACGGATGTCAGAGGGGTGGACTAGGGTCTACCCATCGCGTACTAAAAGCGCGTTCAGGTGGGCCGGGGTGGCCCACTCTTCCAAGGAGCGACGAGAAATGGCCGTGAATCAGGAGAAGGAAAAGGCGATCGAGCTGGCGCTGGCGGCGGTGGAGCGTCAGTTCGGCAAGGGTTCCATCATGCGGCTCGGCAACGACGAGCCGATGATGAAGGACATCCAGGCCATTTCGACGGGGTCCATCTCGCTCGACATCGCGCTGGGCGTGGGCGGCGTGCCGCGCGGGCGCATCATCGAAATCTTCGGGCCGGAGTCCTCCGGCAAGACGACGCTCTGCTTGCACATCGTCGCGGAGGCGCAGAAGCGCGGCGGCGTGTGCGGCTACATCGACGCGGAGCACGCGATGGACGTGGGCTACGCGCGCAAGCTGGGCGTGCGCACCGACGACCTGCTCCTGTCCCAGCCGGACACCGGCGAGCAGGGCCTGGAGATCGCGGAGATGCTGGTGCGCTCGGGCGCCATCGACGTGCTGGTGGTGGACTCGGTGGCCGCGCTCGTGCCGAAGGCGGAGCTCGAGGGTGAGATGGGAGATGCCCACATGGGCGTGCAGGCGCGCCTCATGAGCCAGGCCCTGCGCAAGCTCACGGGCACCATCTCCAAGAGCCAGACGTGCGTCATCTTCATCAACCAGATCCGCATGAAGATTGGCGTGATGTTCGGCAACCCGGAGACCACCACGGGCGGCAACGCGCTGAAGTTCTACGCGTCGCAGCGCATGGACATCCGCCGCGTGGGCGCCATCAAGAACGGCGAGAACGTGGTGGGCAGCCGCACCCGCGTGAAGGTCGTGAAGAACAAGGTCGCGCCCCCGTTCAAGGAAGTCGAGTTCGACATCATGTACGGCACGGGCATCTCCCGTGAGGGCGACCTCATCGACCTCGCCTCCAACGAGAACATCGTGGAGAAGAGCGGCAGCTGGTTCTCCTTCAAGGGAGAGCGCATCGGCCAGGGCCGGGAGAACGCGAAGGAGTACCTGCGCGAGCACCCGGAAACCCAGAAGGAGATCGAAAACCTGGTGCTGGAGAAGTACGGCATCGGCAAGGCGGCCGCCGGCGCTCCCGCGGCGGAAGCTCCCGCGGAGCCCGCGGAAGGGGAGAAGCGTCCCCGCGTGAAGGCCGTGAAGTAGGCCCACACGCTGCGTCCAAAGACAGTCCGTGCGCGTTCCTCCGGGGGGAGCGGCGCACACGGACCTGAAGGAAGAAGGGGGCCGACCGCCAGCGATGGCAGTCGGCCCCTTTCCCTTTCAGGGCGTGTGGGGGAACGGGCAGGCGGGTGACGGACGCGTGACGCGTGAGGTCATGCGGGTGTGTCGCGGGGATGTTTCGTGTGGAGGGGGAAGCGCCTCTAGACTTCGCGGCCCGGGAAACACCCCTTCACCCGATTCCCGCTGGAGTCCACCGCCTTGTTCAACCCCTTCAAACGCCGCACGTTCCTGCAAGCCGTGGTTGCTGTCGCGGCGACGACGACCTTTGGATGCTCCGACGACGAGACGACGGTCACGTCGGATGGCTCGCCCTACTTCCCGCAGTCGCTGGCGTCGGGGGATCCGCGTCCGGACAGCGTGGTGTTGTGGGTGCGCGTGGAGGACGCCGCGCGCGCTGGCTCGGACCTGACCCTGCGGCTGGAGGTCTCCACGACGGAGGACTTCTCCTCGCTGGTGCTGGACAAGAAGGACCTGACGGCGCTGGCGGCGCACGACCACGCGGTGAAGGTGAAGGTGACGGGCCTGTCGCCGCGCACGACGTACTACTACCGCTTCTCCTACGAGCAGGACGGCCAGAAGAACACCACGCGCATCGGGCGCACGCGCACCGCGCCGGCCGCCGGTGACGACGTGCCGGTGAAGTTCGTCTTCGCCAGCTGCCAGGACTTCATCGGCCGCTACTACAACGCGTGGCAGCGGCTGTTGCAGCTGGGCGAGGACCTGGACTTCGTCGTGTTCCTTGGCGACTACGTCTACGAGACGACGGGCGACACGTCGTTCCAGTCCTCCGGCGGGGCCCGCTCCGTGCGCTTCAGCGAGCCCGAGGGCGCGCTGGCGCAGGGCACGGGCGTCACCGCGTTCCTGGCGGCCAACTCGCTGTCCAACTACCGCGACCTGTACAAGACGGTGCGCAGCGACCGGCAGCTGCAGGCGGTGCATGAGCGCTACCCGTTCATCATCACCTGGGACGACCACGAGTTCTCCGACGACTGCTGGAAGGACGTGGCGACGTACGAGGACGGCAAGCGGGACGAGACGCAGCTGGACCGCAAGCACAACGCGGAGCAGGCGTTCCTGGAGTTCATCCCGCTGGACACCGCGCAGACGTCCGAGGGCGTCGTCAACGTGGACAGCGAGCCGCGCTTCCCCAACACGCGCATCTTTCGTGACTTCGAGTACGGCCGGCACCTGAAGCTGCTGGTGACGGACTACCGCAGCTACCGTCCGGACCACCTCATCCCGGAGGACGCGTACCCCGGCGCGGTGGCGCTGGACGCGACGCTGCTGGGCGCGGCGCTGGCGAACCAGCCGGACGCGGTGAAGCAGGTCTTCCAGGCGGACACGTTCGCGTATGTGAACATCGACGACGCGGCCTATGCGCAGCACAAGCAGGTGCTCCAGGGCGTGTACCTGAGCCAGGCGAAGGCCGCGGGGCTGACGGACGCGGAGGCCGCGCAGAAGGTGGCCACCTGGGTGAAGGGCCCGGTGGCGCTCTTCTACGTGAACCAGGTGTTCAAGGCGGCGGGCTTCGCCGCGCTGCAGATCGCCGCGGGGGACAAGCCCCGGGGCCTGGCGTACGCGCACATGGGCAAGAGCGCGCTCTTCAACATCCAGGGCTCGCGCTACGTGGTGGTGAAGGACACCTTCGACCTGTTCGCGGCGGTGAAGTACCAGCTGTCCGCGGGCGCGAGCGAGGACGTGTTCGGCCCCGAGCAGGAGGCGTGGTTCAACCAGACCCTCACCACGGCGACGAACACCTGGAAGATGGTGGTGAGCTCCACGTCGCTGTCGGCGCTCATCTGGGACCTGCGCGCGAAGTCGGACATCTACGACCCGACGCTGCGCCAGCGCTTCTACTTCAGCGTGGACCAGTGGGACGGCTTCCCCACGAAGAAGAAGGTGATGCTCAACACGCTCAAGGCCAAGGGCGTGACGAACGCGCTGTTCCTCTCCGGCGACATCCACGCGTCGTTCGCGTCGGTGGAGGAGGGCGTGCCCACGCTGACGGCGCCGGGCATCACCTCCGGCTCCATCAAGGAGCTGGCGGGCCTGGCCCTGCTGGGCGCGGGCTACGCCTCGGGCGCGCCCGTGTACGGGTACGCCGTCACCAACATGGAGAAGACGCTCAAGGACTCCAACGCGGGCCTGCGCTTCGCGGACGCGGACTCGCACGGCTTCGTGCTGGTGGAGGTGAAGGCGGATGAGACGCTCGCCACCTTCCACCTCATCCCCGCCGCGGAAGTGGCCAAGGACTACTCCAAGCGCGACGGCAGCGAGCTGGAGTCGAAGTTCACCGCGCACACCTTCCGCGTGAAGAACAACGACATCCAGCCCGCCTGAGACGGGCCGGCTGAAACACCGTAGGGCCTCCGGGGCCGCGTGGGGACACTCCCCCACGCGGCCCCGCTGCTTTTGTAACCCGTCCTGTCACACGTGGGTCCAGCCAGACGCCTGGGCAAGGGCTCAATCCGTTTCAACCACGGTGAAATCAGGTGGCTGTATTGACGCAAAGTTTTCGTGCGTGTTACTGATATTCACGACGCTGCCGCTTGATTCGTTCTGCAAGACCTCCCGTGGTCTCCGGGCAATCATGAAATTCCAGCAATTGGGTCACGCCTTCCAGAAGGTGCTGCCCGCGGTGCTGTTGTTCGGTCTGGCAATCCACTTCGCCTTCACGCTGGCGTTCCTGACGCCCATCAACCCGGTGAAGTTGTCTGTCCTTGGCGTGGTGGACCGCTACATGCAGCCATTCTTCTACCAACGCTGGACGCTGTTCGCGCCCGACGTGGAAGCCAAGACACGCCATGTGTTCGTGGCGTGCCGGGGCGAGGACGCGGCGGGTGTTTCACGCGAGGAGCCCTGGGTGAACGTCACGTCGCCGCTGCTGGATTTGAAACAGCGCTATCGCCTGACGCCCGCGGACCGCCTGGAGCGCGCGCAGGTGGCGGGGCTGAGCCAGCTCACTGCGGCCGACGATGAAATCACCACCCGGCTGTTGGAGAAGCCCGAGGACACGGACGGCTACCGGCAGGCGGTGGCGGCGGCGGAGGCCCAGCGCCAGCAGCGCAAGCAGCAGGGGCGGCGGCTGTTGGGGCGCGTGGCGTCCGCGGCGTGCACGTCGCTGTATCCCCAGCTGCGCACCCGCGAGGTGCGGGTGCGGATGGCGACCATCAAGGCTCCGCCCTTCTCCCAGCGCATGAACGCGGACGCGCCGGGTGACACGACGTGGATGGAGTTGTCCTGGCAGCCCATTGAAGCGGTGGAGGCGCGATGAGCGGGCCGTCCACCACCGCGGCCTCGTCGGGGCCGCCGTCGTCCCTGGCGGGGGCCTGGGCGGCCTTCACCGCCTGGCAATCCCAGCCGCGCTACCTGATGGGCGCCAGCCTGTTCCGGCTGGTCGCGGGCGCGGCGGTGCTCATCGAATACCTCATCAACTACTCCCAGCGGCGCTACCTGTTCGGGCCGTCCGGGCTGTGGCCGTATGAGACGTTCGTCGCGGAGCTGGCGCACACGCGCAACTTCTCCGTCTATGCCTGGAGCGCGTCGCCGCTGTTCTTCGAGGTCTGCTACCACCTGGGCATCCTGGTGGCGGTGCTGTGGATGGTGGGCTGGCGCGCGCGCTGGCTGACGCCCCTGCAGTGGGTGTTCCTGTGGTCGCTGCACCAGCGCTTCCCGGGCATCTGGGATGGCGGGGACAACATCATCCACCTCATCCTGGTGTACGCGTGCTTCGCGGACGTCAGCGCGCACTTCTCCATGGACGCGGAGCGGCGGCGCGCGAAGGGCCCTGCCGAGCCGGGGCCCGGGGCGAAGGTGGGCGCGCTGTTCCACAACACCGCGATGCTGGCGTTCGCGGTGCAGATCAGCCTCGTGTATGGGCTTGCCGGGCTCTACAAGGTGCAGGGCGGGGTGTGGCAGGACGGCACGGCGCTCTACTACGCGTTCCGCAGCGGGCAGTTCGTGATTCCCGGCGTGACGGAGTGGATCTACCGCGACGCCTTCGTGGTGACGGCGCTGTCGTACTGCACGGTGGCCTTCCAGGTCGCGTTCCCGTTCCTGCTCTTCCTCAATCCCATCAGCCGCAGGCTGGCGGTGGTGATGGGGTTCACGTTCCACGTGGGCATCGCGCTGGTGCTCGGGCTGGTCACCTTCTCGCTGTTCATGACGTCCGTGGACCTGGCGCTGATGGGCGATGACGAATACCGCGCCATCGGCCGTTTCCTGACGCGTCTGCGCCAGCGCTTCCTTCCCCGTACGCAGTCCCCCTCCGCCCCGGTGGCTGTCGAAGCCCTGGCGGAGCCGTCCACAGGATCTCACCCTCCCGCCGCATAGAGGGTGGATACTGGCGTGAAGCTCTGGGGCCCCGGAGCCGAGCGTCAGGGCTGTTCAAAACCCCCAACGCTAGGAATTGCCCCCATGAAGAAGCTGCTTGCGCTGTTCGGTCTCGTCGCGGGTCTGGCTGCCTCCTCGTACTCCGTGCCGGCCTCCGCCGCGGCCACGGGCGCGAACTACGACGGCCCGACCACCAACGCCCAGGACATCATCATCATCGTCATCGGCGACGACGAGTTCTACTGGGTGGAGTACTACGGCGCGGCCGCGAACGCCTCGGCGAGCGCCGCCCCCGTGCTGAGCGACGCGACGTTCGACCGCTAAGCGCGGCGACGTTCGTCTCCAGAAGCGTCACGTGACAACCGGGGCCGCGGTGCCTTTCGCCGCGGCCCCTCCTTTTCCTTGAGGACATGGCCATGAGGCGTTGGGTTCCGTGGGTGCTGGGAGCGCTGGTGTCAGGCCTCCTCCTCTGGTTCGCGCTGCGCGAGCCGAACGCAAGCCCGGCGGTCGCCGCCGCGCGTGAGGAAGCCCCGGCCACGCCGCTCGCGGTCCGTTCAGCGAATGTCTCCGCCCGGGGGGCGGGGCTCTCGGAGCTGTCGCCGCTGCCCCTGGTGCCGGACGAGGACCGTCCGGGCGGCTTCCACGTGCAGGGCCTGGTGTTGGACCCGGAGGAGCTCCCGGTGGAGGGGGCCACGGTGGTGTTGGACACGAGCCCGCCGCGCTCGGTGCGCACCGGGAAGGACGGCACGTTCGACTTCACGGGCCTGTCGCCCCGCGCGTACCAGGTCGTCGCCCGGCACGGCGCCCTGCTGGCGGGCCCGGTGGGCCTGTGGCTGAGCGACGAGACGCAGCCCCTGGTGTTGCACCTGCGGCCGGCGGCGTCGCTGGAGGTGACGGTGGTGGAGGGCGCGGAGGCCCGCGGCGTAGCGGGCGCGGCCGTGGAACTGCGCGCGCAGCAGACCGTCCTGGGCACCACGGACGCGCAGGGCCGTGCGCTGCTCCAGGGCCTGCCGGTGGGGCGCCACGTCCTCAAGGTGTCCGCCCGGGGCTTCGCGCCGTCGTGGCAGGTGGCCCAGGTGGTGGACGCGGCGGACGTGGCCCAGAAGGTGACGGTGGCGTTGCGGGGCGGCGCGGCGGCGTCCGGCACGGTGGTGGACGCGCGGGGCAAGCCGGTGGCGGGCGTCGTCGTGGTGCCCGTGCCGGAGACGACCAACACGTTGCTGTCATTGACGGACGCGCGCGGGGACGGCGTGGAGACGGACGCCCGGGGCGCGTGGCGCTTCGAGCACCTGGGCGCGGGGGCCTACCAGTTCACGGCCTCCGGGCCGCGCGTCGCGCCGGGCACGTCCGCGTCCTTGCGGCTGGATGGCATGAGCGAGCAGTCCGGCATCACCATCACGGTGCCGGACGCGGCGCGCTTCAGTGGCCGCGTGGAGGATGCGCGCGGGGCGCCGGTGCCCTATGCGGTGGTGCGGGTGGCGCTGGACGAGGGCGCGCGGCGGACGCTGGCGCGGCAGACCACGGCCGATGCGCGCGGCGGCTTCGAGATGGAGGGCCTGCCCCAGCGCCGGGTGGCGGTGGTGGCGAAGCACGAGCGCGCGACGTCCGGCACGCAGTTCGTGGACCTGTCCCAGGAGGCGGTGCGGCAGACACCGGTGGTGCTGGTGTTGTCCGCGGCGGAGGTGCTGCGGGGGCGGGTGGAGTCCTCCAGCGGTCAGCCGGTGGGCGAGGCCGTGGTGTCGGCGGAGCTGACGGGGGCGCGGATGCGGGGCCGGTCCGAGCAGACGCTGCGCGGGCAACTCATCACCACCGCGGATCCAGGCGGACGCTTCGAGTTCCGGGGCCTCCTGCCGGGCACCTACCTGCTGCGCGCCGCGCCGCCGGGCACCACGCTCCAGCAGCGGCTGCCGTGGCTGACGCCGCCGGTGCAGGCGGAGACGGGTGGCATGGAGCCGGTGCTGAAGCTGAGCCTGGGCGGCACGCTCACGGGCCGGGTCGTCCGCGAGGATCAGGTGCCGCCCACCGACTTCTCCGTGGTGGTGCGCGGCGCGGGCGCGGTCCCCAATGGCGGCGGGGATGGGCGCTTCCACCTGCGGGGCGTCCCGGCGGGCGAACACACGCTGTACATCACCGGCAAGGGCTTCGTGAACAAGACGGTGCCGGGGGTGCGCATCCAGGAGGGACAGGAGACGTCGCTGGGGGACGTGGTCGTCCAGCGCGGGCGGCAGCTCCAGGGGCGCGTCGTGAACGCAGCGGGCGCGCCGGTGGCCGACGCGACGGTCAGCGTGTCGCAGCCGTTGAAGGGCGTGGGCGTGGTGGTGGGGTCGGCGGCGGCGCTGGAGTACGGACTCCAGCAGGTGCGGACGGGGCCGGACGGCAGCTACGTGTTCGAGGGGCTTCCCATCTCGCCGCTCCAGTTGTCCGCGGAGCACTTCCAGGAGGGGCGCTCGGAGTTCACGCAATTGCTGGCGGGCGTGGCGGACCAGAAGATGGACCTGCGGCTGTCGGCCACGGGGCAACTGGACGGCACGGTGAAGAAGGGCAACCAGCCGGTGAGCGGCGCGCTGATCATCGTCACCAACCCGGCGGCGCCCGCGGGTGGCGTCAGCGGGACGTCGGGCACGGACGGCACCTTCCACTTCGACAACCTGGCGCCGGCGACGTACTCGGTGCTGGCGGTGACGGAGTCGGGGGGAGGCCAGCAGGTGCAGCGCACGACGGCGAACATCCAGGCGAAGCAGACGGCCCGCGTGGACCTCACGCTTCCCGAAGGCGGCGTGACGGTGCTGGTGCGCGCGCAGGCCGCGGAGGGCACACGCGCCCAGGAGGCCCGGGTGCTCCTCATCGAGAAGCTCCAGGGGGCCAGCCAGCCCGCGCAGGTCCAGGCCCTGTCCATGGCGCAGCCCGCGCGCTTCGAAGGCGTGAACCCGGGCGAATACCAGCTCTGCGTGTCCGCCATGGCGCTGCCCACCCAGACGGATGGGGGCACGGCGGCGCCCCGCTCGGACTGCCGCCCCGTCAACGTCGCGCAGCAGCCCGTGCAGCAGGAGCTGGTGATGGCGCTGCCGCTGCTCTGATGCCTGCGTGATGCACCAGCGCCTGTCCGGGGCCGCGTGGGGATGCTCCCCGCGCGGCCCTTTGTGTTTCAAGTGGGCTTTTCGTTTTTACGGCTTTGTGCTGTTTTGCGCGGAAACGACTCCCTGGGATGGAACAGGGCCGGGAAGGAATGCATCGTGGGCGCACGCAAGGGATTGCAGGGGCTGCTGGGGGC
>NZ_RAWI01000177.1 GCF_003612125.1 Corallococcus praedator
GGGCTGTGTCATCGCGCAAGGGCCCGAAATTCCGGCCTTTAGCGCGTGCCGGGGGGGACAGACCTCCTTAACAGTGCCTTCCAGGTGGGTCAAACATTCGAACAGGAACGCGTGTTCAGGGGATTCCCACGGCCTTGCGGACCTGGTCCATCAGGCGGGTGGCCTCGGCGCGGGCGCGCTGGGCGCCGTCCTGGAGGATGCGCTCCAGCTCCCCGGGGTCCGCGCGCAGCTCCGCGTAGCGCTGGCGGGCGGGGGTGAAGGTGGTGTGGAAGGCCTCCAGCAGCTTCTTCTTGTAGTCGCCGTAGCCCTTGCCGCCGGCCTTCCAGGTCGCGTCCACCTCCGCGAACTCCGACGCCGGGAGCATCAGCTTGAGGAGGTCATAGAGCGGCGCGTCCGTGGTGGGCTTGGGCGCCTCCACCGGGGTGGAGTCCGTCTTGATGGACATGATGCGCTTCTTGATGTCCTTCTCCTCGCCGAACAGCTCCAGCGTGTTGCCGTAGGACTTGGACATCTTGCGCCCGTCGATGCCGGGCACCGTCGCGGTGGACTCCTGCACGTGGGCGGCGGGCAGCTTGAGGATGCCGGGCGCGTGGCCCCGCTCCTTCCCTTCCGGATCCGCCGGGTCGTAGCCCGGGACGTACTGGGTGTTGAACTTCACGGCCCAGTCGCGCGCGAACTCGATGTGCTGGATCTGATCCTTGCCCACCGGCACGGCGTCTGCGCTGTAGAGCAGGATGTCCGCGGCCATCAGCACCGGGTAGGCGAACAGGCCGAAGTCCGGGCTGATGCCCTGCGCGACCTTGTCCTTGTAGCTGTGGGCGCGCTCCAGGTTCGACTGCGGCACCACCGTGCCGAGGATCCAATAGAGCTCCGCCACTTCCTTCACGTCGCTCTGGCGGAAGAGGACGGCCTTCTTCGGATCCAGGCCCAGCGACAGGTACGTGAGCGCCGCGTCGCGCGTCAGCTCCTGCGCGAGCTTCGGATCCCGCACGGTGTTGAGCGCGTGGTAGTTCGCGATGAAGTAGTAGGCCTCCCCCTGATCCTGGAGCTGCACGAACTGCCGCATGGCCCCGTAATAGTTGCCAATGTGCAGCCTTCCGGACGACTGGACACCTGAGAGAATCCGCATAGCGATTGCGATTCCAATGACGGGTGGAGGACACGGCTCGTTCGCATACCCGCCGTTCCCCTGCAACCTTCCGTTGACGACGGCGCCCTGTGGCGGACGTCCGACATCCGCGCCGCGCACCTGGCTGGAATAATACGGCCGCCCAGGAAAAGGCGAGCAGTTCCGGGGGGTTGAGAGGGCTCGGGTCTATCGCTACCCTGCGGGTCGACGGAAGAATCAGCCCGCCTTGGAGGGCGCCCACGGATGGAAGCGTTCACGGGAAACCTGGCCAGCTATCGGCTCCAGCTGGTGTTGCCGCCGCTGTACACGACGCCAGGGTTGGAGGGGACGCTGCGGGTGGAGCGGGGCGCGGTCCGCCGGGAGTTCTACCTGCGGGACGGGCACCTGGTGGGGGTGGCCTCCACGGAGCCAAGAGAGCACCTGGCGCAGGTGCTGGTGAACCTGCGCATCCTGGATGCGCCCCGGGCGGCGGCGGCGTTCGAGGCGGCGGAAGGGGCGAACCTGCCCTACGGCACCTTCCTGGTGCAGCGCTGCTTCGTGGAGCTGTCGCAGCTCATCGAGGCGATGGAGCACAAGGCGCGCGAAGCGCTCTTCGACTGCTACGCCTGGGAGTCGGGCGAGGTGGAGTTCACGCCGGGGCTGCCGTTGTCGGCGCGGGCGGTGGGGCTGCGGCTGCCCATGGGGACGCTGCACCGGGACGCGGTGGCGCGCCTGCGCGAGTGGGCGGTGTTCCGGGAGATCTTCCCGCGCCTCGACACCACGTTCCGCGTGTTCAGAGAGTTCGCGGTGGAGACCTTCTCCGAGGAGGAGGACGTGCTGCTGGACCTGGCGGCCGGAGGGGCCACGCTGGGCGAGCTGCTGGCGAGCGCCAGGGAGGCCCCGCTGTTCGCCGCGCGGTGGGTGCTGCACCTGTACCGCCGGGGCGCGCTGGCGCCGCACCGGGCGAAGGGTCCGCAGGTGGGCGAGTCCACGGAGTTCACGGAGCTGCTGGCGCTGGTGCGGGCGTTCCTGTCATCGCGGAAGTACGACCATGCGGTGGCGCTGGCGGCGCAGGTGCTGGAGCGGGGGCCGGTGCCGGAGGCGCACGCGCTGTACCGCGAGGCGGAGGTGGGGCTGACGCTGGCGTTGAGTGATGAGCTGTTCGCGCTGGATGGGAGGCTGGTGTTCGAGCCCATCCCCCGCCCTGCCCCGGCGGACCTGACGGCGGATGACCTGTACCTGTACTCGAAGCTACGGGGCAGCCGGAGCATCCGGCAGGCGCTGCGCACGGCCGCGATGGGGGAGCTGGCCGCGTCGCGGTCGGTGTACCGGTTGATGGAGGCCGGGCTGATCCGCGTGGCGCCGCTGGCGGACGGGGCCGTGGAGCCGTCGCCCCGGCGCACCAGCACGGATCCGTATGGGTTGAACCTGGGGGAGCTGCTCGGCGGGGGGTGAGCACGCCGCTCAGATGTTCACCCGCTGCACGACGCGCGGCTCCGGGTACTTGCTCTTGATGACGACCTGGTGCGTGCCCGGGTCGTACTCGTACGTCAGCTTGCCGGACTTCTTCGGCTTCGCCTGGGGGAGCTGCCTGAACCGCGACATGGCCGCCTCCCGCTTCGCGCGCGTCAGCGGATCCGTTCCCACCAGGGACAGGAGCTGCTCATGCGCGAACTCAGCGCCCCTCCGGTCCGCGGCCTTGACCTGAACCTGGTCGCGGGGGTTCGCGGCCTGCGGCCGGATTTCGTCCATGAACATTTCGAGTTCCAGTTGATGCTGCGCGTAGAGCTGTTCCTGCTCCTGATCCGTGAGCGGATTGCGGTCGATCTGGATTTGATGGCGCAGCGTCAGCTCGGATTCCACGCGGGACGCGCCCGTCGTGTCATCGAACGAGGCGGCTCCGGTCCGCGCGCTCATCTTCACGTTCAGGTACTTGCACAGGCCCGCGTAGAACTTGAACGCGAACGCGCTGGACAGGTCCGGCCGTGCGACGCCTCCCAACTGGTCCGGATCATGCGACACGTCGTACTGCGCCGACCGCGCCCCGTAGCACATCACCAGGGACATGCTGATGGGACGGCGGCCGACATCATCTCTCAGGAATGAGAGCACGATGTCCGCGGCCTTCTCGTAGGACACCCGGGGCGCGCCGTGCTGGGGCCGCGAGTAGCCATACGTGGTGTCGTCGTACAGCCCGTGCATGCCCACCATGATCTTGCTGCACCGCGGATGCTTCAGGAAGAAGCCACGCACCTGCCCCCGCGCCTGCTCGTAGGCCGCGAGGGGACCGGGATCGTGCCCCAACGGCGTGAGCAGGTGGCGTTGATGCTCCGCGACGCTGGCGAAGCAATCCACCTGTTCCACCACCGACGCACCCCACCAATACGCGGAGAAGCGATTCATCCGGGAGGCCTGATCCCGATCCTGGTACTTCCGCAGGATGCGCGGAATGGCGTTGCCGGTGGCGTAGTCATCCGGCGCGGTGAAGTTGAGGTAGAGGATTTCCATCAGGGTCGGGAACGGTAGCACCACCCCTCACCACGACAACCAGGGCTTGACCTCCACACGATTGGAAACTATCTTGGTTACAGTTCGAGACCACCGATGAACACCAGCAGCCGCTTCACCGTCGCCATCCACATCCTCACCCTGCTCGCGCATGGCGGTGGAGAGCAGATGACGTCGGAGCACATCGCAGGGAGCGTGAACACCAACCCGGTCGTCATCCGACGGCTGCTGTCACTGCTGCGAGATGCGAAACTGGTCACCTCGCAGGTCGGGGTGGGCGGCGGGTGGTTGCTCGCGCGGCCTCCCAAGGGCATCACCCTGAGGGACATCTACCGTGCGGTGGAAGGAAGCACCCTCTTCCCCCTGCACAGCAACACGCCGAATCCCCGCTGTCCTGTGGGGAGCACCATCCAGTCCGCGCTCGGCGGCCACTTCGAGGAGGCGCAGCTCGCGCTGGAGAAGGACCTCGAACGGACGACCGTCGCGGACCTCGTCAAGGAAGTCCAGACACTCGCCCGCTAGCTCTGGGGGCGCGGTCTTTTTTTTGCCCTTAATTGCAACCATCGCAGTTTCAAATCTACCCCGCAGTCCTCCGGAACGCCCCATGCCCTTCTCCTTCAGGAAGTCGCTGACCTCGACCCTCATGTTCGCGACGCTCAGCGCCTGCGCTTCCGCTCCTCCTCGCCATGAAGGCCCCTCCGTGACGAACGGCACGCAGCAGAAGCAGCAGGTCGTCGCGCTCCTCAAGGCCATCGAGACCGGGGAGGCGGCGCCCGTCGCCGTCATCCACCCGGACAAGTACATCCAGCACAACCTGGGGGCCGCGGACGGACTCGCCGGCTTCGGTGCGCTCCTGCAGGCGCTGCCCAAGGGCTCCGCCAGGGTGAACACCGTGCGGGTGTTCCAGGACGGCGACCTCGTCTTCGCCCACACCGACTACGACTTCTTCGGTCCCAAGATTGGCTTTGACGTCTTCCGCTTCGAGGACGGGAAGATCGTCGAGCACTGGGACAATCTCCAGGAGAAGCCGACCCAGCCGAACCCGAGTGGCCACACGATGCTGGACGGCCCCACCGAGGCCACCGACCTGGACAAGACCGAGGCCAACAAGCAGCTCGTGGCGGGCTTCGTGGACGACATCCTGGTCAACGGCCGGATGGACAAGCTCGCGGGCTACTTCGACGGCGACCGCTACGTGCAGCACAACCCCGCGATCGCGGACGGACTCTCCGGGCTGGGACAGGCGCTCCAGGCCATGGCCCAGGCGGGCGTCACCATGAAGTACGACCGCGTCCACAAGGTGCTGGGCGAAGGCAACTTCGTGCTGGTCCTGAGCGAGGGCGTCTTTGGGGGCAAGCCCACGACGTTCTACGACCTGTTCCGCGTCGAGAGCGGCAAGATCGCTGAACACTGGGACGTCATCGAACCCGTGCCGGCCCGCGACCAGTGGAAGAACGCGAACGGCAAGTTCTGACCGACAGGCCCTCCCCCTTCCCACCCAGGTGACCGTGACTTCTCCCGTCCCAGTGCTGGCCCTCGAGGCCTATCGCGCGCTCGTGTCACTCGACACGCCCTTCACACCTCCCTCCCCTGCCCCGGCGGAGGAACACCCTGCCCTGGTGCGGGACCTGAGCGAACAGCTCCGCTCCGACGGCACCGAGGCGAGGCTGCGCGAGGAGTTGGGAGCACGCGCTTCACAGGCGACGGATGCGCGGGCCTGGCTGCGCGCGCTCCTCACGGTGCGTGGCCCACGTCCGCTCCCGGAGGACTTCCTGCTGAACATGGATCGGCTGCTCCAGAAGGAGCGGCGAACGCGGCCGGAGGTGGCGCCCGACAGCCTGCCGCGCCTGGGTTCCATCCCGGGAACGGCGGCCGCCCATTGCGCCGTGTGGCAGGGGGACATCACCACGCTCGCCGTGGACGCCATCGTCAACGCCGCGAACGCAGAGCTGCTCGGCTGTTTCCGCCCCTTCCACCCGTGCATCGACAACGCGATCCACGTGGCCGCAGGCCCCAGGCTGCGCGAGGACTGCGGTCGCATCATGCGCGCCCAGGGCAGGCCCGAGCCCACGGGCCATGCGAAGGCGACCCGGGCGTACAACCTGCCCTCGCGCTACGTGTTGCACACGGTGGGCCCCATCGTGCGCGGCGCGGTGGGCCCCGAGCACGAGGAAGCGCTCGCGTCCTGCTACCGGGCCAGTCTGGATGTGGCCACACGGCTGCAGGGCGTGCGCTCGGTCGCGGTGTGCGCCATCTCCACGGGCGTCTTCGGCTATCCCAAGGGCCCTGCCGCCCGGGTGGCCCTGCGCACGGTGGGAACGTGGCTGCGCGAACACCCGGGGGCGCTCGATCTGGTCCTCTTCAACGTCTTCGGTGACGAAGACCGCGAGGCGTACTCCGCCGCGCTTCGGGAAGGTGCCCTCGGATGAGCGCCCCCATCGAGCAGGCACGGCGGTGGATCCACGAGAGCGAGCGGGTCCTCATCGGCGCGGGGGCGGGCATGTCGGCCGCCGCGGGTATCGACTACGGGGACACCGCGACGTTCGCGCGGCTGTTTCCAGCCTTCGTCCGGAGGGGCTTTCGCGCGCAGTACCAGCTCATCGGCCACACGGGCCTCACGCCCGCTCAGCACTGGGGCTACTGGTCGACGCACGTGAAGCACGTGGCGTTCAGCGAGGACGAACGCGTCGCGTATCAGGCCCTCCAGGGACTGGTGCAGGACCGGGATACGTTCGTCCTCACGTCCAACGTCGACCGGCTGTTCCCGCGCAATGGCTTCGACGAGGCGCGACTCTTCACGCCGCAGGGAGACTATGCGCTCCTGCAATGCCGCAAGCCCTGCACGCGGGAGACCTGGCCCACGCGCCCCGTCATTGAACGGTGCCTCACGGCGTTGGATCCGGTGACCCAGGAAGTGAGCGATCCGGAGGCCATTCCACGCTGTCCCCGCTGTGGAGGGGCCGTCTTCATGAACGTGCGCATCGATGCGGGCTTCGTGGAGGAGCCCTATGTCGAACAGGCGCAGCGCTTCCGGCAGTGGCTGCGCGAAGCCGCGACGGCACGGCTCCTCGTGATTGAAATCGGAGCCGGCTTCAACACGCCTTCCGTGGTGCGCTGGCGGATGGAGCAACTGGTGCACCAGCACCCCGGTGCCCGGCTGGTCCGCATCAACCTCTCGGACCCCGAGCTTCCTGACGCGCTGGGCAAGCGCGCCGTCGCCCTGGCGATGGGGGCGGAGCAGGCGATCGGGTTGTTGAGGAATGGAGCGAAGGCCGCCTGACGAACAGGACCGTCCCACCGGAATCGGCAATCGGAAGGAGGCGTGTCAGGCTGAAGCGGCGTCCCCGGTCCATGCCGTGTTCGACGACGTGGCGCCAACGACGTTGGAAGGCGCGGGAGGGTTGATTGCTCGCCAACAGGTTGTTGCTTCCCATCCACCAGGCACTCGAAGGAGGGCTGCGAAGATGGGTTTCGACGCCCGTGAAGGGGCCTCCCCTGCAACGGCTGGAGTCGGCCCTCCGCGGTCTGGTGATGGAGGTGACTGTCTACCTTTCCTTCAGGAAGCCCCTTCCCAAACACGCTCGCTACGTCGCCATGGGCGCCGTTTCCGGTGAAGAGGCTTCTCCCGACGGACAGTGTGCCGTGGCGACCGCCGTGCGCCATGACCCTCGGGATCTGTTGCGGATGGTCGAGCGTCCGGGGCATGACACGCTCCACGCCCTGGACGCGCTGGCCCGACTCCTGGTGGATGTTCCCGAGTGGGACTTCCTCGTCCCAGCGCCCTCGGAGGAATCCCCCGGGCATGACCTGCGAAGCCTGCGCCACCGGGCCTGGGAGGGATTCGCCGGGGAGTACGTCCGGGACTATCTCTGGCTCGTCGAGGACCCGGGGAAGTTCGACCCCGGTGCCGCCCGGCTCCTCTTCCAGCGGATGGTGGATCGGATCCAACTGGGAAGACTGCGCACGCTGCGCATCACGCCGCTCTTCGGACTGTGGCTGGCCGGTCGGGAACTCATCCTGTCGCCCCAGGTGCGGTTGAGGCCCACCCATGACTTCGAACGCCATCTGTGGCTCAACCCCGATGAGCGATATGGCCGCGATTCGGCTCCAGGGCGACAGGCGCTCGGGCTCACGAGTGTCATCGAGGTCGAGGAGCCCCGCGACGACAAGCGGGATGGGTCCATGTCCAGGATCATCGATCTCTCGACCACGCAGCCGGGTCCTTGCGAGTCAGCCGTCCTGGCCTGCCTCCGCCTTGTTTCCCAGTCGGGCGATTTCTCGAATGGGATTCGACCGGGCTTCATGGAACAGCACGTCGAGGGCTCCCGCCATGAGTACCAGATGCGGTGGCCGCTGGTCGGTAGCATGGGGCCCCAGCGGCATCATCCCGGAGTGTTCCAGCCGTCCGAGGAGCAGCGCGCCCAACTCGTGCCCCTGTTCGAACGGATCCACACCTTGTTCACCCAGGAGAGGCGAAGCCTCACGCCAGGGGACAGGAGCCTCATCGTCGCGCTGAATCGTTGGATGAGTTCGTACTCGCGGACGGATCCGAAGGACTGGTTGATCGATTGCTGGATTGCGCTGGAGGGACTCTTCACCCAGCGCAAGGAGCCCGGGCTCACGACAAAGTGCGCGACGCGTGTCAGCCAGGCACTGGCTGCGCTCGGAGGAGGAGCCGCGAAAGAGCTCGAGGCGGAGGTCCGTGCCTCCTACGATTGTCGCTGCGACATCGTCCACGGCGAACGCGAGATCCGAAGGGACTTCTTCAGCATCGCCTTGCGGACCCGGAGCCACCTGGGCCAGATCCTGCGCCATCGGCTGCTGAGCGCCCCGGCAACGCCACCCCTGCCGTGACACCGCCGCCGGGCGATGGCGTACCGTGCGGGAGCGGTGAGCTTCCCTTGGGGCTTGAATCCGGGGGACTGGATGGGCGGTAGTCGAGCCCATGCTCTTTCGTCCCTACTTGAAGATGGCCGCGGTGGGTCACAACCGGGGCCAGACGGGCGCCTCGGGAAGCTGGGTGGCCCTGGAGAAGCTCCATGGGGCCCAGCTCGTTCTCGGGGCGCAGGACGGGCAGGTCCATTTCGGCAAGCGCAAGGCATGGCTCACCGAAGAAGAGCCCTTCTTCGGATGGCAGCTGCTGCGCCTCCGCTTGAGCCGCGCGGCGACGGAGCTTGCTCGGACGATCTGTGCGAAGGACGAGCGGCTCTACCTCTACGGAGAACTGGTGGGCGGCCGCTATCCCCACCCGGAAGTGCCTGCGGTGCCCGGCATGGCCCCCGTGCAGACGGGCATCTGGTATGCGCCCGAGCTCCAGTGGATCCTCTTCGACATCCTGGTCGCCCGCTCCGACGAGGATGAGGGGGAGTTCCTTCCCCACCGGGACGTGGAGGAGGTGGCCCGCAAGGCAGGAGTGCTGACGCCACCGGTCGTGCGTCGGGGAACGCGTTCGGAGATGGAGGATGTGCCCACGCGCTCCCTGTCCCGTCTCCCAGCACTGCTGGGCCTTCCGCCCATCCCTGACAACTGGGCAGAGGGGCTGGTCATCAAGAGCGAACAACGGTCGTCGCCCAGCCAACGCGCCGCCATGAAGCGGAAGATCGAGGAGTTCAACGAGGCCCGCTTCGACGAGAGCGCCCCATGGGATCCCCAGCAGCGGTTGTCCCTGTCGGAACTGAAGGACTGGGCCTCGCGACTGGTGAACCCGGCGCGGATCGCCAGTGCGCTCTCGAAATGCGGAAGGAGCGCCCCGGACCTGCTGGTGGACGAGGTGGAGCTGGATGTCCGGGTCGACCTTGAGCTGACCTTCCATTCAGCGTGTCAGTCCCTGGACCTGGCAGGAGAGGAGAGTCTGTCCGCGCATATCCGTGAGCAGGCCCTGCCACTCGTCAACAAGGCACTCGAGCAGACGTAGGCGCGAGGTGCGAAGGACCTGAAGACATGCGCCCTGAACTTCCGGAAGACCTGCGACGGATGCTCCGCGCTCGCTCGCAAGGATTGGTGGACCGCGTCCCAGGCGTTTCGCATCCGTTGGTATCCGGATCCCTCCGAAGCCCGCTCCCGTTCCTTCCCCCTTCCCCCGTGTGTGGGGCGCTGGGAAGCGCGGATGTCGTTCGCGTCAGGCTGGTCACTGCCAGGAGGAAACACCTGGGAGGCACCGCTTCGCGACGAGGACGCGGAGCTCCAGGCTCGCTGGAACGACTGGGCTCCCGAGGGCTTCCTCGAGGATCAGCAGGGAACGGGGCTGCACCGGCTGGGAGGACACCGGAGCGGCGGACTGGATGAGGAGGACGCCTCCCGTCCACCGTCCGGACACGCCCCCGATGTGCAGCTCTGGCGCATCAACTACGACAACCCTGCAGGCTTCCATTGGGGAACAAACTGGGTCTACGTCCTGATCCACCCGGAAGACCTGGCGGCGGGACGGCTGGAGCGCGCCGTGGTGACGAGCGCGAACGCCTGATGGCAGGGCATGGGTGCATCCCCCGAGCCCCACTTGCACCCCGGGTGCGGGGGGTGCCCAGATGAGTCCCTGCTACCCCAGAAGGGACATCTCGAATGAAGCGCAACGTGTGGAGCGGTTGGAATCTCGTGGTGGCAGTGGCGGCGGGCGCCCTCGTCGCAGGCAGCGGGGCGTGTGGCGGCGATGACGGCGACCCGGATCCGGGCCCGACGGACGCTGGCACGCAGACGGATGCCGGCACGGATGGAGGCACGCAGGCGCCCGCCGAGGAGGGCCGTGCGCTCGCGGCCTCCAACGGGGGCCTCATCGTGGTGGGCTCCACCGAAGCGAACCTGGCCACCACCAGCGTGGACGTGCTGGTGCGCCGCTACACGGCCACCGGCGATCTGGACACGACGTTCGGCACCCAGGGCTCGGTCGTCGTCGACTTCGAGGGTCCCGCGACGGGCGCCATCTCCGGAGAGCGCGAACAGGCCGACCGCGCGGACACCGTCGCGGTGCTCGCGGATGGAAGCCTCCTCGTCGCGGGCTTCGCCCAGGGCGGCGCGACCTCCGACTCGCGCGACTTCGCCGTGGTGAAGCTCACCCCCAGCGGACAGCTCGACACCAGCTTCAACAAGACGGGCCGCTCCCGGCTGCACTTCGGCGCGGACGGCAGCGTTGATTTCCGGGGCGCGGTGCACCGAATCCTGCCCATGGCGGACGGACGCTTCTACGTGGGCGGGTTCCTCACGAAGTCGGACGGCCTGGACGAGGACTTCGCGCTCATCCGCTACAAGGCGGACGGCTCGCTCGACACGACCTTCACGTCCGCGGGCAGCCCCGCAGGAAGCTGGATTGGCGGCGCGTACACGAACGCCGAATCCGTCCAGGGCATCGCCATCCAGGGCACGAGCATCGTCATCGGCGGCGGAGACGACTTCGCGGCGGTGCGCATCCGCCCTGCGGGAAACCAGGACCTGACGTTCGGAACGTCAGGGCTCGCGAAGAGCGTGGGCGGCAGGGCGCACGCGATGGTGGCCCGTCCGGGCGGCGGCTTCCTGCTCGCGGGTGAGCGCCAGGACGTGAAGGTGGGCGGCACCGGCTACGGCGTGATGAAGCTCGTGGCCTACACGGCCGAGGGCAAGCCCGACGTCACCTTCGGTCCCGAGGGCGTGCGCGAGTTCACCGCGCCCGAGGACGTGCTCGACGTGGTGAACGTCAGCGGCCTTGCCATCCAGGCGGACGGGAAGATCCTCGTCTACGCCAACGTGCGCGCGAAGCCCGCGCTGTTCCGCTTCCAGGCCAATGGCGATCTGGACACGGCGTTCGGAACGGGCGGCGTGGTGCGCTGGCCGGAGACGCAGCTCACCCTGCCCCTCTTCATCCGCCCCACCACCGGTCCCAAGCTGGTCGTCAGCGGCGACACGGCGTTCGTCACCGATGCGAACATCTACACGCCGGGGTTCTTCCCCGGCCCCGCGCGCCTGCTGCTGAAGAGCACCGGGTTGTAGCGGTGCGCCACGAAGTCCTCGGCGGCTGACGCGAAGCGGACACAGCGGATCGCCCCTGGGGGCAGCCTCAAGTGGGACTGCCGCACAGTCCCGGCGCGGGGCCTGCACCCACCGCACGGAAGCCCTAGCCTCCCCCGTCATCGCGCTGGCGCGGTGTCAGGGGAGGAAGCCATGGCCTCACGGAAGCCCTCGCGCTCGAAGCCGTCACCCCGAAGGACACGCCCTCGCCCCGCCCCGGACGTCACCCGCCAGTCCGGGTTCGAGCTGCGCGACGAGGACGTGGAGGAAGCGCTCGTCACCGGCGCCCACCAGGGACTGCTCGAGGACTACTTCGGACCGGAGCAGTACACCGAATTGACCCGACTCGCCCGCGATGCGACCGCCTCCCGCACGCTGCGCGGAGGCCCACCGGTCCTCATCCTTCCGGGCCTCCTGGGCTCGAGGATTGGCCGCAAGCGGAAGCTTGGCCTCCTTGACGACGTCTTCTGGTTCGACCCCATCGACATCGGCGCCGGCAGGCTGACCCACCTGGAGCTCCCCGCTCCGGGCAATGGCCTCTCCGCGCTCGGGGTGATGTTGTTCGCCTACCTCTCGCTCAAGTTCCGGCTCTGCCAGGCAGGCTTCGACGCGCACTTTCACGCCTTCGACTGGCGCAGGAGCATCACCGAACTCGGTGCTGAACTCGCCGCCGTGCTCCAACAGCGCGCGGGGGAGAAGGTGCACCTGGTGGCGCACAGCATGGGCGGGCTCGTCGCACGCGCGGCCATTGGCCAGGGCGCGCCCTACGCGCGGCTCATCATGCTCGGCACCCCGAACTCGGGATCCTTTGATCCGGTGATGGCCCTGCGCGCCACCCATCCGGTGGTCCGCAAGCTTGGCGCGCTCGACTTGCGGCACACCCCCGAGCAGCTCTCGCGTGACCTCTTCACCACGTTCCCGGGGCTGACCCAGATGCTCCCTGACCCGGAGCGTTGGTCGGAGGTGGACCTCTACGATCTCTCCCAATGGCCTCCCGACGACCTCCACCCCCGCGACGCCCTCCTCAAGGGGGTGGCGCCGATGCGTGAGGGGCTCGCGGGCGCGCGCGAGGACTTCTTCATCATCTGCGGCGTGGACCAGGAAACGACCGTGGGCCTGCGCCATGACGAGCAGGGCCGGTTCGTCTACCAGACCTCCCGTCAGGGGGATGGCACGGTGCCACTGGAGTTCGCCCAGATGAGCGGGGTGAAGGCGCACTACTACATCGCCGAGAGCCACGGGGCGTTGCCGAACAACTCGCGGGTGGCGCGCGCCGTCTGTGATCTCCTGGATCGTGGGCAGACGGATGTGCTCCCCACCCAACCCGCACCGAGCGCGCTGCGTGCCCCGGTCACCGAGGTCCCCGAAGCGGCGCTGCGGGTGGAGCCCTATGACGGGCGCCGAGGTCCCGCGCTGAGCCAGCGCGAACTTCGGGAGGTGACAGAGGAGCTCGTCGCACCCACGGCACGCAACGACGGCGTCATCACCGGACCGATGCCACCTCCGGTCTCTCCGGCGGCCTTGGGGACCGGGTTCCGTCACCCGTTCGAGCAGGTCGTCGTGGGGCGGCGAAGGCAGCATCGGATCGACCTCCGCATCGCGCTCGGGAGCATCACCGAGGTTGACGCCCGCGCCCTGTCGATTGGCATCTTCCGCGATGTCGTTCCGGGGGGCCCGGCCAAAGCGCTGGATGCGCGGCTCGGTGGCGCCATCACCGAGCTGAACAACCGGCGCATGTTCTCGCGCAACATCGGAGAGGTCTTCATGATGCCGACCGGACGGCATCCGCTCGCGGCCGACATCCTCTGCTTCGTGGGCCTGGGCTCCTTCGACACCCTCAGCGACTCCGTCCTCCAGACGGCCGCGGAGAATGTCATGCGGACCTTCATCAACGCGCGCATCGAGGAGTTCGCCACCGTGCTCTTTGGAGCAAACTCCGGGCGGACCGCGGCCGGAGCGCTGCGCAACCTGCTGATGGGCTTCTTCCGGGGCCTCCGCGACGCCGACCACGACCGCGGCTTCCGCCGGTTGATCATCTGCGAGCAGGATCCCCAGCGGTTCCTCGAACTGAAGGAGGAGCTGTACCGCCTGTCCAGCACCTCCCTGACCGAGCAGTTGGAGCTCACCCTGGACGAGGTGGTCCTTCCACCGGAGCGGGAGGCGCCCTGGGGGCAGGGGCAGCCCACACGCCGCGAGGAGCCGGTCTATCTCATCCTGCGGCAGGAGACCGCTAGCGCGGCGGAGGCCGAGCGGACGGTGGACATCCACGCGTCGCTGCTCACCTCGGGGGGCAAGGCCGCGATCGTCAGCGGACTTCGCACGATCAATACACGGGAGCTGCTGGCCGCGCGGGAGGCCGTGGTCGCCGCGAGCGTGCAGGACTTCACCCGGGGAGGACGCCGGCTCGCCGACCTGCTGCTCCCCGACGCGGTCCGCACGGTGCTTGCGCGCCAGCGAGACCACCACCTCGTGGTGGTACATGATGCACCGCTCTCACGCGTGCCATGGGAGACGTTGGCGCTGCCGCTCGACGACGGGGAGACGGTCTGGTTTCCCGCGGCGGAGAAGGGCCTCAGTCGCCGCTACTCCGCCGACAACCTGTCCGTGGCCAAGTGGCTCTCCGAGCGCGTGGAGGATGACGTCCTGCGGGTGTTGCTGGTCGTGGACCCAACCGGGGACCTGCCCGTGGCCGCGCGGGAAGGCAGGCGTCTGGGGGAACTCTTCCAGAACCTCCCCGGCGTCCGGGTCGACGTCATCCGGGGGGAGGAGGCCACCCGACCGGTACTCCTGGCCGCCTTCAGCTCGGGGCGCTACGACATCGTCCACTACGCCGGGCACGCGTTCTTCGACGAGGACACCCCGGCCCGCAGCGGCATTGTGTGCCACCACCACACCGTGCTGTCGGGCGCCGACCTGGCGGGACTCTCGAACCTGCCGGCGCTCGTGTTCTTCAATGCCTGTGAGTCGGGTCGGCTGCGCAGGATGGCGGGGCGGCTGGAGGTGGTGAAGCCCCTGCGCACCTCCGTGGAGCAGTTGGACACGGCCGTCGGACTGGCGGAGGCGTTCCTGCGCGGCGGAGTGGCGAACTTCATCGGGACCACCTGGCCCGTCGGTGACGCCGAGGCGGAAGCGTTCTCCCTGAGCTTCTACCGGGAGATCCTGCGGGGCGTGGGCCTCAACGCCGCGCTCCAGGCAGGGCGCGCGGAGCTGAAGCGGATGCGCTCAAGGGATTGGGCGAACTACCTCTTCTATGGCAACCCGGACTTCGTGCTGAAGGGGCGCGGGTCCTGAGTCCCACCGCGCCCTCGCGCCGCATCCGTCACGCCGTGGGCGGGCGCTTGCGCGCGGCGGGCTTCGGCTTGAACGCGTCGCTGCGCGGGTGGAATTCGTCGTACACCTTGCGCAGGCGCGCGCCGTTGACGTGCGTGTAGATCTGCGTCGTCGCCAGGTCCGCGTGGCCCAGCATCTGCTGCACCGCCCGCAGGTCCGCGCCCCGCTCCACCAGGTGCGTGGCGAACGAGTGCCGCAGCTTGTGCGGTGACAGCGGCTTCAGGATGCCGGCCTTCAGCGCGTAGCGCTTGAGCAGCTTCCAGAAGCCCTGCCGCGTGAAGCCTCCACCGCGCGGCGTGACGAACAGCGCCTTCGCCTCGCGCTTGCCCAGCAGCTCCGGCCGCGACAGCGACAGGAACGTCTGGACCTTTTCAATCGCCACGCGGCCCAGCGGGACGATGCGCTCCTTGGAGCCCTTGCCCTTCGCGATGAGGTAGCCCGCGGTGAGCTGTACATTGTTGAGCTCCAGCGTGCACAGCTCCGTCACGCGCAGCCCCGTGGCGTAGAGGACCTCCAGCATCGCCTTGTCGCGCATGCCCGTGACGGTGCGCTCGTCGGGCGCGGCCAGCAGCTGCTCCACCTCCTCCAGCGTGAGGAACACGGGCAGCTTGCGCGGCGACTTGGGCGTGTCCACGTCTTCCGTGGGGTCCTTGTCCGCCAGCCGCTCCGCGACGAGGAAGCGGTGGAAGACGCGGATGGCGGCCAGGTGCCGCGCCTGGCTGCGGCGGCTCAGGCCCTGCTTGCCCAGCGTCGTCAGGTGCGCGAGCACGTCCTCCTGGGTGACGCGGGCCGCGTCGTCCTTCCCGCGCGCGCGCAGGTCCTCGAAGTAGACGGTGAGGTCCGCCGCGTAGGCGTCCACCGTCTTGCCGGACAACCCCCGCTCCGCGCGGATGAAGGCGATGAACGCGTCGAGCAGTCCTTCCATGGGCCCAGGGTAGCGAAGGAACACCCGAGGGCAACTCCCCGGCCACCTCCCCCGTCACGACCGGATAGCGTCCCGTTCCAACGTGGCCTTCAACCGGAGCGGGCCGGTGACACGACCTGCCTCCGCCCACCCGAAGCAAGGAGCAACCCGATGCGCGCACCAGGATGGCTGTGGATGGCGGCACTGACGATGGGGAGCATGAGCGCGACGACGCTGGCCCAGCCTGCCCCCCAGGCGACGTCCACGAAGACGAAGGACGGCCAGGTGAAGAGCATCACGCCGACGTCCGTCCAGCTCGCGGGGGCCACCGCCTCCGCGCCGCCGTTGACCTACGTCATCGAAAACCCGAAGCAGGAGCTGAAGGCGACCCTGGACGCCATCAAGCCCGGCGACACCGTTCGCGTCACCTACGCCCCGAACGCCGTGGGCGCGAAGGTCATCACCCAGGTCGAGAAGCTCCCGTCCGCGACCCCGTAGCACGGCACCACCGGACCCCAGGGCCTCACGCCTGGGGTTCGACGGCCTCCTGCGCGTGCGCGCGCTCCAGCGCCTCCACCACCCACGGCCAGCCCACCAGGATGTTGCCCGGCGAGCGCAGGCACGCATCCGCCACCGCCAGCACCTCCGCGGGCCGGGAGCGCACCGCCAGCGCCAGGTGCCGGCCCAGGAACGGGTGCGGCAGGTAGCTCAGGTTGTGGTGCCGTACCGGCACCCACCGCAGCGTGGGCCGCCCCGTGAAGCGCTCCACCGCGTACGCCACCGCCTGCGCCAGCACCTCCAGCGCGTAGAACGGCAACCGGAAGGCACACGCCAGGAAGGCCACCAGCGCGCTCGCCGCCACCGCGCCCGCGAAGGACACCGACGAAGCGCCGCTCCACACGAACATGGGCACCACGCTCGTCGCGATCGCCGCCACCTGCACGTTGCGCACGGAGGGCCCGCGGCCACTCGCCAACCCCCCGATGCTCCCCGCCGACAGGCCGGACACGATGCCCAGGCAGATGCCCACCGCCATCGCCGCCAGGCCCCCGGACTCCGGACCGAAGGCGCCGCCCGCCGTGGCGTGCAGCCCCGCCAGCATCGACATGCTCGCAAGCGACCCCAACAGCACCCCCGACGCGAGCCCCGACACCAGCGCCACCACCAGCCCCACCGCGGAACACAGCGCCGCGGAGAGGAACCACACGCCCCGCATGGGCACGCCCATGACGTGCAGGCCCAGCCCCGTCAGCACCGTGAGGCCCGGCGACAGCACCACGAGCAAGAGCAGCATCCGGGCGACGAAGGCCCCGGCGGCGCGGCCTCCTTCCGCCTGCTCGCGCCATAACTGGCCAATGCGCCCCGCGGGCGAACGGATGCCGGCCTCGCGCAGGCGGTAGTGCAGATCAATGGGCCGGAGCATCAACAGCCCCAACAGCGCGAACGCGCCGGGCACCCGCTCCGGTACGTCGACAATCACTGGCACTTCTGGACGGTCCCCCTCGGCCAAGGCTCCCCCCTCTGGTTCGGGTTCAGGCTTCCAGCCTACCCTTGCCTTGCCTGAGAATTTCAAGCGCATCGCCTACGAGTGAAACCACCGTGGACGGCTCGTTCAATGTCACGCCACCGTCAAGGATGAGATCCAATCCGTGCCCCAACACGGTCTTGATGTCCCTGGCGTCTGACAAAACCGTACCATCGGTATGTGTTGCGGACGTGGTGATGAGCGGGCGGCCCAAGGCCTTCGCCAGTTCGCGGGGAAGCGTGGCGTCCGGCACGCGCAGTCCTACCTGCTTCTGCTTGGTCATCATCACCTCCGGCACCAGGCGCGTGGCCTCCAGGATGAAGGTGAAGGCGCCGGGGGTGAGGCCCTTCATCGCGCGGTAGGCGAAGTTGCTCACGTGCGCGTAGCGGGCGACGTCGGACAGGTCCGGGCACAGCAGCGACAGGGGCTTCTTCTTGTCGCGGCCCTTGAGCTGGTAGAGCCGTTCAATGGCCTTCTTCGCGTTCAGGTCACAACCGAGGCCGTAATAGGTATCCGTGGGATAGGCGATGAGGCCGCCCTTCTCCAGCACCTCCACCGCGCGAGCGATGTGGCGCGGCGAGGGGTGGTCCACGTCCACCTCGAGGATGGGTGCGACGGCGGGGGGCATGACGGGCGCGACTCCTGACAGGGACAGGCCGACGGCGGCGAGCCCCAACTATGCGCCCCCGCCCGCCTCTTCCGCACGGATTTCGCCACTGCCCAGCAGCGCGCGCCGGGTGAGCACCGGGCCCACCAGCTCGTGCGCGGTGATCATCGCGATGATGAGCACCTCCACCTGCGGCCCGAACGTGGGGAAGGTGCGCGACACCAGCGCCGCCAGCCCGAACGTCACGCCCGCCTGGGAGATGAGGCCCATCCACAGGTAGCGCTTGAGGCGCGGGTCCCCGGCGGGCGCGAACCTGCGGCACGCGCCCCAGATGGCCAGCCCCCGCAGGGCCACGAGCAGCAGCGCCGCCGGTCCCACCGTCACCAGCGCGTCCAGCTTCAGGCCCGCCCCCGCCGCGGCGAAGAAGAGCGCGAACACCGGCAGGCCCGCCTGCTGGATGGCATGGTGGATGCGCCGGCCCTCGCGCTCGTCCAGGTTCGCGATGAGCGCGCCCGCCGCCAGCGACACCAGCAGCGGCGACAGGTGCAGCCGCGCCCCACCCTCCGCCGCCGCGAACGACAGGCCGACGAGGAACAGGGGCAGCTCCCGGTTGACGCCCCGCATGTACAGCAGCATGGCCACCGCCAGCAGGCACCCCACCGCCACCGAACCGAACCTGTCTCTTATA
>NZ_RAWI01000178.1 GCF_003612125.1 Corallococcus praedator
GGCCGTAGGCGTTGAGCAGGGTACGTCCCTGGCTCCAGCGCTGGGCCGTCGCGGGCGGAAGGGCCTCGCCCGCGGAGATGACGGTTTCCAGCAGGGGCAGTCCGGCCTCGGAGAGCTGGGCGAGGACGGAGGGCGTCAGGGTGGCGGCGGTGACGGCCTGGGATTCGAGCAGCTGCCGCAGGGGCAGCTCGGGCAGCAAGGCGTCGCGCGCGGCGAGCACGAGGCAGGCGCCTGAGAGCAGCGTGGAGAAGACTTCGCAGACTGAGGCGTCGAAGGCGGGGGAGGCGAACTGCAGGACGCGGCTGTTCGCGTGGAAGCGGTGGGCCTTCACCGCTGCGAGCGCGGTGTTGGCGAGGCCCTTGTGGAGGAGCAGGGCCCCCTTGGGCGTGCCGGTGGAGCCAGAGGTGTAGATGACGTAGGCGAGGCTGTCGTCGAAGACGCGGACGTCGGGAGGAGAATCGGGCCTGCGAGCAATCGCGTCAGCGTCGGAGTCGAGGCAGAGCAGCTGGATGCCGGAGGGCAGCTCATCCGCGAGGGAGTCCTGGGTGAGGACGAGGGGAACGCCTGCATCCTCGAGGATGAAGGCGGTGCGTGAGGCGGGGTAGGCGGGGTCGAGGGGAACGAAGGCGCCGCCGGCCTTGAGGATGGCGAGGAGTGCGACGGGAACGTCGAGGGAGCGCTCCAGGAAAAGTCCGACGCGGGTCTCGGGCCCGACGCCGAAGGAGCGCAGGTGGTGGGCGAGGCGGTTGGCGCGAGCGTCCAGCTCCCGGTAGGTGAGGTGCTGGCCGCCGAAGGCCGCGGCGTGCGCCAACGGGGTGCGCTCGGCCTGGGCCTGGAAGAGGTGGTGGACGAGCGACTCGTCGGAGAGCACCTGCCGCGTGTCGTTCCACGCGATGAGTGTCTGTTGACGCTCCTCCTCCGCGAGCAACGACACTTCATCGAGTCGCTTCGCGGAGCCAACCCAGCCCTCCAGCGCCGCGCGCATGTGCTGCAAGAGGCGCCGCGCGGTGTCCGCATCCAGCCTGGAGCTGTCCACGGTGAGCTTCAGCATCAGCTCCGAGCCCGGCAGGACCACGAGGTTCAGCGGGAACGTCTTGCGCTCCATCATCCGCACGTCGCGCAGATCCTGGCGTCCCACCCGGTCGCGGACGGACGCGTCCACGGGGAAGTTCTCGAACACGACGAGGCTTTCGAACAACGGGGTGCCGCGTGGCAGTTCGCTCCAGCCCTGGATCCGCAGCAGCGCGCAGTGCTCGTGTTGGCGCGACTCCGCGAGCTGGGCCTGAAGCCCCTGGAGCCAGGGGAGGATGGCGGCGTCCGGAGGCAGGCGGACGCGCACCGGTAGCGAGTTGATGAACAGCCCCATCACCGACTCGACGTGGGGCAGCTCCGCGGGCCGTCCGGCGACCGTGGCGCCGAAGACGACGTCCTCCTCTCCCGCATGTCTTCCGAGCACCAGCGCCCACGCGGCCTGGATCAGCGTGTTCATCGTCAGGTGGTGCTGGCGCGTGAAGCCGGTCAGCGCTTTCGTGGTGGGCTCGGAGACCGCGAGCACATGCTCGACCATCTCCGGAGCCTCCTTCCGACTCCGGTCCGGTGCCCGACCTGGAAGCGGTGTGGGGGCCTGGAAGCCCGCGAGCGTCCGGCGCCACCACGCCTCGGAGGCGGCTTCGTCCTGCTGGCCCAGCCACGCGATGAAGTCCCGGAACGAGGGCGCCCGCTCCAGCCGCGCTTCCCGGCCGCTTCGCAGCGCTTCGTAGGTTCCGAACAGATCCTGGAGCAGCAGGCCCACGCTCCATCCGTCGAGCAGGAGGTGGTGCAGGCTCCAGACGAAGCGATACACGTGCTCATCCAGGCGCATCACCGTGACGCGCAGCAGCGGCGGCCGCGCCAGGTCGAAGCCCCTCGCGTGGTCCTCGCGCAGGAACGCGTCCATCCGCTCCTGCTGCTCGGTGGCGGACAGGCCGCGCAGGTCGTTCTCGGTCCACGGCAGGTCCACGCGTGCGTGCACCACCTGGAGGGGCTGGGGCAATTCCTGCCAGTGGAACCCCGTCCTCAGGATGGCGTGCCGGTCCAGCACCGCCTCCCAGGCGCGACGGAAGGCCGGCAGGTCCATGGGCGCGTGGAACGTCCAGGCGATCTGCTGGAAGTACTCGCCCGTCGCCGCGCCCACGATGGTGTGGAAGAGCATGCCCTGCTGCATGGGCGAGAGCGGATAGACGTCCTCGATGGCCTGGCCTGCGGGAAGCAGCGCGTCCAGTGTCGCCGACTCCAGGCGGGCCAGCGGGAAGTCCGCCGGCGTGTAGCGCAGGGCCTGGGATGAGCCGCGCTCGGCGATGAGGGCGCGCAGCGCGGACACGAAGTGCGCCGCCAAAGCCTCGACGGTGGCACGGTCATGGACGTTCTCGCTGTAGGTCCACCCGAGTCGCAGCCGGCCTTCGATGACCAGCCCGTTCACCTCCAGCAGGTGGCTGCGATGGCCCCGGGGGCTGATCATCCCACCGTCGGGCGTGCGCGCCTTCGCGAAGAGGGGCGAGCTGGCGGCGGCGACGTCGAGCTGGCCCAGGTAGTTGAAGAGCACCTGGGCTCGCGGCAGGGCTCGCAGCGCACGGGACGTGTCGTCGCGGCCCATCGCCAGCAACAGGCCGTGGCCCAGTCCCCGGTTCGGCACCTGTCTCAACCCGTCCCGTACCGCGAGCAGCGCGCCCCCGACATCGGCCGTGGGCGCCTCCAGCAGCACCGGCACCATCGCGGTGAACCAACCCACGGTGCGCGACACGTCCACGTCGTCGAACAGCTCTTCCCGGCCGTGGCCTTCCAGGTCCACCAGGTGCCGGTGTTCGCCCGTCCAGGCGGACAGGGCCCGGGCCAACGCCGTCAGCAGCACGTCGTCGATGCGCGCGCGCCAGGCCGCCGGCACCTCGCGCAGCAACACCCGCGTCTCCTCCGCGTCCAGTGAGACGGAGACGTCACGCGCCGAGGCGAGGGTGTTCTCTCCCGCGTGGTCCACCGGCAACGGTCGCGGCTCGCGCCGGGCGTCGGAGAGCCAGAAGGCCCGTTCGGCCTCCAGCGCGTCGGACTTCGCGTGCGCTTCCAGCCGCTCCGCCCACGCCTTGAAGGACGTCGTCTTGAGCGGCAGCACCACCGGCTCACCCCGGCGGAGCTGTTCGTACGCGGTGCTCACGTCCTCCAGCAGCATGCGCCAGGAGACGCCGTCCACCGCGAGGTGGTGGATGATGACCAGCAGGCTCCGGGGCCTTGCGTGGCCCGGGTCGAAGAGCGCGGCCCGCAGGAGCGGACCCTCGGACAGACGGAACGCGGCCTGGAGCTTCGCGGCGGCCTGCTCCAACGCGGCGGCCTGTTCGGACTCCGGCACGGCGGACAGGTCCACCCGATGCAGGGACCCGGTCGCGTCCAGGCCCGCGTTGCGCTGCTCCCAGCCGGTGCCCGCGCGCACGAAGCGCAGCCTCAGCGCGTCGTGGTGTTCCACCAGCTTGCGCACGGCCTGCTCCAGCAGCGCGGCATCCACCGGCTCGCGCAGCTCCAGCAGCACGGCCTGGTTGTAGTGGTGCGGCTCCGGCAGGTCCCGCTCGAAGAAGGCCCGCTGGATGGGCGTGAGTGGGACAGGGCCGGTGACGGGGCCCTGCTCGCTGGTGGCGCCTCGCGCGGCCGTCACGGTGGGCGCCAATTCCGCGAGCGTCTGGCGTTGGAAGAGCTGGCGGGGCGTGAGGTGGAGCCCCACCTGCCGCGCCCGCGCGACGACCTGGAGGCTGATGATGCTGTCGCCGCCCAGCTCGAAGAAGTTGTCGTGGATGCCCACGCGCTCGCGCCCCAGCAGCCGGGCCCAGATGTCCGCGAGCGCCTGCTCCACCTCGTCGCGCGGTGCGACGAAGGCCCGCTCGGAGAGGGCCCCCGGTTGCTCCGGTGCGGGCAGGGCCTTGCGGTCCACCTTGCCGTTGGGGGAGAGGGGCAGCTCCGTCAGGGACACGAAGGCTGCGGGCACCAGGTGCTCCGGCAGGCGCGAGGCCAGGAAGCCTCGCAGGGTGTCCGCGTCCGGCGCCGTGCCCGTGACGTAGGCCACGAGCCGACGCACGCCCGGCGCGTCCTCGCGGACCAGCACCACGGCCTGCGCCACCGAGGCGTGCTCGCGCAAGGTGGCCTCCACCTCGCCCGTTTCGATGCGGAAGCCGCGCACCTTCACCTGCGCGTCCTTGCGGCCGATGAACTCCAGGTTGCCATCCGGCAGGTAGCGGGCCACGTCGCCCGTGCGGTACAGCCGCGCGCCGGGCGTGGTGCCGAAGGGGTCTGGCAGGAAGCGCTCAGCGCTGAGCGCGGGACGTGCGTGGTAGCCGCGCGCCAGGCCCTCACCGCCCAGATACAGCTCCCCATGCACGCCGACGGGCACGGGTTGCAGGTGGGGGTCCAGCAGGTAGACGCGGGTGTTGGCGATGGGCCGCCCCAGCGGCACCGTCCTGCCCGTGCTGGGCGTGGGACAGCGGGCCCAGGTCGCGTCGATGGTGGCCTCGGTGGGGCCGTACAGGTTGACCAGGGTGACGCGGGGCAGCCGCGCCCGCAGCAGGGGCTCCAGCTCCGAGGCCAGCGCTTCACCGCCGCAGAAGAGCAGGCGCAGTCGGGTGGCCTGCGCCAGCCCCGGCTCCTCCAGCAGCGCCCGCAGCAGCGACGGGACGAGCTGGAGCACCGTGACCTGCCCCTGCACGACGGTCTCCAGCAGCAGGGCGCCATCGCGGTGCGCTTCCGGTGGCGCGATGAGCAGCCGTCCGCCGGACAGCAGGGGCGCCCAGCACTCCCACACGGAGGCGTCGAAGCTCAGCGGCGTCTTCAGGAGCACCCGGTCGTCGGGCCCCAGGTGGAACTCCGACAGCAGCCACGCCATGTGGTTGGCGAGCGCGCGGTGGGTGATGACGACGCCCTTGGGCTGCCCCGTGGAGCCGGAGGTGTAGAGGACATAGGCGGCGTTCTGGGCGCGGACCCCGCTGTCCGGAGCGTCCGACCGGGCTTCGGTGCCAAAGGCCTCTTCGGAGTCCAGGCACACCACGCGCGCATCCCGCACGGGCAGGCGCTCCAGCAGGTGCCGCTGGGTGAGCAAAACATGCGGCGCGGCGTCCTCCCACATGAAGGCCAGCCGCGCCGCGGGGTAGTCCGGAGAGAGCGGCACGTAGGCGCCGCCGGCCTTGAGGATGCCGAGCAGCCCCACCGCCAGCTCCAGGGAGCGCTCCACGCAGAGCGCCACCCGGGTCTCCGGACCCACGCCGCGAGAGCGCAGCACGTGCGCGAGCCGGTTCGCGCGCAGGTCCAGCTCCCGGTAGGTGAGGTGCTGTCCGCCGAACTCCACCGCCACCGCGTCCGGCGTGCGAGCGACCTGCGCCTCGACGAGCGTGTGCAGGCACGTGTCGCGCGGGGTGTCGGCGTGCGTGTCGTTCCAGGTGACGAGCAGCTGGTGCCGCTCGGCGGGCGTGAGGAGGGGAAGCTCAGCGACGGGCCGGTCGGGGTGGGCCGTGAGGCCCTCCACCAGCACGCGCAGGTGTTCCGCGATCCGGGCCGCCGTCGCGGCATCGAAGAGGTCCGTGTTGTATTCGAGCGCCCCGGCGAACCCGCCCGGCAGCTCCGCCAGCGTGAGGTTCAGGTCGAACTTCGCCAGCTGGCCGTCTGCCTGGATCAGCCGGAACGTCAGCCCCGGCAGGGACGGGGCCGTCTTCGCCTCGCGCTGGAGGGTGAACATCACCTGGAACAGCGGCGTGTGGCTGAGGCTGCGCACCGGCTGGAGCACCTCCACCAGCTTCTCGAACGGCACCTCCGCGTGGCCGAAGGCGCCCAGCGCGACCTCGCGCACGTGGGCGAGCAGCTGACGCCCCGTCATGCGCTCCGACAGCCGGGTGCGCAGCACCAGGGTGTTGGCGAAGAAGCCGAACAGCTCCTCCAGTTCGGCGCGGTCCCTTCCGGCGATGGGGGTGCCCACGCTGATGTCCGGCTGTCCCGAATAGCGGTGCAGCAGCAGCTGGAAGGCCGCCAGCAGCGCCATGAAGGGCGTGACGTTCTCCTTCGCGCAGAGCGCCATCAATGCATCGGAGGCCGCGCGGCCCAACCGCACGGGCTGGTTGGCGCCCCGGGTGGAACGCACCGGCGGTCGCGGGCGATCCGTGGGCAGCTCCAGCAGGCGGGAGGCGTCACCCAGTTGTGTCTTCCAATACGCGAGCTGCTTGTCGAGCACCTCGCCCTGCAGGTGCTCGCGCTGCCAGAGCGCATAGTCGGCGTACTGGAGCGGCGGCTCGGGCAGCGGCGACGGCCGGCCCGCGGCGAAGGACAGGTAGAGGACGATGAGCTCACGCAGGAGCACGTCCATGGACCCGCCATCCGACACGATGTGGTGCACCGTCAGCAGCAGCAGGTGGTCCGTGTTCCCCAGCTGGAGCAGGAGCGTGCGCAGCAGCGGCCCCTTCGCGAGGTCGAAGGGGCGCAGCGTCTCCGTGTCCACCAGGCGCTGGGCTTCGCTCTCGCGCTCGGCGGCGGGACGGCTTCGCAGGTCCACGGTCGCGAGCGGCAGCCTGGGCGCGGGCAGCACCTCCTGGACGGCCTGACCTTCCTCGTTGAGGAACACCGTGCGCAGCGCTTCGTGCCGCCGCACCACCTCTTCCAGCGCCCGCTCCAGGACGGAGGCGTCCAGCGCGCCCTCCACCCGCAGGGCCATGGGGATGTTGTAGACGGTGCTGCCCGGCTCCAGCTGGTCCAGGAACCACAGGCGCTGCTGGGTGAAGGACAGCGGGAAGCGGTTTCCCGTCCGGGGGCGGGGCGTCAGCGTTTCGCGGGGCGCGGCCTTGCCCAGCTTGCGCAGGAGCAGCTCCCGCTTCTCCGGCGGCAGGGCCGCGAGCCGCTTCTGCAGGTCGTTACTCATGGGACACCTTCCGGCGCACGGCCGCGTCGTCGTTGGGGGCTTGCTCGGCGCTGTCCTCGGGGGACTCCTCCGCCGCGAGCAGGGCCTGGACCTCGTCGGGGGACATCCCCTCGAGCTCCGCGAGCAGGTCTTCCAGCCGCCCTTCTTCCACCTGGCCCGCGCGCAGGTCCACGATGCGCTGCGCCAGCCCCGCCACGGTGGGCGTGTCGAACAGGTCTCGCAGCCGCAGCTCCGCCCCGAAGGCGGCGCGGATGCGCGAGACGACCTGGGTGCCGAGCAGCGAGTGTCCGCCCAGCTCGAAGAAGTCGTCGTGGATGCCCATGCGCGGGAGGTTGAGCAGCTCCGCGCAGATTCGCGCCAGCTTCTCCTCGGTCTGGTTGCGCGGCGCCACGTAGGGGCGCTCGTCGGACGTGCCCACCGGTGTCGGCAGCGCTTGCCGGTCCACCTTGCCGTTGGCGGTGAGGGGCATCGCCTCCAGCATCATCACCACGGAGGGCACCATGTACGGCGGCAGCTTGTCCCCAAGCCAGCGGGTGACGTCCGCCTGGGTGAGGAAGGGCGGGGCCGTCCGGGGGGACAGCTTTCGCAGGTGCGCGTCCGGTGACGTCTGTGGCACCAGGCGGCCCTTGTCCGACGGGCGGATGGCGTACAGGTAGCAGAGCTGCGTGCCCGACAGCAGCACGTCCTGGTCCACCACCAGGTCGAAGCCATGCTGTCGCACCAGCTCCGTGATGGGCTCGACGTTCTCCTTCACGTCGATCTCCACCACCATCTGGCGGATGCGCCCCCAGTGCTCCTCGCGAAGCCCCTGGAGCACCTGCAGCTCGCTCTTCTCCACGTTGACCTTCAAGAGGTCGATGGTCTCCACCGCGTGCTCGTCGATGATGTCCGACAGCGTGCGCAGCCGCGCGGTGAAGGTGCGCGCCTCGAAGCGCTCCTCCAACAGGTCGTCCGCGGACTCGGCCAGGCCCGCGAGCTGTTCAGGCGACGCGTTCTCCTGGTTGAGCATGTAGGCCTTCACCACCGACTTCTCCGTCTCCGCGTCCGCATGGAAGCCAGACAGGAGTGAGAAGCCGGGGAAGAACGTGAACTCGGCGGTGCCTTCCTCGGCGGCGACGCCGCAGTCGAAGACGGTGGGGTGGTGGGCGTGGAGGGCCAGGTTGACGCTGAGGATGGCGTGCACCGTGGGGTTGGGCTCGAAGGCGAAGATGCGCGGGGCGTGGCAGACCTGGTTTGCGAAGACGGAGAACAGGCCGATGTTGGAGCCCACGTCGAAGATGCAGTCGCCGTCGTTCAGCGTCACGCCGTGGCGCAGGTACGCCTGGAGTTCGAAGACCTCCTTGTAGATGTAGTCCGTCTCGTTGCGGTTGAGCTGCGCGACGGCCAGCTTGTTGGGCAGCACGTAGCGCTTGTGGCCCTGCACGGTGGCGGCGCGCTGGGGCGTGGGCACGACCCAGGCCGCGAGCCGGCGGTCTCCGGGCGCGACCTCGCGGGCCAGCACGACGGCTTCGCGCACGTCCGGGTGTTGTCGCAGGACGGCCTCCACCTCGCCGGTCTCCACGCGGAAGCCACGGATCTTCACCTGGTCGTCGATGCGGCCCAGGAACTCCACCGCCCCGTCCTTCAGCCGGCGCGCCAGGTCGCCCGTGCGGTACAGGCGGCCTCCGGGCTCCGGTGCATGGGGATTGGGGATGAAGCGCTCCGCGGACAGGTCCGGGCGGCCCAGGTAGCCGCGCGCCACGCCGACACCGCCGATGCACAGCTCTCCGGCGATGCCCACCGGCACCGGTTGCAGGTGTGCGTCCAGCACCAGCACCTGTTCTCCGGGCAGCGGGAAGCCCGTGGGGATGTTGGGCCGGTTCGGCAGACCCGTGACGGGCACGGGCCACGTGAGCGAGCCCACCGTCGTCTCCGTGGGGCCGTAGTGGTTGAGGATTTCGCAGCCCGGGCGCAGCCGCTGGATGCGTTCAATCCATTCGCGGCTGGAGGCCTCGCCTCCCAGCACGAGCAACCGGCGCGGCAGCACCTGCTCCGGCTTCGCGGCCGACATCAGGGCCGCCAGGTGCGAGGGGACGATCTTCAGGCAGTCGATGCCGTGGCGCTCGAAGTAGGCGGCGAAGTCCTCCGGGCTCGTCACCCGGTCGCGGGACAGGACGTGCAGGTTGCCGCCGGTGCCCAGCGCGGGGAACACCATGGTGTTGCCCAGGTCCGCGGCGATGGTGGACACGGTGGCGAAGCTGGCGCCGGGCAGCGCGGGCATCCGCTCCAGCACGCCCGCCGTGTAGGCGCTGAGCTGCCGGTGCTCCACGGCCACTCCCTTGGGACGTCCGGTGGAGCCGGAGGTGTAGATGACATAGGCGAGGTTGCCGGGCGTCGCCACGGGCGGCGGATTCTCCGGGCGCCCACGTCGCACGATGCCGTCCCATTCCGAGTCCAGGTACAGCACGCGCGCGCCCGTCTCCGGGAGCGCTTCGGACAGGGCGTCCTGGCTGAGGATGACGGCGACCTCCGCCTCCTCCAGGATGGCGGAGAGCCGTTCGGTGGGCGTCTCTGGATCCAGCGGCACGTAGGCACCGCCCGCCTTGAGGATGCCCAGCATGCCCACCACCAGCTCCAGCGAGCGGTGGAGGAACAGGGCGGCGCGTCCGTCGGGGCGCACGCCCATGCCCCGCAGGCGCCAGGCGAGCTGGTTCGCGCGCAGGTTCAGCTCGCGGTAGGTGAGCTGCTCATCCTCGTAGGTGACGGCCACCGCGTCGGGGGTGCGCTCCACCTGCGCCTCGAAGCGCTGCGCGAAGCAGTCGTCCGCGCGGAAGTCCAGCCGGGGGCCGCCCCACGCCGTCACCACCTGGTGGCGCTCGGCGTCCGACAGGAGCGTCAGCGCGGAGACCCGGGCCTCCGGCGTGGCGGCGAAGCCTTCCAGCAGCGTCTGGAAGTGGCCCGCCATGCGCGCCACGGTGTCGTGGGTGAACAGGTCGGTGTTGTACTCCCAGGTGCCGCGCAGGCCGTCCTCGCCGTGGCCCACGACGACGAGCAGGTCCAGCTTGGCCGCGTGGGTCTCCAGCGTCACCGGCTCCAGCTTCAGGCCGGGCAGCGTCATGGCGCGGGTGGGCGCGTGCTGGAGCGTGAACTTCACCTGGAACAGCGGGGCGCGGCCGTCGTTGCGCGCCGGGTTGAGGACGCGGACCAGCTCCTCGAAAGGCACGTCCTGGTGCGCGTAGGCCGACAGCGAGGACTCGCGGGTGCGGGCGATGAGCTCGCGCACCGTCGGGTCGCCGTCCACGCGGGCGCGCAGGACGAGCTGGTTGATGAAGAACCCGAGCATCCCTTCGGTCTCCGCGAGGGAGCGGTTGGCGACGTCGGTGCCGATGAGCAGGTCGCGCTGTCCCGAGTAGCGGGCCATCAGCGTGTTGAAGGCCGCCAGCAGCACCATGAACGGCGTCGCACCCTCCTGGCGTCCGAGCGCGTCGAGCGCCCGTGACAGGGCCGGGGGCATCGCCGCCTCGTACTGGGCGCCGCGCCCGGTGGGCGTCAGCGGGCGCGGGGCATCGCCGGGAAGCTCCAGCGTCTGCGGCGCGCCGGACAGGGCCTCCTTCCACCAGGACAGCTGCGCTTCCAGCACTTCGCCGCGAAGCCAGTCGTGCTGCCACGCCGCGTAGTCGGCGTACTGGAGCGACAGCGCGGGGAGCGGGGAGGGCAGGCCGTCGCGGAACGCGGCGTAGAGGGCGATGAGCTCGCGGATGAGGACGCCCATGGACCAACCGTCGGAGACGATGTGGTGCATGGTGAGCAGCAGGACGTGGTGCTCGGGCGCGAGCGTGACGAGGACCGAGCGCAGCAGCGGTCCCTTCGCGAGGTCGAACGGGCGCTGGCCCTCCTGCTGGAGGAGTCGCTGGGTGCTCGCGTCCCGCTCGGACTCCGGCGTGGACTGGAGGTCCATCCGCGCGAGGAGGCTCTCACGGGGGGGCTGGATGACCTGGAATGGCCGGCCTTCCTCCGACAAGAAGGTGGTGCGCAGGGCCTCGTGACGGTGGAACAGCTCCTGGAGGGCGCGCTCCAGGGCGGGAACCTTGAGCTCGCCCTGGAGGCGGACCGCCGTGGGGATGTTGAACGCGCTGGTGCCGGGGTCGAGCTGATCGATGAACCACAGGCGCTGCTGCGCGAACGACAGCGGCAGCTTCGCATCCCGGGACACGGGGAGGATGGGCGGCGCCTTCGCGAGGCCTGTCGCGCCCGTGCCCTTCGCGAGGTGGGCCGCGAAGCCGGCGAGGGTGGGATGCTCGAAGAGGGCGCGCAGCGGCAGGTCCACGCCGAAGGCCTCGCGGACGCGGGACACCAGCTGGGTGGCCAGCAGGGAGTGGCCTCCCAAATCGAAGAAGCTGTCGTGGCGGCCGACGCGGGTAACGCCCAGCAGCGAACCCCAGAGCTCCGCGAGGCGGTGCTCCTCCGGGCCTTCGGGCGGGACGAACGTGCCTTGCAGGGCGAGCCCGTCCGGGGCGGGCAGGGCCTGGAGGTCGCGCTTGCCGGAAGGCGTGACGGGCAGCGCGGTGAGGGGGACGAAGGCGGACGGTTGCAGGGCCTCCGGCAGGCGGTCCTTGAGGAAGGCGCGCAGGGCGTCCAGGTCGAGCGGGTGGTCGGGATGCGCGACGACGTAGGCGACGAGCCGCTTGTCGCCGGGACGAAGCTCGCGCACCACGACGGCCGCCTGGGCCACGGAGGCGTGGGCCGTGAGGGCGGACTCAATCTCTCCGGGTTCGATGCGAACGCCGCGCAGCTTCACCTGCGCATCGGTCCGGCCGTGGAACTCGAGCTGGCCGTCCGTGCGCAGGCGCACGAGGTCGCCGGTGCGGTAGAGGCGGGCGCCCGGGGTGGAGGCGAAGGGATGGGGGAGGAAGCGTCCCGCGGTGGATTCAGGGTGGCCCAGGTAGCCCCGCGCGAGCCCCTCTCCGCCGATGAACAGCTCTCCGCGCACGCCGCGCGGCACGGGGTCCAGCTTCGCGTCGAGCACGTAGACGGTGGTGCCCGGGAAGGGCCGGCCCAGCGGCGGCGCGCCGGAGCCCGGCACGCACGTGGCGCTGGTGGCGGCGATGGTGGCCTCGGTGGGGCCGTACTGGTTGACGAAGCGGCGGCCGTCGCGGGCCCAGCGCTCCATCAGCTCGGTGGGGCAGGACTCTCCGCCCACGACGAGCGAGCGCAGCGCGGGGAGGGCTTCGTCCGGCAGGGTGGCCAGCGCGGACGCGGTCAGCGTGAGCGTCGTCACGGCCTGGGTCCGCAGGAAGGCGTGCAGCTCCTCGCCAATGAACTGCCGGGGCGCGAGCACCAGCGTGGCGCCGGTGCCGAGCGCGCTGAAGACCTCCTGCACGGACACGTCGAAGCCTGGCGCGGCCCATTGCAGCAGCCGGTCACCGGGCCGCAGGTCGTAGTCGCGCACGGACTGGCGCAGCGTGTGGGCGGCCGCGCGGTGTTCGACGACGACGCCCTTGGGTTCACCCGTCGAACCCGAGGTGAAGATGACGTAGGCCGCGTGCTCGGGATGGAGCGCGAGGACCGGCGCGGTGGTGGGTGCTTCCGCGAGCAGGGCGGTGCTCGCGTCCAGGCACAGCGTCACGCCGGGACCCGCGGGCACGACGTCGTTGAGCGCGGTGGTGGTCAAGAGGACGCGGGGCGACAGCTGCTGGCGCAGACTTCCGAGCCGCCGCGCGGGGAGCCGCGGATCCAGCGGCGCATACACGCCGCCGGCCTTGAGGATGCCCAGCAGGCCGATGATCCACTCGGGCGAGGGCTCGATGCACAGCGCGACGCGCACGTCCGGGGCGACGCCGAGGCTCATCAGGTGGTGCGCGAGCTGATGGGCCTTCTGCTCCAGCACCGCGTACGTCAGCGCCCTCTCCCCCCAGCTCAGGGCCACCGCGTCAGGCGTGCGGAGCACCTGCTCCTCGAAGGGACGGTGGAGCAGGGACGGCGCGCTCGGGGCCGTGCGCGGGTCGTTCCAGGTGGCGAGCAGCTGTCGCCGCTCGTCGTTGGAGAGCAGCGGCAGGTCGTGGAGGGACTGGTCCGGGTTCGCGACGGCCGCCTCCAGCAGTCGCTGGAAGTGCGTGGCGAGCTGCCCGATGGTGGCGGGCTCGAAGAGGTCACTGCGGTATTCGATGAACCCGTCGATGCCGTCGGCGGTCTCCTTGAGGGAGAGCGTCAGCTCGAACGTCGACGGGCGGCCTTCCAGGGGCAGGGAGCGCAGCGTCAGGCCGGGCACGTTGAGGTCCGCGTCGGGCGTGTTCTGGAGCACGAACATCGCCTGGAACAGGGGTGAGCGGCCCAGTTGACGCGGCGGCTGCACGGCGTCCACGACCTGTTCGAAGGGCAGGTCCTGGTTCGCGTAGGCCCCGAGCGTCGTCTCCCGGACCTGGGCGAGCAGCTCCCGGAACGAGAGGTGCGCCTGGGGACGTGCCCTCAGCACCAGCGTGTTCACGAAGCAGCCCAGCAGGCCTTCCAGTTCCGCGCGACGGCGGCCGGCGATGGGCGTTCCGATGCAGACGTCGTCCTGACCGGCGTGGCGCGCGAGCAGGGCCTGGAACGCGGCCAGCATCACCATGAACGGTGTCGCGCCTTCACCCTGGCCCAGCTTCCGCAGGGCCGTGGACAGCGAGCCCGACAGGTGGACGGGATGCGTCGCGCCCTGGGAGGAAGGCGTGGCGGAACGGGGATGATCCGTGGGCAGGTCCAGCGCCCCGGGCGCCTCCGCGAGCTGCCGCAGCCAATAGGCGCGCTGCGCTTCGAGCACTTCGCCGTGCTGCCCGTCGCGCTGCCAGGCGGAATAGTCGGCGTATTGGATGGGGAGCGCGGGAAGCGGTGAGGGCAGGCCGTCGCGGAACGCGCTGTAGAGCGACGTCAGCTCGCGGATGAGGACGCCCATGGACCAGCCATCGGAGACGATGTGGTGCATGGTGAGCAGCAGCACGTGCTGCTCGGGGGCGAGCGTGACGAGCAGGGTGCGCAGCAGCGGTCCGTGCGCGAGGTCGAACGGGCGCTGGGATTCTTCCGTGAGCAGCTGTCGCAGGTGCTGCTCGCGTGCGGTGTCCTCTGTCGGCGGGAGCTGGAGGTGACGCAGCGACAGCGGCGCGGGGGCGGCGATGTGTTGGACGGGCTGTCCGTTCCGGGTGGGGAACGTCGTGCGCAGGGCTTCGTGGCGACGGATGAGTTCGCGGAAGGCCTGTTCAAGCGCGGAGACCTCCAGGGCGCCTTCCAGCCGGACGGCCGCGGGGATGTTGTAGAGCGCGCTGCCCGGTTCAAGCTGATCAATGAACCACAGCCGCTGCTGCGCGAACGAGAGCGGGAGGCCGTCCCCGCGAGGAACCGCGACGAGGGCCGGGCCCGTGGAGGCCGGGGCTTCGTGGAGCAGCTCCGAAAGCTTGCCGGCGAGGCCGGCCAGGGTCGGGTGTTCGAAGAGCACGGGCAACGGCAGTTCGATGCCGAAGGCTTCGCGGACGCGGGACACCAACTGCGTGGCGAGCAGCGAATGGCCCCCCAGGTCGAAGAAGCTGTCGTGACGACCGACGCGGGCCACGCCCAGCAGGGGCGTCCAGAGGCCAGCGAGGCGGAGCTCCAACGTGCCCTCGGGCGGGATGAACGCCCCTTGCAGGGCCAGTCCTTCGGGGGCGGGAAGGGCCCGGAGGTCGCGCTTGCCCGTGGTGGTGACGGGCAGCGCGGTGAGGGGAACGAAGGCGGACGGTTGCAGCACTTCGGGCAGGCGGTCCTTGAGGAAGGAGCGCAGGGCGTCCAGGTCGAGCGGGTGGTCGGCACGCGCGACGACGTAGGCGACGAGGCGCTTCTCACCTGGAACGTCTTCGCGCACCAGGGCCGCGACCTGCTCCACGGAGGGATGGGCGCGGAGCACGGCCTCAAGCTCACCGGGCTCGATGCGGATGCCGCGCAGCTTCGCCTGCGCATCCATGCGGCCGAGGAACTCCAGCTCGCCGTCGGAGCGGAAGCGGACGCGGTCCCCGGTGCGGTAGAGGCGCTCGCCGGGAGAAGAAGCGAAGGGGTTGGGGAGGAAGCGCTCTGCGGTGAGGGCGGGGCGGGAGAGGTAGCCGCGAGCGAGGCCGATGCCACCGACGTACAGCTCACCCAGAGCCCCGAGCGGAACCGGCTGGAGGCGCGAGTCGAGGACGTAGAGCTGGACGTTGGGGAAGGGCCGTCCGAGGGAGATGCGCTGGGAGTCGACGGGCCCGGAGATGGAGGCGCAGACGGTGACTTCGGTGGGGCCGTAGGCGTTGAGCAGGGTGCGTCCCTGGCTCCAGCGCTGGGCAGTGGCGGGAGGAAGGGCTTCCCCCGCGGAGACGAGGCTTTCGAGACGCGGCAGTCCGGCCTCGGAGAGCTGGGCGAGGACGGAGGGCGTCAGGGTGGCGGCGGTGACGGCTTGGGATTCGAGCAGCTGACGCAGGGGCTGCTCGGGTAGCAGTTCGTCGCGCGAGGCGAGCACGAGGCAGGCACCGGCCAGCAGTGTGGAGAAGACCTCCCAGACAGAGGCATCGAATGACGGGGAGGCGAATTGCAGGACGCGGCTGTTCGCGTGGAAGTGCTGGGCGCGTGCGGCGGCGAGCGCGGTGTTGGCGAGGCCCTTGTGGAGGAGCAGGGCCCCCTTGGGCGTGCCGGTGGAGCCAGAGGTGTAGATGACGTAGGCGAGCTGGTCCTCACCCACTTCGACGTCGGGCGCGGTGTCTGGCTTCTGGGCGATCGCCTCGGCGTCCGCCGTGAGACACAGGCGACGCAGCCCTTCCTTCGCGGGCGGCACGGTGTCCCCTCGCGTGATGACGAGAGGGATTGCCGCGTCCTCCAGGAGGAAGGCGAGCCGCGCGGGGGGATGGGACGGCTCCATCGGAACGAACGCGCCCCCCGCCTTGAGGATGGCGAGCATCGCGATGGGCACGTCGAGCGACCGCTCCAGGAAGATGCCGACGCGGGTCTCCGCCTGGACCCCGAGGGCTCGCAGGTGGTGCGCGAGGCGGTTGGCCCGGGCATTCAGCTCCCGGTAGGTGAGGTGCTGATCTCCGAAGGTCGCGGCCGGTGCTTCAGGCGTGCGCTCCACCTGCTCCTCGAAGAGCCGGTGGACGTTGGGCGCGTGATGCAATTGCTCGCGGGTGTCATTCCAGGTGACGAGCAGTTGCTTTCGCTCTTCGCTGGAGATCAGCGCGGCCCCTCCGACGGCCCGCATGGGGTTCGCCACCAGCTCCGCGAGGAGCGACTTCAGGTGCTCCATCATCCTCGCGATGGTGGCCCTGTCGAACAGGTCGGTGCTGTAGTCCACGGTTCCCGTAAAGCCTTCCGGTCCGTCCGTGAACGAGAGGCTGAGGTCGAACTTCGACGCGGTGGTCTCCACCTCCACGCCTCGCAGGGTGAGGCCCGGCTGGCTCACCTGCGGCATGGGCGCGTTCTGGAGCGTGAACAGCACCTGGAAGAGCGGGGACCGGCTCAGGTCCCGCTCCGTCTGGAGCGTGTCCGCCAGCTTCTCGAAGGGCAGGTCCTGGTGGGCGTAGGCCTTCACCGTGGTGGCCTTCACCTGCGCGATCAGCTCCTGGAAGGACGTGGCGTTCTCCGGACGCACGCGCAGGACCAGGGTGTTGACGAAGAAGCCGATCAAGCCCTCCAGCTCGGCGCGGTTGCGTCCGGCGATGGGCGTGCCGATACAGAAGTCGTCCTGTCCCGAATACCGCTGGAGCAGCGCCGCGAAGCCCGCGAGCAACACCATGAACGGCGTGGCCCCGGTGGTCTTGCCGAGCGCCTTGAGGGCTTCGGAGACATCGCGCGGCAGCCGCACCGGGTGACTCGCGCCCCGGAAGGACTGGATGGGCGGGCGGGGGCGGTCGGTGGGCAGTTCGAGGATGCGCGGCACGCCTTCGAGCTGCGCCTTCCAGTGCGTGAGCTGGGTTTCCAGCACCTCCCCCTTGAGCCAGTCGCGCTGCCAGCGGGCGAAGTCCGCGTACTGGAGCACCGGTTCGGGAAGCGGGGAGGGCAGGCCCCGGGAGAAGGCCGCGTAGAGCAGCGTCAGCTCGCGGATGAGGACGCCCATGGACCAGCCGTCGGAGACGCTGTGATGCATCGACAGCACGAGCAGGTGCTCGGTGTCGCCCAGCTTCGCGAGCGTGGCGCGCAGCAGGGGGCCGGTGGAGAGTTCGAAGGGCTTGCGCAGCTCCGTGACGGCGAGCTGTCGGGCTTCGTGCTCCCGCTGTCCGGAGGGGACCCCGGTCAGGTCCACCTGCTCCAGGACCTGCGTGGAGGCTCCGGCGATGACCTGGACTCCCGCGCCGTCCGCTCCGGGCTCGAAGGTCGTGCGCAGCGATTCGTGGCGTCGCGCCAGCTCCGCGAAGCCGCGTTCCAGCGCGGCCACGTCGAGCGCGCCCTCCAGCCGCACCGCGGCCGGCAGGTTGTACGTCGTGCTGCCGGGATCCATCTGGTCCAGGAACCACAGCCGCTGCTGGGCGAAGGACAGGGGTTCGGAAGCAGCCCCCTTCGGGCGTGGAGGGATGGCCTGCTGCCGGGTCTGCGCGTTCTTCTCGCGCAGCTTCCGCATCAGTTCATCCTGCTGCTCGGGGGACAGTGACGCGAGTCGGTCGCGTGCCTTGCTCATGTGTTGCTTCCTCGTCGACTCAAGTGGCGTCGCCGTCCAGATCCAGGCCGGCCATCAGTTGTTCCAGCTCCGCGTCGTCCACCTGCGCGGCCTGCGCTTCCATCAACAGCACGGCGAGCGAGGCGATGGTTGGCTTTTCGAAGAGCCGGCCCAGGTCCACGTCCGTGTCGAAGGAGACGCGGACCCGGGAGATGAGCTGGGTGGCGAGCAGCGAGTGCCCTCCCAGCTCGAAGAAGTTGTCGTGGATGCCGATGCGCTCGACGCCCAGCAATTCCGTCCATATCGCCGCCAGCGACTGTTCCAGTTCGTTGCGCGGTGGCGTGAACTCCGGCCCGGAGTCCGGACGGACGCCTTCCGGAAGGGGCAGCGCGGCGCGGTCGAGCTTGCCGCTGGAGGTGAGCGGGAGGGTGGCGATGGAGACGAAGACGGCGGGGACCAGGTGCTCCGGGAGCCGATCCTTGAGGAAGGCGCGAAGGGCCTCGGAAGCGAGGGCCTGGGTGTCGTCGCCTGCGACGTAGGCGACGAGGCGCTTGAGGCCCGGGGAGTCCTCGCGAACGAGGACGACGGTTTCGCGCACGGCGGGGTGGAGCAGGAGCGCGGCCTCGACTTCGCCGGGCTCGATGCGGAAGCCGCGCAGCTTCACCTGGGAGTCGGTGCGGCCGAGGAATTCCAGCTCGCCGTTGCCGAGGAAGCGGACGCGGTCCCCGGTGCGGTAGAGGCGCTCACCAGCGGAAGCAGCGAAGGGGTTGGGGAGGAAGCGCTCGGCGGTGAGGGCGGGGCGGGAGAGGTAGCCGCGAGCGAGGCCCGCGCCCCCGACGTACAGCTCGCCCGGTGCACCGGGCGGAACCGGCTGGAGTCGCGAGTCGAGGACGTAGAGCTGGACGTTGGGGAAGGGCCGTCCGAGGGAGATGCGCTGGGAGTCGACGGGCCCGGAGATGGAAGCGCAGACGGTGACTTCGGTGGGGCCGTAGGCGTTGAGCAGGGTACGTCCCTGGCTCCAGCGCTGGGCCGTCGCGGGCGGAAGGGCCTCGCCCGCGGAGATGACGGTTTCCAGCAGGGGCAGTCCGGCCTCGGAGAGCTGGGCGAGGAC
>NZ_RAWI01000179.1 GCF_003612125.1 Corallococcus praedator
GCCCTCTTCCGCCTGGACGCGCCGCTGCCGCCCCTGCCCTTCGACAAGCTGGCCTTGAGTGGTGGCGGACAGGACGGGCTGGCCGGATCGCTGCTGGAGGCGCTGGACTCGCTGGGAGAAGCCGCCGCGACGCGACCGCTGCGCGACCGCCTGGAGTCCTTCGCCCGGGAGCTGGAGGTCCTCAGGCGCGAGGCCGCCGCGCTTCCGCCTCGGGAACTCACGGCCACCGCATCGCCTGCCGCCTATGCGCTGACCACGCGCGCCATCACGCTGATGGCCGCGAGCGCCTGCGTCAACGTGTGGCGCCAGCAGGCCGATGATGCCTTCCTGGGAGATCCCGCGTGGCTGCTCGCGGCGCTGCACCGGCTGGACGTCTGGCGCGAACGGGCCCAGGGCCCCCTGCCGGAAGCCATCCGCAGCCGCCTCTTCGCGGAGCTGCACGCGCGCCATGAAGACGCGCGCACCTTCGATTTGAACCAGACACCGCTGTCGGGCTGGCGCCCACTGCCCGCCCCCCTCTCCTGACCGAAAGGATTCGCCATGCCGTCCCTGCCTTCCGCCGACGCCCTCAGCTCCTGGCTGTCGTCCCGCATCGCCACCTACGTGCAGCGCCGTCCCGAGGACATCCGCGCGGACGTGCCGCTGGCCGACTACGGCCTCGACTCCGTCTACGCGCTCACCCTCGCGGGCGACCTGGAGGACCACCTGGGCCTCACGCTGGATCCGACCCTGATGTGGGATCACCCCACCATCGCCGGCCTCACCCAGGCGCTGCTCCAGGTGCTCACCAGCGCCGCCTGAGCCACGCCTCCGTTCCTTCCTCCGCCACGCCGCTGGAGCCCCCGATGAAGCCTTCCCCAGAGCCCTCGATGACCGCCGCTTCCCTGCCGCCGCTGCCCACCGAGCGCAAGTGCCCATTCGACCCGCCTCCCGAATACAAGCGCCTGCGCGTCGAGCAGCCCATCACCCGCGTCGTCACGCCGCGCGGAGATCCGGCTTGGCTGGTGACGCGCCATGAGGACATCCGCGCCATCCTCACCGACCGCCGCTTCAGCTCCAGCCCGCTCGCCCCGGGATACCCGTCCTATGTGACGGGCAACGTGCCGCCCCCGCCCGGCTTCTTCATGCAGATGGACGCGCCGGACCACACCCGTCTGCGCTCGCTCGTCACGCGCGAGTTCATGGCCCGGCACATCGAATCCCTGCGCCCCCGGATGCAGGCGCTCGTGGATCAACGCGTGGAGGCGCTCCTGAAGCTTTCAGGCACGGTGGACCTCATCCGTGACTTCGCCCTGCCCACCGCGTCGCTGGTCATCTGCGAACTGCTCGGCGTGCCCTTCGAGGACGCGGGCTTCGTGCAGAACCGCACCGACGGCATCCTCGACCGCAGCCGCACCGCGAAGGAGTCGGAGACCTCCGCCATCGAGCTGATGGGCTACTTCGATCGCCTGGTGACGACGAAGGAGCAGGCCCCGGGCGACGACATCCTGGGCCGGCTCATCTCCGACACGTCCCGCGCGGAGAAGGTGTCCCACGCGGAGCTGGTCGGCATCGCCGCGCTGCTGATGCTGGGCGGCTACGACACCATGGCGCAGGTCATCGGCCTGGGCACCGTCACGCTGCTCCAGCATCCGGATCAACTGGCGGACTTCCTGCGCGACGCGACGCTGGCGGACGCGCTCGTGGAAGAGCTCGTGCGCTACCTCACCGTCAACCACGCGGGCCTGCCGCGCGCGGCCACCGCCGACGTGGAGGTGGGCGGCCAGCTCATCCGCGAGGGCGAGGGGCTCATCGTCATGCTCAGCTCCGGCAACCGCGACGAGCAGGCCTTCCCCAACGCGGACGCCTTCGACATCCGCCGCGACTGCCGCCACCACGTCGGCTTCGGCCACGGCCTGCACCGCTGCATCGGCGCCACCTTCGCCCGCGCGGAGCTGGCCATCGTCTTCCGCACCCTCTTCGAGCGCATCCCCACGCTGCGCGTCGCCGTGCCCGTGCAGGAGCTGCCCTTCCGCCACGAAATGGTCCTCTATGGCCTCAAGCAACTGCCCGTGACATGGTCCGGGAATCCTGGGTCAGCTGGTTTCAAGGAGTCATGAGCACGCCATGAAGATCCTCGCCATTTCGGGGAGTCTGCGGAAGGTTTCCTCCAACACGGTGCTGCTCCGGGCCGCCATCCGGATGGCACCGCCGGGGGTGGAGATCACGCTCTACGACGCGCTGGAGGACGTGCCGCCCTTCAACCCGGACAAGGACGATCTGGACAACGGCATCGCGCCCCCCGGAGTGCTGGCCTTCCGCGCCGCGCTCCAGGCCTGCGACGCGGTGCTCATCTCCAGCCCCGAGTACGCGCACGGCCTCTCCGGTGTGATGAAGAACGCGCTCGACTGGACGGTGGGCAGCGGCGAGTTCTCCTCCAAGCCCACCGCGCTCATCAACGCCTCGCCGCGCTCGCTGCACGCGCACGGGACGCTGATGGAGGTGCTGCGGACCATCACCTTCACGGACGTCATCGAGGGGCTGCTCCCCGTCCCGATGTCCGGCCGCAAGACGGATGAGGAGTCGCTCAGCGTGGACAAGGACATCGCGCCCGTCATCCGCCAGACGCTCGACGCGCTCATCAAGTCCGTCCAGCCCCCGGCGCCCGTGGAGCTGGCGCCCATCGGCGTGCGGTAGCAGGCCCCTGCCTCCAGGCCCGGCGTTTCCGTGGATCCACGGCGCCGGGTGCTTCCGGGCCCCGCCACGAGCGGCGTGCGGCCCGGCGAGCGCTCCCGTTTGAGCGTGTGACATCCCGGGCAGGCACCGGCTACGCTCGCTCGCGAGATGACTCCTGCCGTCCGGGCCGACATGGAAGCACGTGCCGACCGCGCCTTGCGCCGGGGTGAGCTGGTCGAGGCGTTCGAGCTGTTCGAGGACCTGTCGCGCGCCTTTCCCCAGGAAGAGGCCCTGACGCTCAAGCTCGCCCACCTACGCGAATCCCTCCAGCCCCAGGAGCTGCAGCACCTGCGCAACCGCGTGCGCGAACCCCAGCGGCTTCCATTGGGACCGCCTTCGGCCATGCAGGAGGGCGAGCGCCTCTTCACCCTGGGTGACTACGTGGGCGCCGCCGCCGCCTACCGCCGCGCGCTCCAGGAACGTCCGGGCAATGAATTGGTCCAGGAACGTCTGGGAGAGTTGTACCGGATGGCCCGCGAGATGCCCGTGCAGTCCCCCACCGACAAGGCCCTGCCCCCCCAGAAGGAGGACCGGCTCCAGGCCCTCCTGGACCGGCTGGCCTCCCGGCGCCGCCTCAAGCGCGACTGAGGGGCGTCCCCCGCGTCCGTGCGAGCGGAGATCCGACGCGATGCGTGATTCGTGCGTTGCGCACCCTGGAGGTGGCACCTACTATCCGCACCGACGTTGCTGTCATAGTGTCGCCCGCCCCTACTGACACCCACGTCCGACTTTTCCTGGCCCTATGACCCGACCTCTCCGACTTGGAGTCCTCACCGGCGGTGGCGACTGCCCGGGACTCAATGCGCTCATCCGAGGCCTCGTCCGGCGGGGCGCGCACGAATTCGGCCATTCGTTCGTCGGCATCGAGAACGGCTTCATGGGGTTGATGGAGCCGGAGCTCGTCCGCCCGCTCGGTGTGGAGGACACGCGCGGCATCCTGCCCAAGGGCGGCACCATCCTGGGCACGTCCAACAAGGCGAACCCGTTCGCCTACCCGGTGCGTGAGGGCGCGGCGTGGGTGGAGCGGGACTTGTCGGACCAGGCGGTGCGCCGCTGCAAGGATCTGGCGCTGGACGGGCTGGTGGCCATTGGCGGGGACGGCACGCTGTCCATCGCGCACCGGCTGGCGGAGAAGGGGCTGAAGGTCGTCGGGTGTCCGAAGACCATCGACAACGACTTGTCCGGCACGGACCAGACGTTCGGGTTCGACACCGCGCGGCTCATCGTCACGGAGGCGTTGGACCGGCTGCACTCCACCGCGGAGTCGCATGACCGCGTGATGGTGGTGGAGATCATGGGCCGCCACGCGGGCTTCCTCACGCTGGAGAGCGGCATCGCGGGCGGCGCGGACCTCATCCTCATGCCGGAGATTCCTTACCGCGTGGAGGCGGTGCTGGAGACGCTGCGTCGCCGGGCCACGCGCAGGCGCAGCTTCTCCATCATCGCCATCTCCGAGGGCGCCTACCCGGAAGGCGGCGCGCTGTCGGTGGTGGCGCAGGCGGCGGACATCCCAGGCCGGGGCGTGGTGCGGCTGGGCGGATCCGGCAAGGTGTGCGCGGATTTGCTCGCCAGCCACATCGATGCGGAGATTCGTGTCACGGTGCTCGGTCACCTGCAGCGCGGTGGCAGCCCGAGCGCGGCGGACCGCGTGTTGGCGACGCGCTACGGCTGCAAGGTGCTGGACCTGGTGCGGGATGGGGAGTGGGGGCACATGGTGGCGCTGCGGAACAACGAGATTGTCAGCGTTCCGCTGAGCGAGTCGCGCAAGGAGCGCCGGGTGGATCCCCAGGGTGACCTGGTGCGTTTCGCGCGGAGCATGGGCATCGGTTTCGGGGACTGAGGGAGGAAGCGCACCACGTCATGTCGCTCGTCGGCCGCCATATCGGTCGCTATCGCATCCTGGAGGAGCTGGGCTCCGGGGGCATGAGCGTCGTGTACAAGGGGCTCGACACCGCCCTGGACCGGGAGGTCGCGGTCAAGGTGCTGCACCCGCACCTGGCCGGCAAGGACGAGTCCCGGCGGAGGCTTGCCCGCGAGGCGCGCGCCGTCGCGAAGCTGCACCATCCGAACATCCTGGAGGTCTTCGACTTCTCCTCGGCGGAGGCGCACGACGCCTTCATCGTCACCGAGTACATCCGCGGCCGCACGCTCAAGACGTACCTGGATGACGGGCCGATGGAGCCGCCCGAGCTGGCGGCGATGATCATTCACGAGCTGGCGGCGGCGCTGGCGCACGCGCACGAAGCGGGCGTCATCCACCGCGACCTGAAGCCGGAGAACGTCATGGTGCGCGAGGACGGGGTCCTCAAGCTCATGGACTTCGGCATCGCGCGGCTCCTGGACATCGAGGACCGGATGACGGTGACGGGGGCGCTGGTGGGTTCGCCCGCGCACATGTCGCCGGAGATCATCGAGGGCCTGGAGGCCGGGCCGGAGGCGGACGTCTTCAGCCTGGGCATCATGTTCTACGCGCTGATGACGGGCCGGCTGCCGTTCACCGCGTCCAACACCACCGCGACGCTCAAGCGCATCCTGGATGGGACGTACGAGGATCCGCGCCGCCGCGTGCCCGCGCTGTCGGACGAGCTGGCGGAGATCTGCGCGACGTGCCTCCAGCGCGATCCGCAGCGGCGCTATCCGAACGCGGGCAAGCTGCGCGACGCGCTGGCGGATGCGCTCGCGGGGCTGGGGTTCTCCCGAGTGGGCGAGGAGCTGATCTCCTTCTTCGCGGATCCGCCGTCGTACCAGCGGCTCGCGCGCCAGCGCATCGTCGCGGCGCTGTTGGAGCGCGGAGAGCGGCAGCTCCAGGAGAAGCGCACGCCGCGCGCGCTGGCGTGCCTGAACCATGTGCTCGCGCTGGACGCGACGAACGCGCGGGCGCTCGGGCTGCTCAAGGGCATCCAGCGTCAGCAGCGGCGGCGCACGTGGCGGCGGCGGGGACTGCGAGCGGGCATCGGCGTGGGCGTGGCGCTCGCGCTGGGCCTGGGCGGGTGGCATTGGAACCGCGTGCGCCAGGAGCCCGCGGGCGCGGGCGCACAGGGCGGATCCAGGGGTGCGCCCACGGGTTCGCAGGCTGCGAGCGGAGCTACCGGCACGCCCAATGGTTCGCAGGGCGTGGGCGGAGCCAATGGCGCGCCCAACGGATCAGCCATCGCGGGAGCACCCACTGGACCGCAGGGAGCAGGCGGCTCCCCCACCGGTCCGCAGGGCGTGGGTGGATCCACCGGCGCGGCCTCGGGTTCGGACCCCACGGGCCCGCAGGCTCCGAGCGGGCCGGCGACATCCGGACGCGACACCCTCGTCCCCCCGCTCAACCCCGACGCGACGCCCCGCGCGCCGAACGGCACCACCGCTGCGGAGCGTCCTCCCACCGGGCTCCCCTCCTCCACCGAGCGCACCCCGCGACAGCCCCTCGTCGCCAGCATCGAGCCCACGGACGACCCCGCGACGAAGCACGCGCGTGCGGGCCGGCTGCCCGTGTCCATCCTCGTGCGGCCCTACGGCTCCATCCGCGTGGACGGCGGCCCGGCCAGCCCCCAGCAGCTCGCGCAGCACGACGTGCACGTGGCGCCGGGCCCGCACACCATCATCGTCTCCTGCGGCTACTGCGAGGACGCGACGGAGACCATCGACGTGAAGCCCGAGGGCGAGAACGTCTTCCGCCTGCGCGCCCTGCTCAAGCCCTCGCAGCTCACCATGGACTACCAGCCGCCGGACGCCACCGTGCGCGTGGGCGACGTGGAGCGCTCCGCCCGCGACAGCATCCAGCAGCCCTTCGACATCCGCTCGCCCCGGGGCCCCGCGAGCTTCCAGCACCGCGTGGAGGTGGAGATCTCCTCGCCCGGGTACAAGACGGAGAAGCGCGTCGTGCTGCTGGAGCCGGGCAAGCCCACCACCCTGCGCGGGAGCCTGAAGCCCGAATGAGCCGTGGCCCGCTGCTCATCGTCCTGCTCGTGCTGGCCCTGCTGGGCCCCGCCTCCGCGCGCGCGCAGATGGGCAGCGCGGATCCGGAGGTCGCCGCCCTGCGCTCCTCCTTCGAATACGGCAAGTACGCGGAGGTGCTGGAGCGCGCCGGCCAGCGCATCGACCGGGGCGACCTGCCGGAAGAAGACCTCGTGGAGCTGCACAAGCTCGCGGGCCTGTCCGCCTTCAACCTGAACCGCACCGAGGAGGCCGAGCGCCACCTGCGCGCCGTGCTCCGGTTGGATCCCGACTTCAGCCTGGATCCCTTCGTCGTCCCGCCCCCGGCCGTCGCCTTCTTCGAGGACCTGAAGAACCAGATGTCCGGCGAGCGCGACTTCCTCCGCCAGGAACAGCGCCTGCGCCTGGAGCGGGAGAAGACGGAAGCCGAACGCCGTGAACAGGAGCGCGTCGCCCTGGAGACCCAGCGCCGCCGCGCGGAGGAGCTGGCCCGCCAGGTCACCGTGCGCACCGTGGAGAAGCGCAACTTCCTGGTCAACTTCGTCCCGTTCGGCGCCGGTCAGTTCCAGCAGGGCCGCAACAGCATGGGCATCGTCTTCGCGGCCACGGAAGGCGCGCTCGCCGTCACGAGCATCATCGCGTTCTTCGCGTACGACTCGCTCTTCGAGGAGCGGTTCATCACCCTGGACAACGTCCTGGACGAGGACGGCCGCGCCTCCATCCCGGTGCGCTTCATCCCCACCGACCGCGCCCGGCAGGCGGACACCTGGCAGTTCCTGCGACTGGCGTCCGCCACCGGCTTCTACACCGTGTACACGCTGGGCGTGGTGGACGCGATCTACCACCACGAGGATCAGGTGGTGACCAGCACCACCGTGGAATCCCGCCCCGAGCCGAAGCCTCCCGCCGTCTCCATGGTTCCGCCCCCGCGCCTGCGGCTCTACTCCACCCGGGGTGGGCTGGGCGCCGGTCTCTCTCTCACGTTCTAGCCCCGGACACCCTCCCGCTTATGGCCAGCCTCACCGTCCGCACCCCCGATGGAAAGGTCCGCACGGTCTCCCTGCTCAAGCGCATCACCAGCCTGGGACGTGGACCCGACAACGACGTGCCCCTGGAGGACACCAGCGTTCCTCCCAACGCCCTGCACGTCACCTACGACGGCACCCGCTACGAAGTGGGCAGCCTGGGCGCCACCTTCCACGTCAACGGCAAGCGGCGCGACAACCACGCGCTGTCCACCGGCGACGTGGTCAAGGTGGGCGGCACCGAGCTCACCTTCTCCCGCGAGGACGCCCCCCGCGAGTCCGTGCGCCGCGAGGTCCCCGAGCGCGAGGTGTCCCTCTCCGCTGGCGCCGCCCAGTCCTCGGACTCTCACACGTCCGAGCTGCCCGGCGTGGCGGGCCGCGAGCTCGTGCTGCTCAAGCGGCTGACCGCGTTCAGCGAGCGGCTCTCCGGCACCTACGACGTGGACCGCATCCTGGAGAGCCTGCTGGACGAGGCCATCGAGGTGACGCGCGCCGACAAGGGCTTCCTCATCCTGATGGAGAGCGGCGAGCCGCGCGTGAAGGCCGCGCGCAACGTGGCGCGAGAGAACATCGAGGACGCGGTGGAGAAGCTGTCCGACTCCATCATCTCCAAGGTGGTGAAGGACCAGCGCGCCATCATCGTCGCGGACGCGCTGGACGCCCCGGAGTTCAAGGCCAGCGAGTCGGTGGTGAACCTCAAGGTCCACTCCGTCATGTGCGTGCCCGTGATGCACAAGGGCGACCTGTTCGGCGTGCTCTACGTGGGCAACGACAGGCTGGTGAACCGCTTCGAACCCAAGAGCCTGGACATGCTCACGGTGTTCGCGGCGCAGGCGTCGCTGCTGTTGCAGAACGCGCTGCTCGTCAACGACCTGAAGCTCGACAACACGGAGCTGCGCCGCAAGCTGGAGGACCAGCGCTACGGCGACATCGTGGGCGCCTGTCAGGGCATGCGGGACGTGTACAAGCGCATCGACAAGATCGCCCCCACGGACATCTCCGTGCTGATCACCGGCGAGACGGGCACCGGCAAGGAGCTCATCGCCCGGGAGATCCACCGCCGCTCGCCGCGCACCAAGGGCCCCTTCATCACGGTGAACTGCGGCGCCATCCCGGAGAACCTGCTGGAGAGCGAGCTGTTCGGTCACGCCAAGGGCGCCTTCACCGGCGCGGTGGCCACCCGGCCCGGCAAGTTCCAGGCGGCCATCGGCGGCACCCTCTTCCTGGACGAAATCGGGGAGATGCCGCTCCAGCTCCAGGTGAAGCTCTTGCGCGCCCTCCAGGACAAGATCGTCTACAAGGTCGGCGAGAACCGCGGCGAACCGGTGGACATCCGCGTGGTGGCCGCGACGAACAAGATTCTGGAGGAAGAGGTCAAGCGCAACGCGTTCCGCGAGGACCTCTACTACCGCCTCAACGTCGTCACCGTGAAGCTGCCGCCCCTGCGCGAGCGCGGCGAGGACGTCATCGTCCTGGGCCGCTTCTTCCTGCAGAAGTACTCGCGCGAGTTCAGCGCCAAGGCCCGCGGCTTCACGCCCGCCGCCGCCGTGGCGATGAAGAAGTACGGCTGGCCCGGCAACATCCGCGAGCTGGAGAACCGCCTGAAGAAGGCGGTGGTGCTGGCGGACAAGCCGCTGCTGGGCCCGGACGACCTGGACCTCAAGCCGGAGAACCTGGAGCCCATCATGCCGCTGCTCCAGGCCAAGGAAGAGTTCCAGAAGCGTTACATCAACGAGGTGCTGGCCCGGAACAACGGCAACCGCACCAAGACGGCCAAGGACCTGGGCGTGGATCCGCGCACCATCTTCCGCCACCTGGAGAAGCTGGAGGCGGAGAAGACGGGCCGTCCCCTGCCCCCCGAGGAGGGCGAGGAACTGCTGTAGACTCCAGCCCCGCTTCCCACCATGCATCCGCACGCGACGCGAAAGCCCCGGGGCATCCTCAAGCCACTGTTGGCGGGCCTGGGCGCAGCTTCGCTCGCGGTGGGCTCCGGCTGCCTCATCCCCCAGGACGAGGCCCTGCTGGAGGGCGTGCCGGAGTTCAAGAACCGGCCGCCGCGCATCGTGGAGGAGCAGGTGGAGCCCTTCGAGCGCATCCTGCGCGCCTTCGGCGTGGGCACCTGCACGCAGGACTTCAGCGTGGTGGTGGAGGACCCGGACGTGGACGACCGCCTCACGGTGGAGTGGTACGTGGACTACAACCCGTCCGATCCCGTGGGCTTCTACCGGCAGATCGTCCTGGCCAACACCGGCCAGCCCCGCCGCGATGACCGGGGCACGCTGCGCATGGACCTGCGCTCGGCCAACAACCCGCTGGCCACGCCGGGCATCCACCTGGTGGAGGCGCTGGTGACGGACCGGCACCTCACCAACCGCCAGCCGGATCCACCCGAAGAAGTGTTCCTCGCGGACGGCGGCCTCGTGAAGAACCCGGGCTTCGTCACCTCGTACTCGTGGGTGGTGAACACCGTGCAGGGGGACTGCCAGTGAGGCGCGCGCTCCGGACCCTGGCCCTGGCGCTCTGGGTGTCGGGGGCCGGATGTGGCCTGCTCCCCGAGGACGAGCCGCCGGATCAGCTGGTGTGCCGCTCCGACGCGGAGTGCTTCTCGGGCCAGGTGTGCTTCGTGGACGGCTGCGGCAACCCCGGTGGCGACATCGTCGTGGAGGTGCAGGCCCACCCCCAGGCGGGGCTGCACGCGCAGGACTTCCCGGTGGACCGGCTGCGTCCGGAGCAGAACCTGGAGCTGTTCAGCCCCGTGCGCCTCCGGGGCCAGGTGTCGCGGGGCACGGTGCCCACCGCGGACGGAGGCACGGCCCCGGCCGCCTACCACGACCCCGTCCACCTGCTGGCCACCGGGGAGAGTCGCCTCATCCCGGGCGTCGCGCGGCGGTATGAAACGACGCTCGCCCCGGAAAACGGTACGTGGACGCTGCCCGTGGGCAGCGGCGACTACACGGTGACGCTCACGCCGGTGGACCCCACCCTGCCCCCGCTGCTGCGCACCACGTCGGTGGATCCGGGCAGCGGCGGCATGGTGACGTTCGAGCTTCCCGCGCAGGGCCGGCTCGTGTCGCTCTCGGGGACGCTGGTGCTCCAGGGCACCCAGCGCGTGGACGCGGACCTGGAGGTGCAGGCGCTGGATGAGCTGCTGCGCCCCCTGTCCCAGCGCGCGCGCATCACCCGGTCCACGGGCGCGTTCCAACTGGCGCTGAGCCTGGAGGACGCGTCGCGTGCCACGGTGCTCCTGCGCGTGTCGCCGGTGAACGCCGGGGACCTGCTGCCCTCGAAGACCTTCGTGGTGGCGCCATCCAACGGCCCCCTCGCGCCGCTGGAGCTGGGCAACCCCGGCACGCCGGTGCGCGTGGAGGGCCGCGTGCTGGAGGGCGTCTACTCGGCGCCCATCGCCGGGGCCCGCGTCTCCCTCCAGGGCCGGGTGAACGGCGGCGGCACCTTCCAGGGCGTGCCCGTGCTGACGGACAAGGACGGCCGCTACCAGCTCCTGTCCCTGCCCGGCGCTCCCGACGGGCTGCTCACGCTGGTCGTCGTCCCACCGCCCACGTCCACGGCGCGCATCACGCTCCAGCCGGTGACGGTCCCCGCGCAGGACACCACCCTGCCGGAGGTGAAGTGTCCTTCGCGCATGACCGTGACGGGCACCGTGCGTCAGCCCGACGGCAGCAACGCCGCGTCGGGCGTGCGCATCGTGGTGGAGCCGGTGGGCGCCCTGTCCGGCTGGCCCCAGTCCCCCATGGGCTTCGAGGTCCCCGTCACCACCGACGCGCGAGGCGGTTTCCAGTTGGCGTTGGATCCGGGCGAGTACCGGCTGGACTTCTTGCCCGGGGAGAACCTGCCGCGCGTCAGCCGCTTCGTCACCGTGCCGCCCCAGACCCAGGAGGAGGAGCGGCTGGAGCTGGTGCCCTTCACGCTGTCGCGGGGACGTTCGTTGAGTGGCCGCATCACCCTGCCGCCGGATCCCGCGCTGGCGCCGGACGGCATCGCGGCGAACGCGTCCGTGCGCTTCTTCCGCGTGGTGACGGTGGCGGGCCGCCCCGCGTCCCTGCTGCTGGCGCAGACGGTGTCCGACAGCACGGGGCGATACTCCACCGTGCTGCCCACGCGCTGAAGACCGCTTCAGGGCAGCTTGTTGTTGTTGTTCCGGCGCGCGGTGTCGAAGGCGGCGTGCAGCGCGTCCACCGCGCCGCCCACCTCGCCCGCGTACTGCACCGCGTGGATGGTGTAGAGGTCCTGCACCTTCCCGAGCTGCTTGTAGACGGCTCTCAGCTCCGCGCGGGCGGGGTCACGCGAGTCCAGCGCGCACTCGGACTCGGACTTGCGCAGGCGCGTCAGCCACTCGGTGCGGTAGCGCATCCACTCCTGGTCGACCTTGCGCGCGGGCAGCACGTGCACGAGCTTCTCGCGCTCGGCCTCCAGGTCCTTCCAGTGGCCATCCGCGGCGTCCAGACACTCGCGCACGGTGAGCGGCGGAGTCACGGCCGGGGGTCGCTCGGGCGTCATCGCCGCCACGGAGTGCCCCACGTTCCAGATCATCCACAGCGAGAACAGCGTGGACAGCGTGATGTGGACCCCATACGCGGCGCCACGGAAGCGGCGGAAGCGGGGGTCTTTCCGGGGTTCGGGAGCGGACACGGGGTCCAGGTCTTACGACCCTGGACCCCGGGTGGCAATGCTTCCGTTTCCCGCCGTCCAGGGGAGGACGCCCCCTGGAGACGGCACCGGGAATTACCGGTTACTGGCCCGCGGGAGCGGCCGTCTGGGCCGCCGGAGCCGCGGGGACCGCCGCGCCAGGAACGCCCGCGGGCGCCGCGGCGTCACCGCCGGAGGCCGCGCGCTTGGCGGACGAGAGCCGGCCGCGGAACTGCGACAGGTACTGGGTGGCCGGGTACGTGGCCAGCGCGTCGCGCACCGTGTCCGCCGCCTTATCGTACGCGCCCGTCTCCTGGTACGACTGGGCGAGCAGCAGCATGGCGTAGTCGCGCGTCTTGGACTTCTTGTCGCCTTCCACGAAGCGGGCCAGCAGCGGCACCGCCTTGTCGTGCTGGCGCAGCTGGTTGTAGGCCGTGCCCAGGAAGAAGGACGCGTCCAGCGCATCCGCCTCACCGGGGTTCATGGCGAGGAAGCGCGACAGGTCCGACACCACCGCGTTCATCTCATTGCGGCGGAAGGCCAGCTTGCCGCGCTCGAAGGCGGCGTCGCCCGTCTCACGGCGCAGGGTGGCGGCGCGGTCGTTGAGGGCCTGGCGCTCCAGCGAGGACAGCCGCTGCGTGTCCAGCTTCACCAGCGCGTCGATGCCCTTGAGGCGCTCGTCACCGGGCAGCGTGGTCATCATCTTGTAGACCTCACCCGCGGCGCGCTGGGCCGTCAGGTGCGCGGTGGCGTCGCCCCGCTGCTTCTCCAACTGGGTGCTCAGGTCCGCGACCTGCTTCTCCAACCGCTCGCGCTCGTTGGTGGAGCTGGAGCTGCGCGCGCCACTCACCAACACGGCGCCACCGACGGCGAGAATCACGAACAGCGCGTAGGCCACCGCCGAGGAGATCCACTGCCGCTTCTGGAAGTCCTCGTGACGCTTGCCAACGGCCTTCACCTCCGCGTGGAGGTTCTTCAGCAGGTTGTCCGTCTTGATGACGAGGTTGCGCGATTCGATGACTTCCCGGCGAAGCTCTGAGAGCTCCTTCTCGAGATCGGTCTTCGGCGTTTCAGAGGGGGGCATGGACATCTTCCTGGGACCGGTAATGACTTCGGCCGACTCACGCATGCTAGGGGACTCTCCTGGATGAGGGGCGGGTTCTTTTTCCGCTCCCCAACAGAGTTCTTGGCCAGCCTCATTCCCCGATCGCCTGGATGCCTGCGTGCCTGCCTGCCCGGATCGCCGTGTCCTGGGAGTGACTAGAACGTCGGCATTGGCCGCGAGGGATCCGGTGGGAACGTATAAGTCACGCCCAGCGAGAACCAGTTGCCGCCGTTGCTGAAGCTGAAGGGGCCCTTGAAGTTCGTCGCGTCGGGGGACTCCACCGGACCGCGCAGGAACATCAGGCGGTATTCGGCGGTGATGCCCCACTTCGCGGACAGTCGCAGCGTGGCGCCGAGCGACCCCACCCAGGCCTGACCCACGTTCTCCTGGAGGGTCGAGCCCTCGCGCCTGGAGGAGATGACGGCGGGCCCGGTGTGCAGGCCCACGAAGGGCACCAGCCCCTGCGGCCCGATGTCCAGCACGCCCTGGAAGCGCAGGCCCACGAGCAGGCCGTACGCGAGCGTGCTGACCTTGCGCGACACGGTGGTGCCGTCGCTCAGGGCTTCCGTGAGGTGCAGGTTCTGGGTCGTGCCGAACAGGTCCAGGCCCAGCTCCACCAGGTCCGACACCGCGTACGCGAACGTCAGCGCACCCACCGGGGCCCCGGAGGATTCCGGCGCGCGCTCCAGGCCGGAGCCAGGGCCCTTCGCGCCGTACCAGGCGTCATAGAGCGTGGCGTTGGAGGTCAGCCGGTAGCCGGCCTCCACGGTGATGCGGCCCACGCCGTCCAGGTTGTTGGGGGCATCGCCGCCGCCCTCATCCTGGGCGAAGGCGGGCGCGGCGATCAGGGCGAACAACAGGGGCGCACGGCGGAGCATCACGGAGGAGGACACGGATCTTTCTGCCGGCGCGGGCGCGCGCGGCCCGGTGCTACAGGCGTGTGGCACACCGTAGCCCCGACCCCTCTCGCGTCAAGATTCCGATTTGTGTCCCACGGAGTGGGACGCGCTCAGCCGAATCACCGGCCAGGGGAGCGACGGCCAGCACCGCGTTCGAGTAGGGATTCGACACCCCGTCGCCCTGGACGGCACGACGCAGGCCCAGAGGCGTCGCGTGTGCGGCATGCAGTGAACGATAGGGAAGATAAATCCGGTGTGTCGATCTCCCCTCCCCTCGTTCGACGCGCCTATGAACCCCGCGGGAGGGCACACTTCCCGCCCACAGGAGGAAACACCATGCGTTTCATGATGATCGTGAAGGCCAGCCCCGAAAGCGAAGCCGGCAAGCTCCCCACCACCCAGGAACTCGAGGCCATGGGGAAGTACAACGAGGAGCTGGTGAAGGCCGGCATCCTGCTCGCCGGCGAAGGGCTCCATGCCAGCTCCAAGGGGACGCGGGTGCGCTTCTCCGGGAAGCAGTCCTCCGTGGTCGATGGTCCGTTCACGGAGACGAAGGAGCTGGTCGCCGGCTTCTGGATCATCGAGGTGAAGTCGAAGGAGGAGGCCGTCGCCTGGGCGCGGCGCGTCCCCTTCGTGGAGGGGGAGATCGAAATCCGCCAGGTGGCCTCCGCGGAGGACTTCGCGCCGAGCGACCCCACCGGCGAGCTGATGGCGCGCGAGGAGCAGCTGCGCGCGCAGGTGGAGCAGCGCGCGAAGTCCTGATCAGCGCGCGCGTCGCTCCAGCTCCAGCAGGGGCATCTCCAACACCACCACCGTGCCGTGCGTGCACGGTGGGGTGAAGTCCGCGCGGTCCAGCTCACCCAGCAGCGCACGAAGCTGCGCGTCGGTGAGCGGCGTGGCGGAGGCCTGGCGAGCGGCGTGACAGGCCATCACGCGCACGGCCTCCGCGAGGCTCGTGACATCCAGCGGGGCGCTGCGGGGAGGCAGTGCGCGCGACAGGGCTTCCAGGAGCGCGCGCGGATCCACGCCCTCCAATCCCGGGGGCACCGACTTGAGCGCGATCGCCGTGCCGCCGAAGGGCTCCACGTCCACGCCCAGGAGGAGCAGGGCCTCGCGGCCGTCCACCAGCGCCTTCACCGCGGCCAGCGACAGCTCCACCGTGGTGCCGAACAGCGACGGCGCGGGCGCCTTCGCCCCGTCATCCAGCCGGCGCATGTACGCCGTGAGGCGGGCACGCTCCAGCGCGGCGTGCGGATCCAACACCACCAGCGTACCGCCAGGGCCTTCGCAGACGTGGAAGCGGCTGCCCAACATGCCCATGGGTCGCAGCGCGACGAAGTAGCCCGGAGGCGGCGCTTCGTTGAGCTGCGGTTGCGCCTCACCGAACCCGAGCGTGCGGCCCGGCATCGAGGGGCCCGGGAACGGCCCCGGAGCGCCTCCACCGGGAGGGGCGAAGTACGAAGGGCTCAGCGGACGCGCGGGCATGGAGGGCCCCGGGGCATCCATCGCGGTGGGCAGCGGCGCGCCCCAGGTGGCCTCCTGGGCGCGGGTGAGGAAGCGCTCCACGGCGTGCGCGTAGTGCGCGGCATCCCGGGGCTGCGGGTTGGCGGCCTGCTGTTCGGGCGTGCCCAGCCAGGGGGACGCACGGAGGACCCGCGTGAGGGCGGCGCTCACCGCGTCCTGCACGCCCCGGGCGTCGGCGAAGCGCACCTCCTGCTTCTGGGGGTGCACGTTGACGTCCACCGCGCGGGGCTCCACGTCGATGTGCAGCACCACCACCGGCTGGCGGCCCGCGGGCAGGAAGTCCTGGAACGCGCGCTGCACGGTGCTGATGAGGCCGCGGTCGCGGATGTAGCGGCGGTTGACGAAGGTGTAGAGGCCGCGCGCGTTGGGCAGCGTGTACTCCGGTGACGCGAGGTAGCCCGTCACGCTCACGCCCAACCGCCGTTCCTCCACCGGGAACAGGTGCGGGAAGGACGCGGGGCCCAGCGCCGCGGCGATGCGCTCGCGCGGATCATGTTCGCTGGCGGGACTGGCGAAGAGTTCGTGGCCTTCATGCGTGGCGAAGAAGCCGACCTCCGGGTGCGCCAACGCCAGGCGCACCACGGACTCCTCGCAGTGCTTCAGCTCGGTGGCGCCCTGCCGCATGAACTTGCGGCGCGCCGGCACGTTGAAGAACAGGTCCTCCACGGTGATGACGGTGCCCACGCGGGGCGGCGCGTCCTCCACCGTCGGGGGGCCTCCGCCCTCCACGTGGATCTTCGTGCCTTCGTGGGCCTCCGGCTCCGCGGTGTGCAGCGTGAAGCGCGACACGGAGGCGATGGCGGGGATGGCCTCGCCCCGGAACCCCATGGAGTCGATGTGGAACAGGTCGTCCAGTTCGCGCAGCTTGCTGGTCGCGTGGCGCTCCAGGCAGAGCGTGGCGTCCTCGCGGTTCATCCCATGGCCGTCGTCGGAGATGGTGATGCGGCCCACGCCGCCGCCCTCCAGCTCCACGCGCACGGTGCGCGCGCCGGCGTCGAGCGAGTTCTCGCACAGCTCCTTCACCACCGAGGCGGGGCGTTCCACCACCTCGCCGGCGGCGATCTTGTTGATGAGCACGTCGCTCAGGCGCGCGATTCGGGACATGGCGACCTTCGACCCTCCGCCACCTGGATGACGTTGTCCAGAACATCACGGGCGCGCTCGGCTGACATTCCGGGACGGCTGGGCTAACACCCGACCCTGCGAATGGAAGTGATCCGAGCAGGCAAGGGCCCGATGCGCATCGCGGTGACAGGCGCCAATGGCGACTACGGCAAGCTGCTCCTGCCGAGACTGGAAGCAGACCCGGCGGTGGAGAGCATCCTCGTGCTCGACACCAAGGAACCGGTAGGAACCCGCAAGGTCGAGTTCCACCGGGTGGACCTCACCCGCTACGACGCGGAGAGCGAACTGACGGACGCGCTCACGGAGCGGCCCGTGGACGCGCTCTTCCACCTGGCCTTCCTCTTCGGACCCATCCTCAACGGCCCGCTGGCGCACGAGCTGGAGGTCATCGGCACGATGAACGTGCTGACGGCGGTGGGCCGCGCGAAGCTGCCCCGGCTGGTGGTGCCATCGCTCACCGCGGCCTACGGGGCCCGGGGCAACAACCCCGCGCTGCTGCGGGAGAATTCGCCCCTGTTCGGCTGTCCGCACAGCCGGTTCGTGAACGACAAGGTGGAGGTGGAGGGGCAGGTGCGGGCCTTCCGCGAGCGGCACCCGGACACGCGCACGCTGGTGCTGAGATTCGCACCCCTGCTCGGTCGGAGCCTGGACAATCCAGCCACGCGCCTGCTGGCCCAGGCCGTGGTGCCTACGCTCCTGGGCTTCGACCCGCTCTGGCAGGCGGTGCACGAGGACGACGCGGGCCGGGCGCTGCACCTGGCCCTGAGGGCGGACGTGACAGGGGAATTCAACATCGTGGGGCGGGGGGTGCTGCCCCTGTCCGGGCTCATCCGCCAGGCGGGCGCGCAACCGCTCCCCCTGCCGGGGCCGTTGTTTCGTGGAGCACTTCGCGCGCTCGGGGTGCTGGGGGCGGGCACGTTGCCGGTGGCCCTGCTCGACTACATGCATTACTCCTGGGTCGCGGACGGGGAACGCGCCGAGTCCGCCCTGGGGTTCGTTCCCCTCCACCACGTCAAGGACGCCGCCGCGGCGCTCCGAAGGAGCCAGTCATGACCAAGGGTGTCCTCGGGAATGATCCCTTCCAGCGGGGCGCAGCGCCTCGCACGGGCGATGCGCAGGAGGACAAGGCCGAAGCGAAGGCCGCGAAGAAGGCGCCCGCGTCGAAGAGCGCGAAGGGTGGCGCCGGGAAGAGCGCGAAGTCGGCGGGCAAGGCACGCAGCGCCAAGGAAGCCCCGCGCACGAAGGCCCCGAAGGCTGGCAAGGGACGCAGCCCGGAAGCGAAGCCGGCCGCGAAGGCGCCGAAGACCCCCGCCGCCGCGGTCCACAAGTTCGAGGCGCGCGCGAACCCGCGCGGTGGGACGTCCGCGTCGCCCCAGGAGCACGAGGACACGACCGCGAAGGCGGCGCACGCGACCCGCGAGGCACCGGCCGGCAAGCAGGGCCCCCCGCCTGCTCGCGCCTCGGCCCAGGCC
>NZ_RAWI01000017.1 GCF_003612125.1 Corallococcus praedator
CCCATGCCCCTGGAACCGCCACGGCTCCGGGCCCCGCCCCAATCCAGACCGGGTGCGACCGGATGAACCTATGCATGCCGTCCACCGTGCAAACCCCCGGGCGTCCCGCTCCCTTGCCCCCTCGCACTCCCCCACATTCCGGGCGCCGCATTTTTGACACCTTGAAACGGCGTGTGCGATAACTCCCGGTCAGCCTTTTCTCACCACCGCACAAGGAGTGGCAGGCGATGTTCACGGGCGTGAAGGTCTTCTCCGCTACCAAGGCCAAGGAGCGGGAAGAGTTGGGTGAGAACGTCACCCGCTGGATCAAGAGCAACTCCGATCTCGAGATCGTGGACCGGGTCGTCTGCCAGTCCTCCGACAACGAGTTCCACTGCTACACGCTGGTGCTGTTCTACAAGCACGCGAAGCCGGCGGTACCGGCCACAGCGCCTTAACGGACCTCTTCTCCAGCACCGCTTCTTTCGTCGAGGGCCTGATCCCCCCGCACGCGCGGCCTCACAACGCGCGCGGGGAGACCGGGCCTTTCTATTTCCCCATGTTAAGGTGCGCGCCGTGGCGCGCTTCGGTGACGACAACGGGGAGGAAGATCGGCTGCTCCGCACGGATGCCCTCCCGGCCCTGCGCCCGACGCGGGTGCGGGTGCGGCTGGTGGTGCTGTCCGGTCCGGAGGCGGGCCAGAGCTATCCGCTGACCCCCGGGCGCTACCGGCTGGGCGCGGATCCGGCGTCGGACATCGTCATCGCGGACCGCGCCGTCTCCCGCAGCCACCTGCTCTTGGACGTGCGCGAGGACACCATCCAGGCGGTGGACGTGGGCTCGCGCAACGGGTCCTTCTGCGAGGGCATGCGCTTCACCACCCTGGACGTGCGTCCGGGCGCGGTGCTCACGCTGGGCACCACGGAGCTGAAGCTGGTGCCGGAGGGCGAACAGTCGCGCGCCATGCCGCTGTCCACCCGCGAACGCTTCGGGAACCTGGTGGGAACGAGCCGCCGCATGCGGGAGCTGTTCACCCTGCTGGAGCGGCTGGCGCAGGGCGAATCCGACGTGCTCATCCAGGGTGAGACGGGCACCGGCAAGGAGCTGTGCGCGGAGGCCCTGCACACGCACGGGACGCGCTCCAAGGGGCCCTTCGTCATCGTGGACCTGGCGGGCGTGGCGCCGCAGCTCCTGGAGTCGGAGCTGTTCGGCCACGTGAAGGGCGCCTTCACCGGGGCGCAGGCGGACCGCGCGGGCGCCTTCGAGCGCGCGCACGGGGGCACCGTCTTCCTGGACGAGGTGGGGGAGCTGCCCCTGGAGGTGCAGCCCCGGCTGTTGCGCGCGCTGGAGCGCCGGCAGGTCAAGCGCGTGGGCGCCAACGACTACCGCGCGGTGGACGTGCGGGTGGTGGCCGCCACGCACCAGGACCTGGAGGGCGCGGTGAAGGCGGGCCGCTTCCGGGGGGACCTGTTCCACCGGCTCGCGGTGCTGCGCGCGACGCTGCCGCCCCTGCGCGAGCGCCCGGAGGACATCCCGCTGCTCATCGACACCGTGCTGGAGCGCATGGGGAAGAAGTCCAGCGCCCTGTCGGATCAGACGCGCGCCCTGCTCACCCAGTACCCGTGGCCCGGCAACGTGCGCGAGCTGCGCAACGTGGTGGACCGGGTGGTGAACCTGGGCGAGTCCGCCCTGCCGGACCTGCCGGAGGCGCCCGTCAAGGCAGCCCGCGCGGCGGCGGACCTGGACCCCGAGGACACGCTGTCGCTGCCGTTGGATCTGCCCTTCAAGGAGGCCAAGGAGCGCCTCATCGAAGGCTTCGAGCGCGACTACCTCAAGACACTGCTGGAGCGGTGCGGCGGCAATGTCTCCAAGGCGTCGCGCGAGGCGGGCATCGACCGCGTCTACCTGCGCAAGCTGCTGCGCAAGCACGGCCTCGCGTCCGGGCCGGACTAGCTTTCGCGAAGCAAGCGCCCTCCCCTGCCCCACTCCCGGGGTGCGGGCGTCGCGCCACGGTTTGCTCCCGGAGTCACGGCCGCAGTGCCCCCCAGGACACTGGGCCTGCCCTACCTCCCGGGGACGCTTGTCGGCGTGGGTTTCCAGCCCATCTTGGAGGGGACCGCGAGGAGGGTGCCATGCGACAGGGACGGGGGATGCTGCTGTTGCTCGGGGGGCTGGGGCTGCTCGCCGCCGCGTGTCAGTCCCGGGGAGGGACGGCCGAGGAGGTACGGACGCCGGGTTCGGCGCTCGCGGTGTTCCCTCTGTCCCGCCTGGAGGCCCTGCCGGAGGGCAGTGGCGGCAGTGGCAGCGCGGGCGAGATGGTGGCCAGCGAGGTGCCCGACTTCTACGGGACCGTCACCGCGGCGGGCAGCCGGGGCTTCACGGTGCGGGATGACGACGGCGTGGAGCGGCCCTTCGAGGTGGCCCCGTCGACGCGCATCCTGCGGGATGGCCAGCGCGTGCCCCGGGCCCAGCTTCGCGAGGGCGTGATGGTGCACACCACCTACGGCGAGCGGCTGGGGAGCTGGGTGGCCACCGACGTGGAGATCTACGCCGGCACGCCGTCACGCGACCTGACCGCGACGGCGACGACAGCGGCACCGACGAAGCGCTAGTAGACGGCGAGCGCCTGCGGCAGGTGGTAACCCACGATGGTGAGCACCGGGATCTTCGGACCCTCGTCCTCTTCGTCGTTCGTCATGCCGGACGTTTCGCGCAGGCCGTCGAAGCGCGCGAGGATGACGTAGTCGCGGCGCGTCTCCAGGAACGGATCCGCGGAGGCCAGCCGGCCCAGGGCCTCGCGGCCCGTCTCGTCGGAGATGTTGTCGTAGGTCCGCTCCGTCGTGGACCGGGCGGTGCGCTCGCGCGTGAAGATGGAACCCCCCACCCGCCCCTCACCGGTCATCGCCGTGCGTCCGCCCAGGTCGCCGGACGTCTCCGACACGCTGTCCGAGTGGTACGTCACCCCCACCTCGCGCTGCGAGCCCACGGACTGGAGGCCCTGCTCCACCAGCCACAGCGTGGGACGCTCACCGTCCAGGCGCTGATCCGCCACCTGGGCGCGCAAGAGCACGTAGCGGCCCCGGTAGGTGTCCGGCTGCGCGATGGCGGACGCGAGCGAGAAGATGGGCACCTTGCGCGAGTGCAGCAGGCGCAACTCGCCATCCACGCTGCCACCCCGGTGGGCCACCACCCGGGCGATGAGGTTGGCGGCGTCCGGACGCACGCGCAGGTCTTCGGCCCACGCGCTGCCCAGCACCGCGCCCAGCTGCGTGAACGCGGGCGACTCCGAGCACACCTTCAGCGCCAGCCACGCGTCGTCGCGCGACGTCGCCTGGAGCCTGCGGGCCGCGCCCTCGCAGGTGGCGGGCGTGGGGTAGCGGGCCGTGAATGCGCGGGCATCCTGGGGCGACGGCGGCGGGTTCTCCGCGGGCGGCCGGGCCTGGGCCTGCACCCGGGCCGGCTGGGGCGCCGGCGCGTCCGTGAGGGCGCGGTCCTCCAGGTTCACATGCGAGTGCGCGGCACCGCAGCCGGTGGCGAGCGCGCCCAGCAGGGTCAGCATCGGGAAACGGAGCATGGCGCGAGCCTCTTTCGAAAGGGACGGTGGGTTACAGCGCCGCGGAGCCGGTGTCCTGGCTCGCGCGCGACGGGGGCGGACGGGGAATGGACGCGGACGGGGGCAGCATCATCGAACAGGCGTCACGGCAGCGCTCGTCCAGACACGCGAGCGTGCCGGGCCCGGCCTGCTGGCGCGACACGTCCGCGTAGCAGGCCTCCCCGTTGCCCGGGCAGTGGCTGCGCGCGGCGCACTCGCAGCAGGAGGAGGCCACGGCGGCCATCAACTGCACGTCCTGGAGCACGGTGGACAGCGCCCGGTAGCAGGCGCGGGCCGCGGGCGCGAAGCGTCCCTTCGAATCCACCACCGGTGAGTTGCCATCCAGGCCGCAGCGGCCCACCACGGTGGCGTACTTGCGCTCGCAGACGGAGACGAGCTTGTCATCCGCCACGCCGTCCCGGGCGTTGCTGATGGCCTCCGAACACAGGGCGCGCGACGCCTCCTTGAGCAGCTGGAGGTTGGCGTGCTCCACGTCAGCGTTGGGGGCGCCGGGAGGCGGCAGCTCCGCCTCGAAGACGCACTCCTTGCCCGCGCGCAGCGTGTCGATGGTGCAGGCCCACGCCGTGGGCGACGCATCCACCAGCGGGGGCGCGCCCAGCGCTTCGGGAGGAAGGGACGACGGCGCGGCACCGGGCGGTGCGGCACCGAGGAGCAGCAGGGACAAGAGCATCGCCTTCATGACCGCCCAGCGTAGGACTTCGGCTCGCGCCACTCAAACCGGGCCGGCCGGAGGCTGTTCGTCCTGCGTCACGAGGGCGGGTGCCAATTGACCGGTGCCCAACGTCAGCGGCGGTGCCTTCGAGCGCCCGATGACGACGGGCGGCTCGATGAGCGCGGGGGGCGTGGCCCGGTGGTCGCGCGGGTCCGGCACCCAGACCGGCTCCTCTGGAGAATGGCCGTGCTGCCACCGGCGCGGCACCCGGCGCAGGCCCACCGGATACACCGTCAGCTCCCCGTCCTTGTCGAAGTGGAGCCGCAGGAAGTTCTTCCAGTCCGGAATGGCCAGCGAGGAGAACGCCTCATTGGGGTGACACGAGAACACGTTGAGCGACAACAGCAGGTACACGCCCACCACCAGGGGGCCCACCAGCGCGCCCCCGCCAAAGAGCAGCAGGCCGCTCAGGAAGTCGCGCCGCAGGCTCCATTGCAGCTCGCTCGCCAGGGGCGCGGCGACGGAGGACACGCCCCAGGTCAGCAGCAACGCGACGACCAGGTGCGCCGCCCCGTGAACGCCTCCGGACACCTTCTGCCAGGCCTTGCCTCTGCGGTCGTCCGCGAAGGCGATGGCGCCCAGCAGCGTTCCCGCGGCGACCAGCAACGAACCCGTGCTCTGCAGCGCGGCGCTGAGGACTTCGCGCAGGGGTGGCGCGGACACGGCGCCTTCGTTGAGGTTCGCGGCCACGCCCCACCCCAGCAGCGCGTACACGAAGCCCATGAACGCGGCGAACCAGGGGTTGATGGCGGGGAACAGCAGGTTGCGCCAGGTCAGCTCCCGGGACGTCTTCTGGGACGGGAAGCACTCCTTCAACACGAAGCCGTCCGGACGCGTGTCCACCCGGGGCAGGTGCGTGGGATGCAGGAAGGCCCCTCCCCCACCCGCGACGATCTTCTGCCGCCCTTCCGTGTTCTCGTGCCGACGGTAGTGGTGCAGGTCCCCCGCCAGGAACACGCTCACCCGCTTGCCCAGGATCCGCTGCTCCAGGAAGTCGATGTTGTTGTCCAGGAAGCCGCGCCCCGCGTGAGGCTTCACCTGCTGTTTGATCCACGCCGGCTCCGCGTTGCAGAGGATGACGCGGTCATCGGAGCCCATCTGCGCGGCCACCTTGCGGAAGAACTCCACCTGCGACGCATCCAGGTCGGACTCCAGTTGCATGTCCGTACCCAACAGCCACCAACCGTGCGGCAGCTTCAGCGCGAAGTAGCTGCGCTGTTGCCGCGTCTGCCAGCCCCTGGAGCGCCGGCCCTGGCAGAACAGGCGCGTGAAGGACACCAGCCCGTCGTACCAGTCGTGATTGCCCGGCACCGCGAACAGGTGCGGCCGGTGGCGGCGGTCGTTCAGCGCGTCCTCGTACGGCACCACCGTGCGCGCCTGGTACTCCTCCACGCTCGCGGTCGGGTACACCTCATCCCCACCGAACACGAGCACGTCGCCGCCCTCGGTGTGGTGCACCTGTCCCGTCGCGTCCCGCACCTCCAGCGTCGGCGCCATCACGGCGGACGCCACCGCGTAGGTGGAGTCCCAGCCGTCACCCAGGTCCGAGACGTAGTCCAGCCACAGCTCCTCGCGGGCCTTCCCGTCACCGTCCTCCGAGTAGTCGAACGCCAGCGGCTGCGGCCGCGCCACCGCGTCCAGCAGCCGCCGGTCCGCCTGCCGTCCAATGGTCTCCGACAGCAGCGACTTCAGGCCCGTCTTCGCGAGCACCCCGGGGTCGTACCAGGCCACCATCGGCTTGCCCGGAGGCGTGTCCCGGAGAGGGGCCCGCCGCGCGTGGCGCCGCGCCCGGAGCCGGGCGGGAAGCGGGCGCGAGAGCGGGCCGACATGCCGGCTCACATCCGTGGAGCGGACGGCCATGCCTCCTCCTCCGTCCGGCGCCACCCGTGGACGGGCGCGTCGTGGTGATGGGCGTCGATGAGGTGATCCGCGAAGCGGTCCGCGAGCGCGGCGATGGTGAGGCTGGGGTTGGGTCCGGTGGGGCCCGGCATCATCGCGCCGTCCGCCACGTACAGGCCCGGGTGCCCGAACGCCTCACCCGTCGAGTCCACCACGCCCGACTCCGGCGCGGACCCCATGGGACAGCCCCCCAGCGGGTGCACGGTGATGACCCGGCTCAGGTAGCTGAGCGGGTTCTGCACCAGCTTCCCTTCGAGCGCGGTGGCGATGTCCGCCATCGACTGGCGCACGCGGTCGAAGTACGCCTTCGACCCGCTCAGCTTCCAGTCGATGTCCAGCATCCCGTCCTCCGTCAGGCGCATGTGCCCGGTGGGGATGTCGCGCCCCATGCCCAGCAGCGGCAGCGACGTCGCGGAGCCCAGGCAGTCGCCCAACAGCTCGGCGATCTCCTCGCTCACATCCGAGTCGCGCGTGAGGCCCGTCCAGCCGCGCACGAGGCGCCAGCCCAGCCGCAGGCCACGCTTCAGCAACGGCACCTGGTGCGCACCCTCGTAGAGCCAGTTGACGAACTCCGGGAAGCCCGCGTCCTCGATGTAGTAGCCCCGTCCGGTGCCGCCCTCCTCCGCGCCCCGGAAGTGGAGCGCGCTGGTGATGACCGGCCCGTGCCCGCCATCCAGGATGCGAGGCAGCGCCTTGCCTGTGCTGGTGTCGCGGCACTGCCGCATGAAGCCCAGCAGGTCCCCGTTGCCGCAGAAGCGCGCCCCCAACTGGTCGCTGAGCGCGGGGAAGTGCCGCCGGTTCTTCAAGAGCAGGTACGTGGTGCCGAACGTGCCCGCCGCCAGCACCAGCCGGTCCGCCGTCACGGTGGTGCGCGGCTGCATCGACTGGGGGCCCTCGCGCGGCGTCTCCTCCGTCACGTCGCGGTGATCCAGGTACTGCACGACGTAGCCCCCACCGTCGGCGGGCCACAGCTCCGTCACCTCGGCGCGCGTGCGCAGCTCCGCCCCGGCGCGCTTCGCCGCGGAGAGGTACGTGTAATCGAGCGTGTTCTTGCTGCCGGTGTTGCAGCCGATGTCGCACTCGCCGCAGAGGTGACAGGTGGTGCGCGTGCGGCCGTGGAGGTTGGGATGCTCCTCGCGGATGGGCTCGCCCGGCACGGGTGCCTCGCCGGGGTTCCCGAACGTCACCGCCAGCGGAGGAAGCTGCCAGTCCGCGGCGCGGCCCAGGCGCTGGGCGGCCAGCCGCATGGCCTGCGTCTTCGCGGTGGAGGCATAGGGCGCGTGCTCCAGCGGGTAGCGCTGCACGCGCATCATCCGCTCCACGGCGTCGTAGTGCGCTTCCAGATCCTCGCGGGTGACGGGCCAGTTCTCATAGCCCCCGTCGCGCGGGTCCTCGTGGATGAAGGTCTTCTCGTCCTTGCGCAAGAGCACGTTGGCGTAGATGAGCGACCCACCGCCCAGGCCCGAGGACACCACGCCCCCCAGCCCCTTGAAGGACCACAGGTTGAAGAGGCCGTGCAGGCCCTGGCGCGGGTCCCAGAAGTTGCGGCGCATGTCGTGCGGACTCCGGGGGAACGAACCGGGCGGGTACGCCTTGCCGCGCTCCAGCACGCACACCCGCAGGCCCGCTTCCGCCAGGCGCCACGCCATCACCGAACCGCCGAAACCCGAACCCACGATGACGACGTCGAAGTGTTCAGACCTCGTTTTCATGCAGCTCCTTCGCGTCCGAGCCGCCCCGCGCCCGGAGCGAGTAGAGGTCCCAGAGCGCGCCCATGAACAGCTTGCCGAACCGGGTGATGATCTGCAGTCCCTCCACGCCTTCGCGCGAGGAGCGCATGCTGGTGACCAGTTGCAGCAGCTCCCGCAGGCTCAGCACCAGGATGCCGGAGCCCACCACGGGGCCTCGCGCGTCGGTGCCTTCGTGCAGGTGGCAGTACAAGCGCGTGGTGTCCCGCCAGAGGTCCGGCCCCGCGTCGTCGTGGAGGGTCTTCGTCCCCTCCAGGTAGTACTCGCGGTCGTGGGCCTGGAAGTTCAGGCCGTAGCTCATGATCTGCGTGGTGGGGTCGTCGGTGGGACGGAAGAGGTTGAAGCTCCCCTGCTGCACGGGCAGGTCGTCCCCCAGCGGCCGATATTGGATGTGGGCCACCAGCCGGGCGGCGTGGGACGGGTCGCGGACGAACGCGTCCATGTCGTCGATGCTGATGGTGCAGTGCATGGTGAAGAGCGTGGAGCGACCATCGTGGGCTCCCGCCTCGGGGTCGGTGGTGCCCAGGGCCAGTGGACCGGACATGGTCTCGCGGAAGGTCAGTTCAGGGGCGGATTCAGTCATCTGCGTGATCTCCGGGTTGAGGGGCAGGCCCTGGGGGTCCGCCGAGCGCAGGTAGCGGCAGGCGTCCGAGTAGCCCTGGTCGATGAGGGACGCGGCGGTGACATGTCCCGCGTAGAAGTCCGGATCCAACGGCAGGGGCCGCTCCGGCTTGATGAGGTGGACGACGATGGGCCGGGGGTGTCCCGGAACGTGTTCGCCCGCGAGGATGCGCGCGTTGAGCTCGCGCACCTGCTCCAGCTGGGCGAAGAGCGCACCGTTCGCGCTGAGTTCAATCATGTTGACGTACTGGTGGAAGAAGCCCTTGCCGTAGCCGGATGTGTTGCCGATGCACCAGACGACCCACACCTCGTCCGCCCCGCGCCGCACGGCCTCCATCACGTTCGCATCCTGGATCCACACCGAGTCCAGGTAGAGCCGACCGTCCTTCGACACGGGCGGCATGAAGAGCGGCAGGGAGATGCCGGCCACCAGCAGGTCGCGGTCCACGTCGGTGTGGGGGATGGCCTCGTTGGTCTTCCGGCCGAAGTCACAGACGTTGAAGGTGCCCGCGCGTTCGCGGCTCGCGCGCACGGCGTCCACGTCGATGCCCAGGTGCGGGAAGACGCGCTCCACGATGCCGTCCGCGTCGCCCAGCGCCTCGAGCCTCCAGGGACGCGCGTACGCATCCAGCGGCATCAGGGACACGAAGTCCTTCACGCGCAGGGTCCGCCACCGCTCGCACATCTCGGCGGGAGACAAGCCGGACAGCCACATCGCCAGGGTGATGATGCCGCCCGACGTGCCGTCCGCATGCGCGAAGGTCAGCCCCTTGTCCGTCAGCGCGCGCAACACCCCCGACTGCCAGGCGACGCGCATGCCGCCACCCGCCAGGACCAGGGAGCGGCGGGGTTCAGCGGCCTCTCCCTGGAAGGCCGCCTGCGAACCCGCGAAGGGCTCCACACCGGGCTCGATGGGCGCGACCGAGACGGGGCCGGTGTCATCGCCCGGCTCCACCTCCGAAGGCGGCTTGAGCACGGAGATGACCTGCTCGCGCTGGCGCAGCGTCACGTAGAACCCGAGCACCAGCGCGGCCGACAGGGCATCGAACGCCGCCACGAGCAGCGACACCGGCGACAGCAGTCCCCGCGCGACGGCCACCGCCACCATCAGGCACGCCCCGACCTTCTGGAGCCCCGACCACAGGAAGGCCGCGGGGTTCGCGCGGGGCTCGTGCAGGCCGTGCAGCAGCAGGCCGCCGAACAGCACCATGAACATCCCCACGATGCGGAAGAAGTGCGCGGGCGCGGCGGACGCATCCGCCTGCATGAGGCGCAGCTCCGTGCCGGGCAGGAACATCTGCACCACGCCGGACACGACGGTGATCCACCCGATCGCCGCGAGCGCCCAGCGCCATCCGCGCCCGTGGGTGCGGGACAGGCGCTCCAGCCGCCGCGGCAGGCCCGGGCTCATGCGTGGACCTCCCGGCGCGGCGGGATGGACAGCCCGAAGCGTGGCGAGCGGGCACCCACCGGATGCTCGGCGCGCAGCACGCGGTGCACGAAGTAGCCCAGCATGGACAGCCACTGCACCGTCCACAGCCCCACCCGGATGCGGTTCATCCGCATCCACGCGCCCAGCACCTCCGCCAGCCGCTCGGGCGACGTGATGCCGGCCGCCATCTCGTCGTTGTACGGGAAGATGAAGATGCGCGTGAGCAGCGTGGCCACCACCACGGCCAGCAGCACCATCAACGGATACCACCGCAGCGCGGACCTCCGCTCCCGCCACGCCAGCACCACCGCCGACAGCAGCATCACCATCGTCATGCCGGTGAAGAAGCGCGTCGCGGCCTGCACCTGCGGCACGAACTGGAGGTAGTAATTGTCCACCGTGAGCTGGGGCGCGATGGGGAACGTGAACAGGATGAGCGACCACCCCGTGCCCAGGTACATGGACACGCACAGGAACAGCAGGCACGCGTTCGCCAGGTGGAGAAGCTCGCCGCGCTTCATGGCCAGACGCCCTGCGTGCTTTCGGAGATGCTCCGCGTCGACACCCGGGCCCCGTCCGGAGGCGGCATCGGCGTCTGGTCCTGTCCCAGGTCCACGACGCTCTCCAGCCCTTCCGGATACGTGTCCATGGGCAGCGTGGGCTGGGTGAGGAACCACGCCTCGAAGTGGTCATCCAGCACGCCGCTCGACGACGGGAAGAACCCGGTGAAGAACGCGCGCGGGGAGATGCTCAGGTCCCGCAGCGCCTGCACGCGCGGGTGGTCCCCCAACTCCAGCGTGGCCCAGGCCTTGCTCCCGAGCCGGAAGCCGAACCGGCCCCGGAAGTAGATGGTGGACTTCATCAGCATCCCGCGGAACGCGCAGTAGTTCACCGCCGACGTCCGGATGGGCAGCCACGCGTGCGCCGGCCGTTCAATGCGCACGCGCACCGCCTCCTGGCCTCCTTCCGCGTAGCGGCTGCTGACCGACCCGTCCTCCATCCGGAAGTCCAGGCGGGCCAGGTGCTTGGGCATGCCCCAGATGCCCTTGCCGCCCTTCACGGACACCTCCGTGTTGACCGGCAGGTCCACCACGTACTGCCCCACACCGTAACGCTTGGGGAACAGCAGCGGCAGCAGCGGCGGCGCGGGCCTGCGCCCATGCGTGCACGCCAGCGCGATGCTGAACTCGATGTACGCGCCGATGTCCGTCTTCTTGTAGTCGATGACGGAGATGAGCAGCACGCCCTTGTCCCTGGACACGCGCAGCGGGTGCAGTTCATTGCCGGGCAGCAGCGCGGCCACGCGCCGCGCATCCACCTTGAAGGCGGCCACCAGGGCCGGGGACCCCTGCGAGTTCACCGGCAGCGCGTACGGGATGTCATCCACGCGCGAATACCGACCCGACTGCCGCTGGATGCGTCTGGGGAGGAACATGGCAGGCCTTTCGTCACACCGGGCGATCCAGCTCGGCGAGGAGGAGGGGGAAGACGTCCTGGGCCGCGTACTTGCCCATGAAGACGTCCAGGTGGCCGTAGCCGGGCAACACGTGCAGCGCGTGCCGGCCTGGTTGGAAGCGGTCCATGTATTCGAAGCTGCGGCGCTGGCTCTCCGCGAGGAAGCAGCGGTTCTCCTCGCCCGCCAGGAAGACGAAGCGCGCGTCCGTCTGGGGCTCGCGCTCGCCCAGGTCCTCCGGCAGCGCGGTGAAGTGCTCCACCGGCACCAGGTGGCCCGCGCGCACGCACGCCTCCATCTGCTTGAAGAAGCTGAAGGGCACCGGCCCGAACTCGTGCTGGAGCCAGTCATGCGTGCGGGCGTTCAGGTTCTCGTGCCGCCACAGCACCGGGAAGCCCGTGCCGTAGGTGAAGCTCGTCCAGCGGCAGACCAGGTTGTCGCACTCGTGATGCGTCGCCTTCACCACGCGCGTCAGCGCCCGGGCCGTGCGCGTGGGGCCGCCGAAGGCCCACTGCGGATCCAGGTACGGCGTCAACTGGGAGACCAGCGGGACGGCGTAGCGCAGCTTCAGCTTCGCGGACGCGGGCACCACCGGGTGCAGCGACACCGCGTTGCTGACGATGACGTCCACCTCCGGCAGCAGGCCCGCCACCGCGGCCATCGCGAAGCTGGTGGACCCCTGGCAGTGGATGACCGCCTTGACGGTGTCATGCCCGGTCTCTTCCAGGATGGTGCGGATGGCGGGCGGGTGGTCCAGCACGGCGGCCTGGTCCAACGTCCATTCGCCGGGCTCCACGTCCATGCTCGCGCGCCAGTTCTCCAGCCACACGTCGTAGCCATCGTCGATGAGCGCATCCACCACCGTCTGGCGCACGGGTGCGCGGAAGATGTTGCCGCGTACGCCCGCGCCATGCACCAGCACCACCGGCCCCTTGGCCGGCTCCTCCTGTCCGCGCAGGTGCACCAGGTGCAGCGCGCGACCGTCGCCCGCGAGGAAGGGCACAACCTCCTCGGAGTAACGTGGTGAATGAAACGGTTCGACGGACATGAAGGCGGCCCCCCGTTGAAGCCCACCTCAAAACTGGGGCGGTGCAAGGGGGGTGACAACAGGGGCGCACCCCGGGGTGCACGACCCCTCGCCCTTCCTGTCCGGAGCCTCGCGGAACGGCGTGGCGCTTCCCCGACACTCCGCCCATGAGCGAGCGCGCGGTGCTAAGGGTGGAGGCATGGACCAGGACACGGGCTGGAGCGAATACGCGTCGGGCTCGACGCTGGGGGGCGAAGGCAGCCAGGGCGGCATCGTGGTGCGCGACGAGGGCCATCGCGGTGGCAACCTGCGCCTCACCTACGAAGCGGATGACGCGCGCTCCTTCCACTCCATCACCAGCGGCATCGCGGGGTGGCTGCGGCATCCGCGCTTCTTCGACAACGCCGACGCGGCGGCACGCGCCTTCGAGGAGATGAAGCCCGCCCTGGAGGAGCTGGGCGCGAAGCTCTCCGAAGGAGGCCCGCGCTCGACGGCGGACGGCCAGGCGGCGGGTCCCCTGCTCGCGGCCTTCGTGGTGCGCTTTTCCTGAGCGCCGGTCCCCGCGCGTAAGGGTTGCTTAAGATTCTCTGGCGATAACCCGGTTCGCCCTCCGGTCAGCCCCGGAGGGTCCCGTGAGTGGCACCCCCGCCGCTCCCGGCTCCCCAGCTCCCGGAGGAACCACCGGATGAAGAGCGAAACCCCTCAGGACCTTCTCCCCAAGGCCCTCACCCGTCGAGGCATGCTGCGCGGCATCGGCCTGACCCTGGCCGCGGTTCCCCTGGGCAAGCTGCTCGTCGCCTGCGGTGGCAGCGAGACGGACGACCCGACCGGCGGCGGCACCGACACCGACGCGGGCGTCACGGACCCCGGCGTGTGGGCCACCGGCGGCACCGCGGCGATGACGGCCGCGGCCAGCTACCCGGATCCGTTCGCCGCCGGCATCGGCACCGTGTGCGCGCTCACCTGCGAGTCCACGCTGGGCCCCTGCTACGCGACGACGGTGGAGCGCAAGGACATCAGCGAAGGGCACGACGGTCTGCCCGTGCGGCTGGCGTTCCTCATCGTGGATGAGACGTGCAAGCCCATCCCGAACGCCACGGTGGACATCTGGCACGCCGCGCCCGAAGGGCTCTACTCCGGCGAGGACGCCAGCGACTTCTGCACCTCCGGCGACCCGGTGGCCCGCGCGGCGCGGTGGTTCCGCGGCGTGCAGACCACGGACGCCAACGGCCGGGCGGACTTCGACACGTGCTTCCCCGGTTGGTACAGCAGCCGCACCATCCACATCCACTTCACCGTGCGCGTGGGCGGCCAGGAGTTCGTCACCTCGCAGCTGTTCTTCGACGACACGCTCAACGACGACATCGTCAACCACCAGCCGCTCTACAACACGCGCGGCGCCCGGGACACGACCAACGCGAACGACAACGTCGTCTCCGCGGAGAGCGTGGGCAACTACCTGTTCGCGACCCAGCGCATGGCGGACGGCGCGATGCTGGCCTCCAAGACGCTGATCATCCGCTCCTCGCTCGCCAACGAGCAGTGCGCCATCCCGGGCGGCGGTGGCGGAGGCGGCGGGGGTGGCGGTCCCCCGCCGTTCGGTGACGGCGGCATGGGCCCGCCCCCGGGCGACGGCGGCTTCGGAGGTCCTCCGCCGGGCTTCGACGCCGGGACGCCGTGAACCAGGGTGGGTGGGAGCCCCGGAAGCCTCCGGGGCTCCCGGGCCGAAGGGAGCGCTGGCGCATGGGTGACCGCATCCTGCTGGTGGAGGATGACGATCCGCTGGGTTCGCAGATCGTCGGGCACCTGAGGGGCGCGGGCTTCGAACCGCTCTGGTGGCGCGAGGGCCGCATGCTGGTGGCCGGCGAGCTTCCGGACGTGAGCCTCGTGGTGTTGGACCTGATGCTGCCCGGCACCTACGGTCTGGACATGCTCAAGGCACTGCGGACCTTCTCGGAGGTTCCGGTGCTCATCCTGAGCGCGCGCAACGACACGCTGGACAAGGTCCGCTCGCTGAAGCTGGGCGCGGACGACTACATGACCAAGCCCTTCTGGCCGGAGGAGCTGGTGGAGCGCGTGCGAGCACGCCTGCGCCGCCCCACCCTCCAGAAGGACACCCTCCAGAAGGAGCAGGCGGTGGTGGAGGTGGGCCCGCTGAGAATCGACCTCCAGGCGCACGCCGTCCAGGTGCAGGGGCGTCCGGTGGAGCTCACGCGGGTGGAGTTCGAGCTGCTCGCGGCGCTGGCGCGCAGGCCCCAGGAGGCCGTGACGCGGCAGTGGCTGGTGGAGCACGTGTTGGATCCGGAGCGTGAAGGCACGGAGCGCACGCTGGACGTCCACGTCTCGCGGCTGCGGCGCAAGCTGGGCCCGGTGAAGTGCGTGGAGACGGTGTGGGGTGTGGGCTACCGACTGGTCCCCGGGGAGGATGCGTGAAGCTGCGACTGCGCCTGGCGCTCACGGCGGTGGCGGTGACGGTGCCCGCGGTGTTCGCGCTGGTGCAGGTGGAGCACTCGGTGCGCCGGCGCACGACGGATGAGGTCATCGCCGCGTCCGTCCTGACGCAGATGCAATCCGGTGGACGCGAGCGCTGCGAGTCCGCGCCCGACACCTGGATGGTGCGCACCCGCTCCCAGCGTCCACCGTGGGAGCGCGAGGGTGTCCCCAATCTGGGAGACGGTCCACCGTCGGGCGCACCCAACGGCCCGTCCCCGGGTGAAGCACCGGGCTCCGGGCCCCGCGAACCGGGCAGCGATGGACCGCCCCGGGGACGCACCGGCGACCGGGGTCCGTTCGGAAGACGGTTGCCGCCGGTGAGCCTCTTCCCGTTCGACGGCAGGTTCGTGTCGGCCAATGCGCAGGCCCCCGTGCTGGACGACGACCTGCGCGAAGGGGCGCTGGCGGACGGCGTCGGCGTGCGCCGCTACACGAAGGAGCAGGACGGCGCGCTGGTGCAGGACCTGCTCCTGCGCATGCCCTGGGACGGCGGGCCGTGCGCGTACGTGCTGGCCCGGCGCGTGGAGCCTGCCGACTCGCCGGAGGTGGGCCTGCCCCCGCTGTACATCTGGGGCGTGCCCACGTTCATCCTGTTGTCCGCGATGGTGTTGGCGCTGGGGCCGGTGATGCAGCGGCTGCGCCGGCTCACGGAGGAGGTGCGCGCCTCCTCCGGCAGCCACTACCAGCAGCCGGTGACGGTGCGGGGCCACGACGAGATCGCGGAGCTGGCAAGGGCCTTCCAGGAAGCACGGGCGGAGATCCAGGCCCAGATGGCGCACCAGGAGGCGCGCGAGCAGACGCTGCGCGACTTCCTGGCCAACACCACGCACGACGTGATGACGCCGCTGACGGTGCTGCAGGGCCACCTGGCCGCGATGCAGCAGCGGATCCTGGCAGGAGAGCCGCTGGAGCCCACGCTGATGCACTCCGCGATGAGCGAGGCGCACTACATGGCCTCGCTGGTGCACAACCTGGGAGCGGCCGCGAGGCTGGAGGCCGGAGCCCCCCAGGTGCAGCACGCGCCGGTGGACCTGAACGCGCTGGTGTCGCGGGTGCTGGGCCGGCACCAGCCCATCGCGAGGCCCCAGCGGATGACCCTGGAGAGCGGCGTGCCGGCGAAGCCTACGTGGGTGATGGGAGACGAGACGCTGCTGGAGCAGGCGGTGAGCAACGTGGTGCTCAACGGCATCCGCTACGGACGCCTGGACGGCCACGTGGCGGTGGTGCTGGAGACGACGCGCCAGCAGACCTTCCACCTGCGCGTCATCGACGATGGACCGGGCATTTCGGACGAGGAGCGCTCACGACTCCTGGAGCGCCGCTTCCGGGGCAACGCGGCCCGCACCCGGGATCCTCAAGGCCAGGGCCTGGGCCTGCACATCGTGCACAACGTCGTGGAGCTGCACGGCTGGACGTTGACCCTGGCCCCGTCCGAATACGGAGGGCTGGAGGTCGGCTTCACCGGCCCGCTGATGCCGCCCCCAGGCTGAGTGGGGGCTGGAGGGGACGAACGAGCGCGCCGCTTCATAGGCGCCGGGCTCGAAGTGGGCGAGCACGCGGGGCACGACGGCGAGCGCCACCCCCAACACCCCGCCGATGATCCATTGGGTCCGCATGGGCCGGCTTCTACCATCGCCGGGCCCTCTTCCGCGTCCGCCCCACTCCCCCGTGAGGCGGACGCGGTGACGAAGCGCTAGCGCGTCGCATCCCGGCGCGCCTGCGTCCGGCGGCCCTGCGAGGCCCGGTGCGCCTGCGTCTTCATGGACGAGAAGCCCTGCGCCTTGCGCGCCCCGCCCTTCACCTGCCCCCGGCGCGCGTAGCCCGCGGGCCGCGCCGTCCGCTTCGCCATCGCGGTCTTCTTGCGCAGGGGCGTGGCACGCGTCGCCTTCCTCGCCACGGGCCGCTTGCGCATCGCGGGGCGGGCCTTGCGCATCGCGGGCCGGGCCTTGCGCATCGCCGCGCGCTCCATCCGGCCCAGCTGCATCTCGAAGCGCGACAGCGCCGTGCGGAACAGCGCCGCCTTGCGCCGGGTGTTCATGTCCCCTTCCGCCTTGCGGCTGCGCGTGGGGACGCGCTTGCCGGACGCCTCGCGCCGCAGCATGTGCGAGCGCTGCGTGTACTTGTCCATCATCCCGCGCGCCCGCTTCACCATCCCCTTGAGCTCGCGCTCCGACAGCTCCATGAGGTTTCGCGGCGCACTGGCCAGCACCAGCTTCATCTCGCGATCGTTCATCAACGCCACACCCGGATCCTTCACCTTGCGCATGTCCGCCCCTCCCTGGGGTTCTCGAAACAGTCGCAACGTTTGGGGTGACCCGCGGCGGCGGCAAGGCAGACACGGCCCGGGCCTGCTCCACCGCCCATCCCCGCGGACCGGGACGGATGTCCTGCTCAGCTCAACCGGACGCCGCGGTGGGGTGCTCTTCCAACAACACCGCCAGCTTCTCCAGCGCCAGCCGCGCCCGCGTCTTCACCGTGCCCAGCGGGTGTCCCGTGCGCTCGGAGATCTCGCTCTGCGACAGGCCCTCGAAGTACGCGAGCATCACCACCTCGCGCTGCTCCGGCGGCAGCTGCGTCAGCGCCTCGCGCACCCGCGCCTGCTCCTGCTTCGTGGACGCGGAGGCATCCGGCGCCGGCGGCATCGCACTCACCGGGGGCGGCTGCTGGCCTACGCCCTCCACCATCCGCGACACCGTCCCCAACGAACGCAGCCGGTCGATGGAGCGCGTGCGCGCGATGGTCGTGACCCACGTCTCCAGTCCGCCGCGCGAGGGATCGAACTCCCGCGCACGCCGCCACACGTCCAGGAAGGCCTCCTGCAGCACCTCTTCCGCGTCCGCGCGCGTGGGCAGCAACCGGACCGCGATGGCGAACGCCCGCGCTGAACACCGCGCGTACACCGCGCGCATGGCCTCCGCGCTGCCGAGCGCCACCTGCCGCAGCAGGTCGCGATCGGCCGACAGGTCACTCGCTTGCTGAGCGGAGGAGTCGGTAGGCGCCATGTTCTTCCCGGATACCGCAACCGGTGGGGCGGATCCCAGCTTCAACTATCGAAGCCCGTTCACCCAGCCCCTGAGGGTAGTCGCCTGTCCCCTCCATCCCTAACGTTGACCGGCCAACGCGACCAGGCGGTCGCCTTCTTCAATCAACAACACCCGCACATTGCCGCCTGGAGCCACCCACTCACAGTCCTATAAGGCACCGCCAGCCGATATGACCGACCGACTCGGAAGCGTGTTCATCGAGAGCGTCCAGCCGGAGCTGGACGCAGGGCGCTACGCCATCAAGCGCATCGCCGGAGAGAGCCTGACCGTCCGCGCGGACATCTTCAAGGAAGGCCACGACGTCCTCGTGGCCGTCGCGCGCTGGCGCCAGGTCACCCCCGCCGCCCAGAAGACCGAATGGGCGGAGGTACCCCTCACCCCCAAAAGCAACGACGCGTGGGAGGGTGTCATCCCCCTCGCCCGCAATGGCCGCTACGAATACACGATTGAAGCGTGGCCGGATCTCTTCCGCACCTGGGCGCACGAGCTGAAGCGCAAGGTGGACGCGGGCCGCGACGTGAAGAGCGAGCTGCTCGAAGGCGCGGCCCTGCTGGAAGGCGCCGCCGTGCGCGCGAAGGCCGTCTCCGCCGAGGACGCCCGCTCGCTCGCCGAGGCAGGGGCGCGCCTGCGCACCCCACCCTCGCCGGAACACCTGCTCGTCGCCCTGTCGCCCGAGCTGGCGGACACCGCGTCGCGGCACCCCGACCGGTCGCTCGCGCGCCGCTATGACGAGGTGCTGGAGGTCTTCGCGGACCGGGAGAAGGCGCGCAACGCGGCCTGGTACGAGTTCTTCCCGCGCTCGGCGAAGCGCGACGGCAAGACGCACGGCACCTTCAAGGACGCGCAGGACTGGCTGCCCTACATCCAGAAGCTCGGCTTCGACACCGTCTACCTCCCGCCCATCCACCCCATCGGCCGCACCGCGCGCAAGGGGAAGAACAACACCCTCAACGCGCAGCCCGGTGACGTGGGCAGCCCCTGGGCCATTGGCGCGAAGGAGGGCGGCCACAAGGCCATCCATCCGGAGCTGGGCACGTTCGCGGACTTCGCCGCGTTCGTGGACGCGGCGAAGGCGCATGGCATCGAGGTGGCGTTGGACCTCGCGTTCCAGTGCGCGCCGGACCACCCCTACGTGAAGGAACATCCGGAGTGGTTCCAGCACCGCCCGGACGGCACCATCAAGACGGCGGAGAACCCGCCCAAGCGCTACGAGGACATCGTCAACTTCGACTGGATGGGCCCCGCGCGCGACGCCCTCTGGCAGGAGCTGAAGTCCGTCGTCCTGTTCTGGGTGGACCACGGCGTGCGCACCTTCCGCGTGGACAATCCGCACACCAAGCCCATGCAGTTCTGGCACTGGCTCATCCGCGAGGTGCAGGACCTGCATCCGGACGTGCTCTTCCTGTCGGAGGCCTTCACGCGTCCCAAGGTGATGAAGGCGCTGGGCAAGGTGGGCTTCACCCAGTCGTACACGTACTTCACCTGGCGCCTCTTCAAGGACGAGCTGCGCACGTACCTGGAGGAGATCACCCAGCCTCCGGTGGCGGACTACTTCCGCGGCAACCTCTGGCCCAACACGCCGGACATCCTCCCGGAGAACCTCCAGAACGCGGGCCCCGGCGCCTTCCGCCTGCGCGTGGCGCTGGCCTCCACGCTGTCGTCGGTGTGGGGCATGTACTCCGGCTATGAGCTGTGCGAGGGCCGTCCGGTGCCGGGCAAGGAGGAGTACCTGGACTCGGAGAAGTACCAGCTCGTCGCGTGGGACTGGGACAAGCCGGGCAACATCTCCGACTGGATTGCGAAGCTCAACGCCGCGCGCAAGCAGCACCCCGCGCTCCAGCAGTACTCGGGCCTGCGCTTCTTCGAATCCGACAACGAGCGCGTCCTCTTCTACGGCAAGCGCACGCCGGACGGCACCAGCACGGTGCTGGTGGCGGTGAGCCTGGATCCGTACGCGCCGCAGGAGGCGCTCTTGCACGTCCCCATGGAATGGCTGGGCGTGAAGCCGGAGGAGACGTACCAGGTGCACGAACTGATGGCCGACCAACGCTCCCTGTGGCAGGGACCGGACGTGCAGGTGCGCCTGACGCCGGAACAGCCCGCGGCCGTGTATGCCGTGTATCGCTTCCGCCGCACCGAGCACGCGTTCGACTACTTCGAGTGACACCCTCCGAGAGGCGTATGGACCTGGATCCGCTCTGGTACAAAAAGGCGCTCATCTACGAGCTGCACATCCGCGCATTCCACGACTCGAACGGGGACGGCCACGGGGACATCCCGGGCCTCATCGAGAAGCTGCCCTATCTCCAGGACCTGGGCGTGGACTGTCTGTGGCTGCTGCCGCACTACCCTTCCCCGCTGCGCGATGACGGCTACGACATCGCGGACTACTACGGCATCCACCCGGACTACGGCACGCTGGCGGACTTCCAGCGGCTGGTGGAGGAGGCGCACAAGCGCGGCCTGCGCATCCTCACCGAGCTGGTGGTGAACCACACCAGCGACCAGCACCCCTGGTTCCAGGAGGCCCGCCGCGACCCGAAGAGCCCCAAGCGCAACTGGTACGTCTGGAGCGACACCGACGAACAGTACAAGGGCACGCGCATCATCTTCACCGACACGGAGCGCTCCAACTGGACGTGGGATCCGGTGGCCAAGCAGTACTTCTGGCACCGCTTCTTCAGCCACCAGCCGGACCTCAACTACGACAACCCCGAAGTGCAGGAAGCCATGCTGGACGTCATGCGCTTCTGGCTCAACATGGGCGTGGACGGGTTCCGCTGCGACGCCGTGCCCTACCTCTTCGAGCGCGAGGGCACCAACTGCGAGAACCTCCCGGAGACGCACGCGTTCTTGAAGCGCCTGCGAAAGACGATCGACTCCGAGTACCAGGGCAAGGTGCTGCTCGCGGAGGCCAATCAGTGGCCCGCCGACGTGCGCAAGTACTTCGGCGAGGGCGACGAGTTCCACATGGGCTTCCACTTCCCGGTGATGCCCCGCCTGTTCATGGCGGTGCGCCGCGAGGACCGCACGCCCATCGTGGAGATCATGCAGCAGACGCCGGAGATCCCGGACAACTGCCAGTGGGCCATCTTCCTGCGCAACCACGATGAGCTGACGCTGGAGATGGTGACGGACGAGGACCGGGACTACATGTACCGGGAGTACGCCACCGACCCGCGCATGCGCATCAACCTGGGCATCCGCCGCCGCCTGGCGCCGCTGATGGACAACGGCCGGCGGCGCATCGAGCTGATGCACAGCCTGCTGTTCACCCTGCCCGGCACGCCGGTCCTCTACTACGGGGATGAAATCGGCATGGGCGACAACATCTACCTGGGCGACCGCAACGGCGTGCGCACGCCCATGCAGTGGACCGGCGACCGCAACGCGGGCTTCAGCCGCGCGGACTACGCGCGCCTGTTCGCGCCCGTCATCGCGGACCCCGTCTACGGCTACCAGGCCATCAACGTGGAGGCGCAGGACCGGCAGAAGTCCAGCCTGCTGCAGTGGGTGAAGCGGATGATCCGCATCCGCCAGCGCTACCCCGTGTTCGCCATGGGCAGCTTGCGCTTCCTCACGACGGACAACCGCAAGGTGCTGGCCTTCGTGCGCGAATGGGAGGGCCAGTCCGTGCTGGTCATCTGCAACCTGTCGCGCTTCGCGCAGCCGGCCGTCCTGGACATGCGCGAGCTGAGCGGCTCCGTGCCGGTGGAGCTGATTGGCGAGACGGCGTTCCCCCGCATCAGCGACCTGCCCTATCAGTTGTCGATGGGCCCCTACATGTTCCTGTGGTTCCGGTTGGACAAGCCTCTGCCGGGGAAGGAGTAAACGCGCGTGACACCCTTGGACCTGACAAAGCTGCCCGACTTCCTCAAGGCCCAGCGCTGGTTCGCCGGCAAGGCGTGGCCCATCAAGAGCGTCAGCGTGGCGGACCACGTGAACATGGAGCTGGGCACGTGTTCGTTCACGCTCGCCATCGTGGAGGTGGTGTACGAGCTGGGCCAGCCGGAGCGCTACCAGCTCCTGGCGCGGCAGACCCCGGAGGGCCTGACGAGCGCGCTGGAGGACGACACCTGCGTGCGCGCCCTCTTCGCCCTGGCGCGGGAGGGTCGCGAGCTGCCCTCCGGCTCCGGCCGCGTGCTGGGCGAATGGATTGCCTCCACCGACAGCGGCGTGGCCCTGCCGGATCCGCTGCCGGTGCGCCGGCTGAGCGTGGAGCAGAGCAACACGTCGCTCGTGCTGGGGGAGCGGGTCATCATCAAGGTCATCCGCAAGCTCGAAGCGGGCGTGAACCCCGAGTACGAGGTTGGCCGCTTCCTCGCGACGAAGACGTCCTTCCGCGCGACGCCGCAGTTGTTGGGCGCGCTCAACCTGGAAGGCCCCGCGGGCGCGACGTTGGCCCTGGCGCACCGCTTCGTGCCGGACGCGGTGGACGGCTGGAAGTACACGCTGGACCGGCTGCGCCAGACGAAGGCCCTGGGCGACGGCTTCCTGACGGACATGCGGGAGCTGGGCGCGCGCCTGGGGGACCTGCACAAGGCCTTCGCCTCCGCGGCGCCGGACGATCTGGCCTTCTCCCCGGAGCCCCTGTTGCTGGAGGACCTGCAGCGCTGGAGCGCGTCCATCGTGGGCGAGCTGGGCGTGACGCTGGCGGACGCGGGCCGGCTGCACGCGGACCTGGAGGGCCGGCGCGACGGACTCATCGCGTACGCGAAGAAGCTGGCGCACGTGACGCCGTCCGGACAGAAGATCCGCATCCACGGCGACCTGCACCTGGGTCAGGTGCTGCGCTCGGAGAACCAGTGGCTGTTCTTCGACTTCGAGGGAGAGCCCTCGCGTTCGTTCACCGCGCGCCGGGAGAAGTACAGCGCGCTGCGCGACGTGGCGGGGATGATCCGCTCCTTCGACTACGCGGAGGCCACCGTGGCGCTGGAGGGCGGCCAGCCGCGCGGGCGCGTGGGCCCCACCCGAGACGCGTTTTTGGAGGGCTACCGCGCGGCGACCCGAGGCGCGCCCTTCCTGCCGGACACCGACGAAGCGTTTGAGGTGATGTTGCGCGCCTTCGAGCTGGAGAAGCTGTTGTACGAAGTGCGCTACGAGCTCGCGAACCGGCCCGACTGGGTGCGCATCCCCGTCGAGGCCCTGTTGCGGATGGAGGATGCCCAGTGAGGAAGCCGGCGGACAGAGCACAGGTGGAGGCGGAGCTGCAACGCGTGGTGGAGCTGCGCCATCCGGAGCCGCACTCCGTGCTGGGCGTCCACCCGGACGGGGACGGCATGGTGGTCCGGGCCTACCGGCCGGAAGCCGTGTCCATCCACGTGCTGCCGGAGTTCGGCGGCAAGGTGCCCATGGTGCACCGCACCGGCGGCGTCTTCGAGGCGCGCATCAACGGCCGCACGGAGCCCTTCAGCTACCTCTTGGAGGTGGAGTACCCGGGCAAGAAGGTCTTCACGCTGCGCGACCCGTACAGCTTCCTGCCCACGCTGGGGGAGCTGGACCTGTACTTCGCCGGCGAGGGCCGCCACGAGCGGCTCTGGGAGCGCATGGGCGCGCACCTCATCCACCACAACGGGGTGAAGGGCACGTCCTTCGCCGTCTGGGCGCCCACGGCGGCCAGCGTGTCGGTGGTGGGTGACTTCAACGGCTGGGACGGGCGCCTGCACAGCATGCGGCGCATGGGGTCCTCCGGCATCTGGGAGCTGTTCGTCCCGGAGGTCGGCGAAGGCACCCGCTACAAGTTCGAGATCCGCCCGGGCCACGGCGGCGGCCGGCTGCTCAAGTCGGATCCGTTCGCCTTCCGCACGGAGACGCCGCCGGCCACCGCGTCGGTGGTGCACGACCTGGCCCGCTATTCCTGGGGCGACACCGCGTGGCTGGAGGCCCGGGAGAAGCACACGGACGCCGCGCGCCAGCCCTGGAGCGTCTACGAGGTGCACCTGGGAAGCTGGCGCCGCGTGGTGGAGGACGGCGACCGGCCCATGACGTACCGCGAGCTGGCGCCGGAGCTGTCGCGCTACGTGAAGGAGCTGGGCTTCACGCACGTGGAGCTCCTGCCCGTGGCGGAGCATCCCTACGGCGGCTCCTGGGGCTATCAGGTGGGCGGCTATTACGCGCCCACGTCGCGCTTCGGCCACCCGGACGACTTCCGCTACCTGGTGGACTACCTGCACCAGGAGGGCGTCGGCATCATCGTGGACTGGGTGCCGGGCCACTTCCCGCGCGACAGTCACGCGCTGGGCGACTTCGACGGCACGTCCCTCTACGAGCACGCCGACCCGCGCAAGGGAGCGCAGCCGGACTGGGGCACGCTCGTCTTCAACTTCGGCCGCAACGAGGTGCGCAACTTCCTCATCGCCAACGCGCTGTTCTGGCTGGAGGAGTACCACATCGACGGGCTGCGCGTAGACGCGGTGGCCTCCATGCTCTACCTGGACTACAGCCGGAAGCACGGCGAGTGGATCCCCAACCGCTGGGGCGGCCGCGAGAACGAGGAGGCCATCCAGTTCCTGCGCGAGCTCAACGACACCATCCGCCGCAAGCACCCGGGCGTGGTGGTCATCGCGGAGGAGTCCACCGCGTGGCCCAAGGTGAGCCAGCCCACGAGCGAGGGCGGCCTGGGCTTCCACTTCAAGTGGAACATGGGGTGGATGCACGACACGCTGTCGTACTTCGGCAAGGATCCCATCCACCGGCAGTACCACCACAACCAGCTCACCTTCGGCCTGCTGTACGCGTTCAGCGAGCACTTCATGCTGCCGCTGAGCCACGACGAGGTGGTGCACGGCAAGGGCAGCCTCTACGGCCGCATGCCGGGAGACCCGTGGCAGAAGCGCGCCAACCTGCGCGCGCTCTTCGCGTGGATGTGGGCCCACCCGGGCAAGAAGCTGCTCTTCATGGGCGGTGAGTTCGGCCAGCCCGGCGAGTGGAACCACGACAAGAGCCTGGACTGGCACCTGCTGGATGACGCCGGCCACAAGGGCATCCAGAAGCTGGTGGGGGACCTGAACCGCGTCTACCGCGAGCTGCCCGCGCTGCACGACGCCGACAGCGAGCCGGTGGGCTTCCAGTGGCTCCAGCCGGACGCCTCCGCGGCGAACGTGCTGGCCTTCGTGCGCCGCTCGCGCACCCCCGGGCGTCACGTGGTGTGCGTGGCCAACCTGTCCCCGGTGCCGCGTGAGAATTATCGCGTGGGCTTCCCGCTCCACGGCCGTTACGTGGAGTTGGTCAACAGCGACGCAGGGGAGTACGGCGGCAGCGGCCTGGGCAACAACGGTCAGGTGCACACCGAACCCACGGGCTGGGATGGTCAGCCGGCGTCGGTGGCCCTCACCCTGCCCCCGCTGTCGGTGGTGTGGTTCACGCCGGGCTGACAAGGGCGCCTGGAGCGCGTCCTTTCGTCCGGTGACTTCACGGCGGCAACGAAAGGACGCGCGAATGGCCTCGCAGGCAGCGACGAAGCGGAAGCTGGGAACGACCGGGCTGGAGGTGTTCCCACTGTGTCTGGGCGGGAACGTCTTCGGCTGGACGAGCGATGAAGCCACCTCCTTCGCCGTGCTCGACGCGTTCGTCGAAGGCGGCGGCAACTTCATCGACACCGCGGACGTGTACTCGCGGTGGATCCCCGGTCACCAGGGCGGCGAATCGGAGACGGTGCTGGGCAGGTGGATTGCCTCGCGCAAGGCGAGGGACCGCGTGGTGGTGGCCACGAAGGTCGGCGCGGAGACGGCGCTGGGCAAGGGCCTGCGTCGCGAGCACATCGAGCAGAGCGTGGACGCCTCCCTGCGCCGCCTGGGCGTGGAGCGCATCGACCTGTACTACGCGCACTACGACGACCCGAATACGCCATTCGAGGAGACGCTCCGCGCCTTCGACGCGTTGGTGAAGGCGGGCAAGGTGAAGGCGCTGGGCCTGAGCAACCACACCGCGGAGCGCGCCGCGGAGGCGCTGGCCACGCAGAAGCGCCTGGGGCTCGCGCGCTATGAGGTGCTCCAGCCGGAGTACAACCTGGTGGAGCGCCCCGGCTTCGAGAACGCGCTCCAGCCGCTGAGCGAGAAGGAAGGGCTCGCGGTGGCGCCCTACTTCGGGCTCGCGTCGGGGTTCCTCACCGGCAAGTACCAGGAGGGACAGCCGGCGCCGCGGTCCGCGCGCGCGGGCGGCGTGCTGAAGAAGTACGGCAACGCGAAGGGCTGGGGCGTCGTGGCCGCGCTGAAGAAGGTGGCGCAGCGCCGGGGTGCCAGCGAGGCGCAGGTGGCGCTCGCGTGGCTCGCGACGCGGCCCACGGTGGTGGCGCCCATCGCCAGCGCGACGTCGGTGCCGCAGGTGAAGGAGCTGCTGGGGGCGTTCAGCCTGAAGCTGGAAGCGGACGACCTGCGCGAGCTGGACGGCGCGTCGTCGAAATAACGTGTTTCACGGGGCGGGCCCGGGCGTCATGACACCGGGCCGCGGCTCCGCGGTGTCGCAGCCGTCAGGTTTCATCCGCGACGAGCACGGTCTTCAACCGCTCCAGCGTCTCATCCGGCACGTCGATGAAGGACAGGCCGATCTCGAAGCGGGCCACGGCGTCCTTGGGTAGCTTGACGGCCCAGACGATGCGGGCCGTACATTCCAGGGAGCTGCCGTCCGGCAGGAACAACTCCAGGTCCAACCGCGAACCCACGTCCTGCGGCTCGTCGGAGTAGATGCGGGCGCCGCCGAGGCTGACGTCGAGCACCTGCTTCTTCTCCCCGATCTTCATCCGCGCGGGGCGCGAATAGAGGGGAGCCTGGAGCCTGGGGAAGGAGCGGCGATCGATGTTCGAGGTCATCTGGGTCGTCACGATCAGCCATCCTAGCGTGCCTGTCACGAAAGGGCATATCGCCCTCCCAGACGAGGATATGACCCGTGGGGTGGGATGAACCGCCGTGGGTTTACAGTCACCCCATCCCCAAGGGCCGTGTTGCCTGGATGCGTCAGGGATTGAACGGGCCGCGTGGGTTCTCGATACCGGGAGCGTCTCGCGCCAGCTCGTCGCAGATGAGCCCCTGGATGCGGAACGCCAGCCGCGCTTCCTGGACCACCTCCTGGGACTCGAGTTCTCCCAGCGCCACCTCGTCCAGTCGCGCCACCAGCCGACGCTGGAAGGCCTGCATCTCCCCCTCGGACACCGCGTTGTAGAAGGCGGTGCCTCGACCGCCCTCCAGCTCGAACGCCTGCGCGACCTGCTCCGCGCGCTGGGGCGCCGTGAACAGATCCTGCACGCACCGGGCGTAGGCGTGCGCGAGCAGCAGGTGGGGCGCCTCCGTGGCCACCTCGTGGATGCGCTGCGCGTGCAGCCGCGTCTCCGCGCACGCGAAGGGCTGCGTGCGCGTGTCGCCGCAGAACCAGTCCAGATCCGCCGCCAGCGCCGAGGCACGCCGCAGCTCCGGCAGCCGCAGCACCCGCGCGAGCGCGACGTCCTTCACCGCCGGCAGCGCGGACTCGAAGGCCTCGTAGAGGACGTGCAGTTGGCGCAGGTGGTTCACGTAGTGCCGGGCCCGCACGAACTGTCCATACACGCCGCCGTTCCATGAACCGTGGAAGAGCGCCTCCAGGAAGGTGGACTGCTCCACCTGTCGCCGCGCACTGCCCGTCCCCTCCTCCAGGCGCACCGACAGCGGCTGGGAAGACGTCTCGGCCGGCGCGGCCGCCGCGGTCCCCAGCCGCCGATCCCTGGCGGAGCGGATGCCACCCCACCGCAACGTGCCCTGGGGGCTCACTGCTTCCACCCGCCGTTGGGCGCCCCATGCGCGGGGGCCGGGGGCTCCGACGCCTCGGGCTCGTGGCGGGGCTGCTGCGACGCCGCCTCCAGGTGGTGGATGGCCTCCAGCAGCGTGTGGCCCAGCGCGCGCAGGACGTCCTCCTCCAGGCGCAGCGTCACCGGCCCCACCGCCAGGTGGATGTGCCCACAGCTGCACCGCGTGACTTCGGCGCACGGGCCTCGCGCCAGCACCGCCCTGCAGCATTCCTGACCGAGCATCGCGACCTCCAATTGATTTTGATTATCGAAATCAAATTCATGAAGCCACAACGTCTCGCCGGGGTCAAGCCGATCCGCGCCGTTTCCGGATCCCCTGCCCGCCATCGACGCCCCAAAGACAGACATGAAACATCAATAAAACACACACAAAACGACTGTCTTTACCCGCCAATGACAGACATTCATCGATTCAAGTGCGACGGCGCGGAGGGACCCTCACCCCGGGGAAATGGCTGCTTTTCTGTTCATGTAGGTATGAGGGTTCTGGGACACCTGAAAACTGGCTGAAGGTTTGTTCAGGTCCGTTCAGGCCCCTTCGCGGCCACTGAAAAACTGGCTGCAGTTTTGTTCAGTATCCGTTCAGTCCAAGTGAGGGCACCTCGCGTCGAAGTGTCCGGTTAGAAAAAGGGGACCATGCGGCTCACCCTCGTGCTGACGACCTTCCTGGGGCTGGCGTCCTTGCAGCCCGGCTGCCGTTCCAACGACGCCCTCCCCTCCCCGGCTCCGCCCGAGAACCCGGACTCGGCGCTGGGGGACGCGGGCCTGGCGGACGCTGGCGACACCACGGATGCGGGACTCCCCGCCGAGCTGACCCTCCAGCAGGTGGAGGTGCGGGTTCCGGCCGGAATGAATGCGCAGCCGTTCAACGTGACGCGCTCCCTGAACATCCCTTCAGGCATGCAGGTGTCCGTCTGGGCGCGGGTGCCGGGTGCCCGGTTCATCGCCTTCTCTCCGGAGGGCACCCTGCTGGTGTCGGTGCCCGGGCAGAACCGGGTGATGCAGGTGCGCCCCCGGGACGGGCAGGCCCCGGAGGTGACGCAGTGGGCGTCCGGCCTGGGCCGGCCGCACGACATCGTCTTCCACGAGCGCGACGGCCAGGTGTGGGTGTTCCTGTCGGAGAAGAACCGCGTCACCCGCTCCCGGTGGACCGCGGGCGAGGCGACGCGCGGCCCGGTGGACACCGTGGTCTCCGGCCTGCCGGATGCGTCCCTGCCGGAACTGCAGGGCGCGTACGGGCACGAGCTGAAGAACCTCGCGGTGGACTCGCGGCACCGGCTGTACGTGGCCATCGCGTCCACCTGCAACGTGTGCCTGAGCGACACGACGAGCGACCCGCTGCGCGGCGCCATCTACCGCTGGAACTGGGACGGCGGCTCGCGGGAGCTGTTCGCGCGGGGCCTGCGCAACGCGGAGGGGCTGGCGTGGGTGCCGGGCACCGACACGCTGTGGGTGGCGGTCAACAACCGCGACAACACGCCCTACCCGCTGGATGACGGCACGGGGAAGTACGGCAAGGTCATCCCCGAGTACGTGGACAACCACCCGCCGGAGGCCCTCACGTCCGTGCGCGCCGGGGGGCACTACGGCTGGCCCTTCTGCAACTCCAACCCGGACTCACCTGGCGGCCTGAAGCACATGCCCCTGGACCGCGACTACGACATGAACCGGGACGGCTCGAGGGCGGACTGCGCGACGTTGGACAGGACGGACCAGGGCATCCAGGCGCACTCGGCGCCGCTGGGCCTGACGTTCTTCGACAACGGGGAGGTCCACCCGGGATGGAAGCGCGGCGCGCTGGTGGCCTACCACGGCTCGTGGAACCGCACGGAGCGGACCGGCTACAAGGTCACCGCGTTCCCGTGGGATCTCGCGACGGACCAGCCCACGGGCGAGGTGGACGTCGTCACCGGGTTCAAGAACCCGGACCTGAGCGTGTGGGGCCGGCCGGTGGACGTGGCCCTGGCGCCGGGCGGCGGCTTCATCATCAGCGACGATCAGGCCGGCGCGCTCTACCGCGTGGAGCCCGCCGCGCGGCCGTGACCTCCGGGCCTCGCGGCGGATTGCGCGGGAGCTTCAGCGCGTCTCGCCGCGGCCCAGCTTCGCCACGTAGTCCGCGGGCAGCCCGGCGCTCGTCGCACCGCGCACCAGCGCCTCCACGAAGCGCGGGCTCACCGGCCCGTCCTGCGACGCCCGGCGCGGGTTGGTCACGAACGCGGTGGCCTCCAGCTCCTGGCCATCCACGCGCACGCGCACCGTGCGCTCCACGCACATGCCGGTGACGAAGCCCTCCTTGTGCTGGACGATGGACCAGTCCTTGCCGGCGATCTGGAAGAGCCGGCCATACACGCGCGCGCCCGGCGCGTCGGTGAGGCCCGCCACCCGTCCACCCCACCAGCGCGAGGGGAAGTCGTAGACCAGATCCACGTCCAGCGCCTCGGCGAGCTGGCCTTCGGGCAGATCGAAGAAGCCGTAGCTGTGCTGGTCCCTCCATTCCTCGAAGGCGGCCCGGTCCAGGATGGTCGAGTACGCGAAGTACAGCCGGGGCGCGTCCGCATCCGCCTGCGCGCGCGCCTTCATCACCTGATCGTAGTGCGAGTCCATGCGTGCCCTCCTACCACTAGCCCTTGCGCGAAAGGGCGCCGTCGCGGAACGCCCCCAGCACGCCCGCCACGTCCAGGCGCGAGGTCTTGATGAACAGCCGCAGCGCCCGCTCCACGTGCTCGGCCAGCGTGGCCATGCGCTCCAGCCGGCGCAGCCGTTCGGTGGGCAGGCTGCCCACGCCTTCCGCCAGCCGGCGCGCCTCCGACAGGTCCGCCCGGATGCGGGTGACGAAGGCCGCCTCGCGCTCCTCCACCACGTGCGTCACCATCCGCACCAGGTCCGTCTCCGCGGAATAGCGCCACACCGTGTCCTGCGGCACGCGCACCCGCTGCACGGCGCCCCAGCGCTCCAGGTCGCGCAGCAGCATGGACACGCCGCCCTTGGACAAGTCCAGCTCGCGCTCGATCTCCCCCGCGGTCAGCGGCTCACCGCGCAGGTACAGCAGCGCCCACACGCGGCCCTGGTTGCGCTTGAAGCCCCAGAACTCGATGACGTTGCCCACCGCCTCCACGGCGATGGACTCCCACGGCGCCAGCCGGGCGTTGTCCAGCGGAGCAGCGGTCTTCTGGCTCCCGGGATCCCCCCCCGTCCACAGGTAGCCTTTCACGCAGCGCGTCCCTTGACCTGATGGGCGATGCCCTCGGCCAGCTTGTGCGCCCAGCTGGCCAGCTCCGCGCCCGCCGCGTCCTTGGAGTAGGCCCCCAGCTTGTCCAGCGCCGCCTCGACCTCGGCGTTCATCATCGCCATGGACGCCTCCACCGCGCCGGTGGCCTCGATGGCGTTGCCAATCTCCCGCGTGCGCTCCGGGGTGATGACGGAGAACGCCCACGCGTCCTTGAGCTTGCGGCGCAGCGACTCATCGCGCGCCACCGCCAGCAGGATGGGCAGCGACGGCGTGCGCGAGTGCACGTCCGCGTACCGGGGCTTGCCCACGTCCGTGCCCAGGATGTCGCGGATGTCGTCGGCGATCTGGAACGCCACACCCAGGTGCCGGCCGAACGCGTCGAAGCGGGCCATGGCCTCCGGCTGATCCGCCAGCGTCGCGGCCGCCTTGCCACACCAGCCGAACAGGGAACCCGTCTTGCCCTCGGCGATGTAGCGCAGCCGCGTGAGCGGCAGGTTCATGTCGCCCCGCGCCTCCACCTCCGCGATGGCCGCGCGGGTCATCTCCGTGACGATGGCCAGCCCGCTCTGCACCACGCGCGCGTCCAGCAGGGACAGCTGCGTGAGCGCCGTGGACAGGATGAGGTCGCCGCTCATCACCGCGACGATGTTGCCCCAGCGCGCGTTCACCGTCGGGCGGCCCCGGCGGTACATGCCCGCGTCCACCACGTCGTCGTGCAGCAGGCTGGCCGAGTGGATCATCTCCGCCGCCACACCCACATCCACCAGCCGCGCCGCCGGAACCCCCACCACGCCACCGAACAGGCGCACGAGCATGGGCCGCGCACGCTTGCCCCCCGTGCCCAGGCACAGATGACGCGCCGCGTTCATCAGCGTGTCACCTTCCACGTCCGGTCCGACGTCGCCATCCGCGAGCAGTGCGTTCAGCCGCTGCTCCACCTGCCCCAGAAACTCCGTCAGCTCGTGAGCGACATCCATGTACGCGGTCTCCTTCAGGCGTTCATATAGTTCAAGACCGCTTGAACCGCACCTGAATCCAACCTGCCCAGCGGGCAGCCGGACAGCGCGAGGAACGTCAGGGATAAGGCCGGTTGGTGGGCGGCCATGCGCCCGGGCCACACCGGGGGTGCTGTTGAGGGGGAATGGAGGGGCGTGGGACATCTGGGGCCGCGTGTCCCCCGCCGCCTTCCGCCGCCACCTCGTCCAGGGTTTCGCTTCCCTCGCCACCGGAGTCCCACTCTTCCGTCCCGGGGCTTCCCTGCCCGGTTCGTCGGCGCCGCTCCTGGGGGCCCCACCGCCCCCGGACAGCCACCGGGGCCCGCCCGTCCACCGGAGGCTGCGCGGGTCGCTGCGCATGTCCGTCGTGGAGGGGATGTTCGCGGAGGTGTTCACCGCGTGCGCGGGTGCCACGGTGCTCACCGCGTGGGCCATCGCGCTGAAGCTGGGCCCCTTCCTCGTGGGCGTGATGACGGCGCTGCCGTTCTTCGCCCAGTTCGTGCAGTTCCCCGCCGCGTGGCTGACGCTCTGCTTCGGTCACCGGCGGGTGGCGCTCACCGCCGTGTGCCTGTCGCGGCTCGTGATGCTGCCCCTGGCGGTGCTGCCCTGGCTGAAGCTGTCGCTCGCGGGCCAGCAGCACCTGCTCCTGGGCGTGGCCGGCCTGTCCGCGCTTCTGGCGGTGGTGGGCAACAACGCCTGGGTGGCCTGGATGGGGGAACTGGTGCCGCGCGCCGTGCGGGGCCGCTTCTTCGGCAAGCGCACCGCGCTCACCACGCTGATGGGCACCGGCGCGTCGCTCACCGCGGGCCTGCTGATGGACCGGCTGCGGATTGTGGATGGCGTGGGCATGGCCCTGCCGCTGCTGGCGCTGGCCGCCTGCGGGATGGGGCTCGTCACCACACTGATGATGGCCGCGCAGCATGACCCCGCGCCCCCGGGCAGCTCGCCCCGCCTGGAGCTGAAGGCGGCGCTGCTGCCCTGGAAGGATGACGGCGCCCGGCGCGTGCTGCTGTATCAGGTGGCGTGGAACGCGGCGGTGGGCGTGTCCGCGCCCTTCTTCGCGCTGCACTCCCTGCAGAACCTCAAGATGACCTTCGTCATCATGGCCCTGCACGCGGCGGCGGTGGCGGGCGTGCGCGTGCTCACCGCCTCCATGTGGGGCCGCGCCATCGATCGGCTGGGCGCGCAGCCGGTGCTGATGGCGTGCTCGCTGGGGATCAGCGTCATCCCGCTCTTGTGGCTCCTGCCGTCCGCGGGGACGCTGTGGCCGCTGCTGTTCGACGTGCTGCTGGCGGGCTCGCTGTGGAGCGGCCACGGCCTGGCCATCTTCGCGCTGCCCCTCACGGTGGCGCCGCGCCGGGGGCGGCCCTTCTACCTGGCGGCGTTCGCCACCGCGGGAGGTCTGGCCTACGCGGCGGCGGCGGCCCTGGGAGGCGCCCTGGCCGCCCGCATCCCTCAGCAGTTCATGCTGGGCGGACACCTGTGGGCGAACCTGCACGTCCTCTTCGTCGTGTCGGCGGTGGCCCGCCTGGGCGCGGCGTTCCTCGCGGCCCGGGTCAACGAGCCCGGAGCGGCCACCGCGCGCACCGTGGGCCAGGTGGTGGAGCGGCTCCTGCCCCGCCCCCGCCCCGCGCTGCGCGAGGCCCGCGCCCCGGACCTCCGCTCCTGAGGAGCGGCCGGCCTACAGCCGGTAGTCCTTCACCATCGCGGCCACGCGCTCGGACAGCATCTTGAGCGCCACGGCGGACTCGCTGGTGGTGGAGATGCGCTTCACCGTGTCGCCCATCACCGCGTTGAGCTCGTTCACGGCGGTGAAGATCTGCTCGATGCCGGTGGCCTGCTGGTTCACGGTCTGGGAAATCTGACGGGCGGACACCACGCTGTCGCGCACGATGGAGGACAGCTGGCGCAGCGTGTCCCCGGACGTGCGCACCTGCGCGAGCCCGGACTCCATGCGCTGCGTGCCCGCCGCGGTGATCTCCACCGTGGCGAAGATGGCCGTGCTGATGTCCGCCAGGATGCCGCGCACCTGGTTGGTGGCGCGGATGGACTGGTCCGCCAGCCCGCGGATCTCCCGGGCCACCACCGCGAAGCCCTTGCCGTGCTCCCCGGAGCGCGCCGCCTCGATGGCCGCGTTCACCGCCAGCAGGTGCGACTGGTCCGCCAGGTCCTTCACCGTCTCCGTGATGCCGGAGATCTGCTCGGTGCGCTCGCCCAGCGCCATGATGCGCTCGGCGATCTGCTCCACCTGCGAGCGCAGGTCCACCAGGCCCTCGATGCTGTCCGTGATGGCGCTCTCGCCCGTCTTGCCCAGGGCCTCCGCGCGCTCCGCCACGTCGATGACCGCTTCGGCCGCGCGCGACGCCACCACCGACGTCTGGCGGATCTCCTGCGCCGTCACCTGCGTCTCCTGCAGCGCGGCGGCATGGCGCGACACCATCTCGTTCTGCCGGCCCGCGGAATCATTCAGGTGGTCCACCGACCCCTTGAGCATGTCCGACGACTGCTGCAGCTGCACGAGCAGGTCCTTCACCTTCGTCACCATCAGCGTGAAGGCGCCCGCCAGCTGCCCCACCTCGTCCGTGGAGTCGATGCGGACCATCTCCCGCAGGTCGCCGTGCTCCGCGATGCGCTGCGCCGCCTCCGTCAGCTGCACCAGCGGCCCCGCGATGCGCCGCGCCAGCACGATGCCCACCACCACGAACAGCACCAGCGCCAGCACCAGCACCACGCTCACGCCGGTGGTGATGCTCTTCACCTGGGCGCGCGCCGCCGTGCGGTTGAAGCCCACGTGCACGCTGCCCGCCCCGTTCGCCATCCGCGAGCTCAGGTCCATCAGCTCCGCGTCGCGCACGTAGAACGTCGCCTCGCCCGTGGCCTTGCCCAGCCGATCCCTCAGCTCCCGCATGGCCGGGCCAAACTCCCCCGCCACCGCGCGAAGCTGCCCCGTCCCGTCGAAGACGGCCACGTAGGCCACCTTCCCGTTGCGGGCCACCGGCTCCAGCACCGCCTGGAGCGACTCCGCCTGGCCGTTGGCCATGGCCCCCGACAGCGTGGCGGCGAGCGCCGCGGGCATGGCCACCCCCACGTCCCGGCCCTGCGCCTCGAAGGCGGTGGACACGCGCGGGATGAGGTACCCGAAGAAGAGGACCGTGAAGAACAGCGCCACCAGGAGCGGCGCCAGCGAGAGCTTCTGGGACAGGGAAAGTCGCATCCGGGCGTCGGTGGCGGCCTCCTTCCACGCTGTCGCCAGCGCGCGGAGACCACTCCAGAGGGAAATCTGGGAAACGAAGCCCCCCTGGACTATCCAGTGAGGTGCCTTATTGTGAACACCCCCAGCGAGCCCGCGCAATGGCCCCGCGCGTTTCCCGCGTGAAAGTCAGACACCGCGCCCTGGGTAGCCGTCACCCCGGGGCGCGGGCGTCATCCCTTTTTCAGCCCGCCTGACGCTTGGCGGGGGCGCTGTCGTCCCACTTCTCCATCAGGGTGTTGGACGGCAGCTGCTCATCCAGCAGCTTGCGCGCGGACTCCGCGCCGGACACCGGCAGCCCCTGGGGGTTGAGCAGCCCCAGCTGCACCAGCACCGTCGCCTGATCCCAGTAGATGTGCTCGTGGTAGAGCTTGTCGCCGCGGAAGTTCACCACCGCGACGAACGGCACCTCCACGTACTTGCCCGTGGGCGGGATGCCCGGGAGCATCCAGTCCATCTCGATGTCGTGGGTGAAGCAGAAGATGAACTCGTCCACCACGCGGTCGGCACCCACGGTGCGCGACAGCGGGATCATCTTCGTGTCCTTCGGGTTCGCGTGGATGAAGTGGTTCTCGTAGAAGCGGTGCAGGTAGTTGGCCCCCACGCCGCCCGTCATCACCGGCACGCTGTTGACGTACGGATGCGACACCATGGTGGCCATCGTCGCGTCGGCGTCCCGGACGGCGAACTCCAGCTCCGTGTGCCGGTCCCACAGCGCGGACAGGTCGTAGTGGGGACCCATCGTCCGGCGCAGGATGGCCATGGTGCGGGTGTGGGCCATCATCTGCGAGGGCCGGTGGTACGCCGGAGACCCCTGGCGGAAGAAGCCATGCCGCACGCCCGGGTACACGTACAGCTCCACGTCGGGCGTGACCTGCTTGCGCACGCGCGCCACCGCGGACGGGGGCACGAAGCCGTCCCACTCCGCGAAGTTGAGCACCATCGGGGACGCATCAGGCCCGGCTTCCGCGAGCACGTCCTCCATCCCCGGGGCGCAGTAGGCCACCGCGCAGTCCACCTGGCCGTGCACCGCGAGCTGCGCGGCCAGCGTGCCGCCCAGTCCGAAGCCCAGCGCGCCCACCTGCTTCTTGCCCTTCAGGCCCGTCACCTCCGGCAGGGCACGGGCGTAGGCGACCACCGCCTTCAGGTCCGCTTCCTCCGGCTCTCCCCGCGACGCGAGGTCCGGCGCGACCACCACGTAACCCTCTTCCGCGAAGTGTTCGGCCATGTGCTTGAGGTGTTCGTTGCCCTCGAACGCCTCCACCATCAGCACCACCAACGCCGGGCCACTCCCGGATGCTGGACGACGGATCCACGCCCTCATCGGGTCGTTTCCATCCACGGGAATCCACATCGAGTTGTCGGTCGTCATTGTCTCGCACCCTCCCCAAAGCGGACATGTAAGTCCGGTGGCACCTCACCTCCCGGACGTCTGGCATTGTAGCAAACTGCCCAGAGCTTCGCTGAGAGATTGAGAGGTTTTGATCGGGGCGGATAGTTGTATGCCTTTGACTGAAGTAATCAGCCGGCACTGCAATATCCTCCTGACGCGACGGGACTTGTGTTTTCAGCCTGTCAGCGTTTCCGCGAGCGTGGCATCCGCGCAGGCGGAGAGGTGGCGCCCGTCCTGCTGGGATTGACGCGGCAGACACAGGAAGAAGGTCGTGCCCGCCTCCAGGGTGGATTCGACCCGGAGGGTTCCCCCATGGGCCTCCACGATGCTGTGCGCGATGTAGAGCCCCAGGCCCAGGCTCTCGCGGCCCTCGGTGTCGACGCCCCGGCGGAAGGGCTGGAACAGCGTGGAGCGCAGGTGCGTGGGGATGGGGGCCCCGCCGTTGTGCACCTCCACGTGGACGGTGTCCTCGCCCTGTTCGGACGTGCGGATGCGCACCGGGCTGTCGCTGGGGCTGTACTTGAGCGCGTTGTCCACCAGGTTGGCCAGCACCTGCGCCAGCCGGTCCAGGTCCCACGCGCCCGGCAGGCTGTCGTGGGTGAACTCGCAGAGCACGGTGCGGTCGGGGCGCGCCGCGCGCAGCTCATCCGCCACCTTGCAGCACAGCTCGTTCAGGTCTCCCGGGCGCGGCACCACGGGGATGCCTCCGCCCAGGCGGGCGCGGGTGAAGTCCAGGAGCTGCTCCACGATGCGCTGGATGCGCTCCCCGCCCCGGATCACGCGCTCGAAGGCCTTGCGCTGGCCCTCCGGCAGCGTCTCACGCGCCAGTTGAAGGCTCGCGGTGGTGAGGATGGCGGCCAGGGGGGAGCGGATGTCGTGTCCCACGATGCCGACAATCTGTTGCTCCAGCTCCGCCGCGCGCTGGAGCTGCTCCTCCACGCGCCGCCGCTCGGCCAGCTCCAGCGCCTGCTGCCGCAGCTGCTCACCGCGCAGGTACAGCTCCACGAACACCGACACCTTCGCGCGCAGGATGTCCGGATCCACGGGCTTGAGCAGGTAGTCCACCGCGCCGTATTCGTAGCCCCGGGTGACGTAGGCCGTCTCACGGCTGAGCGCGGTGATGAAGAGGATGGGCAGGTGCTTCGTGCGCTCCCTCGCGCGCACCAGCTTCGCCGTCTCCAGCCCATCCAACCCTGGCATCTGCACGTCCATCAGCACGCAGGCGTACTCGTCCAGGAGCAGCGCCTTGAGCGCCTCGTCGCCGGAGCGCACCGACACCAGCTCCTGGCCCAGCGGCTCCAGGATGCCCTCCAGGGCGAGCAGGTTCGCCGGCACGTCGTCCACCAGCAGCACCCGCGCGCGGCGCAGCTCGTTCGAGGGAGGCTGTGGAACTCCAGCAAGCACGTCGGACACGGCACTGAGCACGGAATTCCTGGGACCAGGAGGCATCACGGGGCTTGTCACTCGGGCGTTGGGGTGGAGGGGCTCGGGTGGCAGACAGGGGCGTGAATTTTGTGACTCCGCTGGATGACGAGCGCTCACGTCCAACAGGGACTGGGAGCTGCCTTGTTCCCTGCACCTGTATTCAAAAGACACAGCGCAGGAGGAATTCCTGCTCAAAACTGTCAGGTTGCAATTCCTGGCAGGGGCGTAAATTCTGAACACATGACGCCCCCGGTCCCTCGCACGCTCCTCATCAGTCCCACCGACCTGCGCGCCATCGTGGCAGGGGTGGGCCTGCACGCCTTGATGGATGAACTCATCCAGTCACTCACCGTGGCGCTGCGGGACCTGGATGCGTCCGTCACGCAGGTGCACAAGCGGGAGGGCTTCTCGCTTTCGGATGAAGCGCGTCCGCTGGGAGCGCTCGGTTGGATGCCCGTCCTGCGGCGGGGCGAGAGCATGACGATGAAGGTGGCGGGCTCCTGCCCCTCCAACATGCTGGACACCGGGCTGCCGACGCTCATCGCGACGCACAGCGTGTACGACGCGCGCACGGGCCACCTGATGGCGGTGATGGACGGCGTGTTCGCCACCGCGCTGCGCACGGGGGCCGCGTCCGCCGTGGCCAGCCGGTGTCTTGCGTCGCCGGACAGCAAGGTGCTGGGACTGGTGGGCTGTGGCGCGCAGGCCGTCACGCAGCTGCATGCGCTCAGCCGCGTGTTCCGGCTGGAGCAGGTGCTGGTGCACGACGTGGATCCGGACGCGGCGCGCTCCTTCGTGCGGCGCGTGGCGTTCCTGGGGCTGGACGTGCGGCCCACGCTGCTGGCGGACCTGGAGGCCCGCTCGGACATCCTCTGCACCGCGACCACCGTGGCCGCGGGCTCCGGGCCGGTGATCTCCGGCCACGCGCTCAAGCCGCATGCGCACATCAACGCGGTGGGCGCGGACCGGGCGGGCAAGACGGAGCTGCCGCTGGCGCTGCTGCGCCGCAGCCTCGTGTGCCCGGACCTTCCCAGCCAGGCGCGCCTGGACGGCGAATGTCAGCAGCTCCATCCGGATCAGATAGGTCCAGACCTGGCCACCGTGGTGCAGCAGCCGGAGGAGTTCCAGGGCTGGCGTCAGCGCAACACGGTGTTCGACTCCACCGGCCACGCGCTGGAGGATCAGGTCGTCACGCGCATGCTGCTGGAGTACGCGCGGCGCATGGGGCTGGGCACGTGGGTGACGCTGGAGGGGCTGGGCGGGGATCCGCTGGACCCGTACGCGCTGGTGCACGGTGACGCGGCGAGCCTGGGCGAGGCGCCGCGCCGCGCCACCGGCAGCTGACGTCCGCCGCGCGACACACTCCTTCCCCCCACAGGCATCCGGCCGGGCTCGGGCTCCGTAGAGTCCTGCACCCATGCGTCCGCACTTCCTGTCGTCGAAAGGTGTTTCGCGCACCGCGCTCGGGCTGACCCTGGCGGTGTCGCTGGGCCTCGCCGGCTGTGGCCAGACGCCCTCGGCGGAGCGCGTGCCCTTCACCCCCGCCACCGACGGCGAGGTGCTGGAGCAGGTGCCGGCGACCGCGACGGATGCGAAGGCCCGGGAGCGCGCCGCGCTGCGCCGGGCCCTGGCCGCCCGCTCGGATCAACTGGATCTGGCGCTGCGGCTGGCGCGGCTGGACATCGAGGAGGGGCGCGCGTCCGGGGACCCGCGCTACCTGGGCCGGGCGCAGGCCGCGCTCGCGCCCTGGTGGGACGCGGCCACCCCTCCTCCCGGCGTGCGCCTCTTGCGCGCCACCATCCTCCAGGGCCGCCATGAGTTTCCCGCCGCGCTGGCGGACCTGGATACCCTGGTGCGCGAATCCCCCGACGACGCTCAGGCCTGGCTCACACGCGCCGTCGTACTGGGCGTGCGCGGTGAACACGCGGAGGCATCGAAGAGCTGCGCGAGGCTCGCGCCCCTGGCGGGTCCGCTGGCGGGCGCGGTGTGTCAGGCGCAGGTGAAGAGTCTGGCGGGCCGCTCGAAGGAGGCCCAGACGCTGCTGTCCGCCGCCCTGGCCCGGGGTGCCCACGGACTGGAGGAGCAGGCGTGGGCGCTGTCCACGCTGGCGGAGGCCACCGCGCGCGCGGGTGACACCGACCGCGCCACGAAGCTCTTCGCCCGCGTGCTGTCCCTGGATCCGGCTGATGCCTACACGCGCGCCGCCTACGCGGATCTGTTGCTGGATCTGGACCGGCCGCGCGACGTCATCGCCCTGGTGAAGGACCACGGCCAGGACGACAACCAGCTTTTGCGCCGGGTGCTCGCGGAAGCGGCCCTGGGCACGCCGGAGGCGGCCGCGCTCGCCGCCGAGCTGGGCTCGCGCCACGCCGCCAGCCACCTGCGGGGAGACGCGCTGCACGCGCGCGAGGAAGCCCGCTTCGCCCTCCACGTCCTGAAGGATGCCGCGAAGGCGCTGAAGCTCGCCCAGGTGAACTGGGAGGTGCAGCACGAACCGTGGGACGTGCGCCTCCTCATGGAGACCGCGCTCGCGAACCATACCCCCGAGGCCGCCGCCCCCGCCCTGCGCTTCCTGGAAGCGAGCGGCGCGGACGACCCCGGCCTGATGGCGCTCGCCGAACGCGTGCGAAAGGCGTCCCCATGAAGGCCCTGGCCCTGGCCGTGCTCCTCCTGCCGCTGGCGGCGCTGGCCCACAAGCCGAGCGACAGCTACCTGCACCTGGACCGCGCCGGTGACGGCTTCACCGGACGCTGGGACGTGGCCCTGCGCGACCTGGAGGAGGTGCTCGTCCTGGACGCGGACGGCGACGGCGCCATCACCTGGAGCGAGCTGCGCGCGCGGCAGGCGGACGTCGCGGGCTACGCGCTCGCCCGGCTGAAGCTGTCCGCGCAAGGCGCTGGCTGTCCCCTGTCCCCCGACTCCGCGCTCCGGGTGGTGCGCCACTCCGACGGGGCCTATGCCGTCGTCGGCTTCACCGCCGCGTGCCCGGCTGTGCCCGTGGCGCTGGACGTGGACTATTCGCTGCTCTTCGACCGCGACCCGCAGCACCGGGGCATCGTGCGGGTGGGCAGCGATGGCGCGGGCGAACCGCTGATCCTCTCCGCCACGCGTCACACCGCCCGGGTGTCCCTGGAGGGCCTGTCCCCCTGGCGACGCTTCGGGCAGATGGTGCACTCCGGCGTCGAACACATCTGGGCCGGCGTGGATCACCTGCTCTTCCTCCTGGCGCTGCTGCTGCCGTCCGTGCTGCGGCGCGACAGCGCGACGGGCCGGTGGGTGCCGGTGACGGACTTCGCTTCGGCGGTGAAGGACGTGGTGAAGGTGGTGTCCGCCTTCACGCTGGCCCATTCACTCACCCTGAGCGCCGCGTCCCTGGGCTGGGTGTCGCTGCCGTCGCGCCTGGTGGAGTCCGCCATCGCGGCCAGCGTCATCGTCGCCGCGCTCAACAATGTCTTCCCGTTGATGGATCGCACCCGCTGGATGGCGGCGTTCGCGCTGGGGCTCCTGCACGGCTTCGGCTTCGCGTCGGTGCTGGCGGATCTGGAGCTGCCCGCGGGCAGCCTCGCGGTGACGCTGTTCGGCTTCAACGTGGGCGTGGAGCTGGGGCAGCTCGCGTGCGTCGCCGTCTTCCTGCCCCTGGCGTACCTGCTGCGCGGCACGCCCGTGTATCGCCGGGCGCTGCTCGTGGGCGGCTCCGCGGTCATCGCGCTGGTGGCGTGCGCGTGGTTCGCGGAGCGCGCGTTCGGCGTGGGCGTGTCCTTCACCTGACGCCCCTGCCCTCCGGGGCAGGCCTTCCGTCCGCTCCGGAAATCCACGCGAATCCCAGCAGCGTATTGCCATGACCCGGAGGTATGTCCTGCTCCTGCAAGACACCCGGGGACTCCAGCAAACACATCCCACGCAGCAGGAGGTTCAGATGAGAGCGAAGAAGCTCGCGGCGGTGCTTACCGTCGCGACCACGCTGGGCGCGTCTGGCGCCATGGCGTCGAGTCACCGGGAAGCACCCTTCATCACGAAGTCACCCAAGGTCGACGCGACCGACTTCTACATGTTCCGCAGCTATGAGGCGGACCGCGCGGACTTCGTCACGTTGATCGCCAACTACATCCCCTTCCAGGAGCCGTACGGCGGTCCCAACTTCTTCACCCTGGATTCGGAAGCGCTGTACGAGATCCACATCGACAACAACGGGAACGGGGAGGAGGACCTCACCTTCCAGTTCCGCTTCACCAACACGCTGGCCAACGCCAACAACGGCGCGACGCTGACCATCGGCACCGGCGCCCAGGCGAAGACGGTCGCCGTGCCGCTCTTCAACGTGGGTCCCATCACCACGGCGGACCAGTCCAGCCTGAACGTGCAGGAGTCCTTCACGCTCAAGGTGGTCCGCGGCGACCGCCGCACCGGCACCGCCAAGGACGTGACCAACGCGGCGGGCGGTTCCCCCACGTTCCGCAAGCCCACGGACTACATCGGCACCAAGTCGCTGGGCCTGCCCGCCGCGTACGAGGCCTACGCGAAGGAGCACATCTATTCGGTGAACATCCCGGACTGTGCCACCCCGGGCAAGGTGTTCGTCGGTCAGCGCAAGGAGTCCTTCGCGGTCAACCTGGGTCCGGTGTTCGACCTGGTGAACGCGCCCGGGGCCACCATCACCAACGCGGCCAACCGCAACGCGGTGACCAACCCGCTGGCGGGGAACAACATCACCACGCTGGCCCTGGAAGTCCCCATCGCCTGCCTCAAGGCCGGCACCCAGGACGTCATCGGTGGCTGGACGACCGCGAGCGTGCGCCAGGCGCGCGCCATCAACCCGTCGCCCACGTTCGCCAAGCCCTCGCGTGAAGGCGGCGCGTGGCAGCAGGTCAGCCGCCTGGGCATGCCGCTGGTGAACGAGATCGTCATCGGCCTGCCGGACAAGGACAAGTTCAACGCGAGCGAGCCCAAGGACGACGCCCAGTTCGCCACCTACGTGACGAATCCCACCCTGCCTGCCCTGCTGGAGACGCTCTTCGGCACGAAGGCGCCCACCGTCTTCCCGCGCACGGACCTGGTGACGGCGTTCCTCACCGGCGTCACCGGCGTCAACGCCAACGGCTCCACGGCGGAGATGCAGCGGCTGAACATGGCGCTGCCGGCCACCGCGAAGGCCACCCAGAACAACCTGGGTGCCGCGGGCTGCTTCAAGGACGGCAAGCTGGACACGTCCCTCACCGGGTGTGATCCGGCGGGCTTCCCCAACGGCCGTCGCCCCGGCGACGACGTCGTGGACATCGAGCTGCGCGTGGCCATGGGCTACCTGCTGGCCGACGACACCCAGGCCCCGTCGCGCAACACCGCGTTCCACGACGCCGTGCTCCAGGATGCGTCACAGTTCGACGCCACCTTCCCCTACCTGCGGACGCCCAACGCGGGCGCCAACGGCGACGGGACGTGATGCCATGCGCAGCCTGAGAGCCATGGCCTGCATCCTCGCGCTGGGCGCAACCCTGGCCTACACCGGATGCAGCGACGACGACGACGACAACAAGCCGGACGGCGGAAGCACGCCCGATTCCGGCACGCCCGACTCCGGCACCCCGGACGCCGGCCCCACGGCCATCGAGTTCACGACCTTCGTACGGGACACCATCGTGAACCAGACCAACGAGACGGGCACGCCCGTGACGCTCGACGACAAGACCTTTGTCGACACCGAGCCGGCGGACGCGTTCCCGCCCAGCTTCTTCCAGCCCTAGGCGGAAGCCGCTCACCCGCCGCCCCGATGCCCGGCAAGAACGCCGGGCGTCGGGGCTGTTTTCATTGTGGGATCCGAAACACACAACTTCCGGAAGCCCGGGGCGATAATCGCGAAAGCAACCTCTCTTCACTTTTACCGGGATTTTACATCATGAGCATCCGCTCCATCGCTTCCCGCGTCACCGCCACCGTGACTTCGCGGGCGGCGGCCACGGCCCCCGCGATCACCGCGCCGCCCGCCGGCCTGAAGAAGGGTGACAGCGGCCCGAAGGTGAAGCAGCTCCAGGACGGCCTGGTGAAGCTGGGCTACCTGACGAAGACGCAGGCGGCCACGGGCCCGGGCACCTTCGGTTCCCTGACCGAAGGCGCGGTGAAGAAGTTCCAGGCGGATCAGAAGCTGCCCACCACCGGCTTCTACGGCGAGCAGACGGCCGCGGCGCTGAAGAAGGCGCTCGCGAAGCCGACGACGCCCACGACCCCGACGACGCCCACCCAGCCGGGGAAGTTCACCAAGCCGGCGGTCATCAGCGCGCCGTCTCCCAACTCGGACTCGCGCAACGGCGCGGACATCGACGCCATCGTCCTGCACCACACCGGGACGAACAACGGCAAGGGTGACATGGCGTGGATGCGCGACCCGGCGAGCAAGGTGTCGGCGCACTACATGCTGGACCGGGACGGGAAGATCTACCAGCTCGTCGGGGACGACAAGCGCGCCTGGCACGCCGGCAAGGGCGAGCTGAACGGCGTGCCCACGGATGTGAACGGGCGCTCCATCGGCATCGAGATCGTCAACGACGGCAGCGGCAAGACGGCCTTCACGGATGCCCAGTACAAGGCCCTGACGCAGCTCGTGGGCTACCTGAAGCAGGAGCACAAGGTGCCGGCGGGCAACATCGTCGGGCACAAGGACGTCGCGGTGCCCAAGGGCCGCAAGGATGACCCGGCGGCCAACTTCGACTGGGCCCGCCTGCGCAAGGGCATCGGGACCTGAGACGCGGCCGTGGCCGGAGCGCTCCTGGAAGCCGTCCTCCGGAGCGCTCCAGTGCCTGACCGCGTGTGAAGTCGCGCCGGAGCGTGCTAGAAGACCGCCCGGTGCTCCGACTCTGGCTCTTCATCTGCCTGATGATCCTCGCTCCGGTGGGAGGCGGCCTCGCGCACGCCTTCGGACCGGCGCCGTCGGAGATCTGCGCCACGGGGTGCTCGGATGACGACGCCCATGGGCAGTGCGCACCCACCTGCGTGGACTGCGCCTGTTGCAGCCACGTGAAGCCCCTGGCCGTCGCGGTTCCGCTGCCGGGCTTCGTGAGTTCAGCGCCCCGTCCCCTCCGCTTCACGCTCGACGCCGTCGAGCCGTCGTCCGCGGACGCGGATGACATCCTGCACGTCCCGATAGCCCCCCTGGCCTAGGCCCGCGTCCGTCTTCCGTTCGCACGCGCTCCGCCACCGGTGTGCCCGGCCCCTGTCCGGGACCGCTGGCGCGCGGCGCCCGCCATTCCAGGGGTTCCTCTCGTGTCCATCCGTTCCGCGACGGCCGCCTTCGGGCTCGCCGCCGCACTGCTCGCGACGCGCCCCGCCGGCGCGTCTTCGCCCGGCGCGCGCGCCGCTCCACAGCGGCTGTCCGGTCCACTCCTCACGCTCGAGGCCGCCCTGGCGCTGGCCCGGGAGCGGGCCCCCGCCCTGCTGGAAGCCCGCGCTCACGTCCAGGCCGCCCGGGGTCAGGTGGCCGGCGCCGCGCCGCTGCTCCGGAACAACCCGCAGCTCGACCTGCAGGCGGGCCCGCGCCGGCTCGTCACCGGAGAGCGCGGGATGGATCTCGCGGTGGGGCTATCACAGCCGCTCGAAATCGGAGGCCAGCAGGGCCTGCGCCGGGACGCCGCGCGGGCCGGACTCTCCCGCGAAGAAGCCCAGGTGCGCGATGCGGAACGGCTCGCCCTGGGTGAGGTGGCCGCCCGCTTCCTGCGCGTCCTGCACGCCCAGGAGCGCGTGAAGCTTGCGGACACCGTCGTGGTGGCGTTGACCGAAACGGTTCACGCCACCGAGCGCCGCTTCGAGGCCGGAGACGTGCCGGTCGTGGACGTCAACGTGGCGCGGGTGGCCCGGGCGCGGGCGCGGGCGGAGCAGGCCATCGCCAGGGGCGAGGTGACGGCCTGGATGGGAGAACTGCGCGCCCTGCTGGGGGCCACCGTCCCGGAGGTCCCTGGCGTCCAGGGGGACCTGCGGACCCTCGCGCTGGCGCCGCTCTCCAGGCCCGGGGGCAAGACGCTGGAGCGCGCGGACCTCACGGCCCTGGAGGAGGAACAGGCCCAGGCCCGGGCCACCGCCACCCTGGGCCGGCGCGAGGTGCTCCCGGACGTGACGGTGGGCGTGCGCTACCAGCGCGAGGCGGACGAAACGGCGCTGCTGGGAACGCTCAGCGTGCCGCTGCCCGTCTTCGCCAGGGGACAGGAGGCGCGCGCCACGGCAGAGGCCGATGTAGGCCGCATCGAGAGCATGCTGAAGGTCGCGCGGCTGGCCGTGTCGAACCAGGGCTCCGCCGCGGGCGAGCGGTACTTCGCGCGCGTGGAGGCACTGGAGCTGCTGGAAGCGGAAGCACTGCCGCTGCTCACCGACAACGAATCGCTCGCCCGGCGCTCCTATGACGCCGGAGAGCTGGACCTCGCGGGCTTCATGCTGATCCGGCGCGATGCGCTGGAGGCGCGGACGGAGTGGCTCGACAGCCTGCTCCAGACCGCCCTCGCCCGCGTCCAATACGCCGTGGAACTGGGAGTCACGCCATGAAGTCCACCCTCCTGCTGCTGACCGCCCTCGTCGTGGGCCTCACCGCCTGCAAGTCCTCCAAGGCCGGACACGACGATGACCACGAGGACGGACACGACGAAGCAACCCCGTCGAAGACCCACGACGAGCCCGAGGACGGCCACCATGTGCACGTCCCCCAGGAGATGCTCCGGGACCTGCGCGTCACCACCGCCAGGGTGGAGGCGCGCCCCGGTGGGGAGAGCGTCACCGCGCTGGGGGAGCTGACCTTCAGCGAGGACGCCTACGCGGAGGTGTCCACGCCAGTGCCCGCGCGGGTGGCCGCCGTCGTCGTCACCACGGGCCAGGCGGTGAAGCAGGGCCAGCGGCTGGCGGATCTCCAGAGTCCGGAGCTGGGCCGCGCCCGCGCGGAGCTCCAGGCCGCGCAGGCCCGGGCCACCGCCGCGAGGCAGGCCGCCGAGCGCAAGCGCACGCTGGCCGACGAGCGCATCGTCGCGCGCAAGGACGTACAGGCCGCCGAAGCGGAGGCCGCCGCGTCTGAGGCGGAGGTCGCCGCCGCGAAGGCGTCGCTGCTGTCCCTGGGCGCGAGCGGTGCGTCCAGCGACGGCACCCCGAACTTCGTGCTCAAGGCGCCCATCGACGGCACGGTCATCGAGCGCTCGGCGCGGCTGGGGCAGATGGCGGATCCCTCCCAGCCCCTCTTCCGCATCGGGGACCTGTCATCGCTGTGGCTCATCGTGCACGCGTTCGAACGGGACGCGGTGCGCCTGAAGCACGGCACGGAGGCTCGCGTCACCTTCGCCGCGTTCCCGGGCCAGGAGTTCCCCGCGAAGGTGGGCCACGTGGGCCAGCGGGTGGACCCGTCCAGCCGGACCATTCCCGTCCGCCTGGAGCTGGACAACGGCAAGGGGCTGTTGCGCCCGGGCATGTCCGCGACGGCGTCCGTGCCGTTGGGGGACTCGAACGCCACGCTCACGGCGGTGCCGGCGGCGGCGCTCCAGCGGGTGGAGAACGGCTGGGTGGCCTTCATTCCGACCGAGGAGCCCGGGGTCTTCGAGCAGCGCGAGGTGGGCCGGGGGCGCAGCGTGGGCTCGCTGGTGGAGGTGCTGTCGGGGCTCGCCGTCGGAGAGCAGGTGGTGGTGGAGGGCGCCTTCCTGCTCAAGGCCGAGGTGGAGAAGTCCAAGGGCGGGGGCGACGAACATGGCCACTGATCCGCGCGCGTCGCTGCCGGGGCGCATCCTCACGGCGTCCTTCGCGAGGCCCGGCCTGACGGTGGTGCTCATCCTGGCGCTGGCGGCGTTTGGCGCGGTGGCGCTCAAGAACCTGCGGCAGGACGTCTTCCCGGACCTGTCCGCGCCCATCTTCAACATCATCGTGCAGAACCCGGCCATGGGCGCGGAGGAGCTGGAGACGGCGGTGGCCATCCCCATGGAGGTGGCACTGGCGGGCCTGCCGGAGGTGCGCCGCATCCGGTCCACGTCGCAGTTGGGCGTCACGCAGGTGACGGTGGAGTTCGAACCGGACGCGGACTACTTCCGCAGCCGCCAGTACGTTGTGGAGCGCGTGGCCCAGGCGGAAGGAGAGCTGCCCCCCGGCACCGACGCGCCGCTCGTGTCCAGCCTCACGGGCCGCCTCAATGAAGTCTTCGAGTTCACGCTGGAGGCGGAGCCCGGCAGCGCGGACCTGATGGCGCTCCGGGACCTGGCGGAGTTCGACATCAAGAACCGGCTGCTCGCGGTGCCCGGGGTCGCGGGCGTGGAGCGGCTGGGCGGCTACCTGCGCCAGTTCCAGGTGTTGTTGGATCCGGATCAGCTCGTGGCGCGAGGCATCACGCTCAACGAGGTGCAGCACGGCCTGGAGGGCGCCAGCGTCAACGCGTCCGGGGGCTTCGTGGTGCAGGGCCCCATGGAGTGGACCGTGCGCGCGCTGGGCCGCGCGGAGTCGGTGGAGGACCTGAACAACACCGTGGTCGCGCTGCGCGACGGCACGCCGGTGCTGCTGGGGGACGTGGCGGACGTGCGCGAGGCCCCGGCCCTGCGGCGGGGCATGGCCCACCGGCTCAAGGGCGAGGTGGTGAGCTGCCGCGTGAGCAAGCAGTTCGGCGCGGACACGGTGCGGGTGACGGAGGGGGTGCGCGCGGCCATCGACGAGCTGCGCCGCTCGCTGCCGCCGGGCGTCGCGCTGCGCGTCGTCTACGATCAGTCGGAGCTGGTGGGCTCCGCGCTGGGAGGCGTGGGCCGGGCCATCCTGCTGGGCGCGTTCCTGGTGGTGCTGGTGCTCTTCCTCATGCTGGGGGACTGGAGGGCGGCGCTCATCGTCACGCTCACCCTGCCCCTGTCGCTGGCGCTGGCGGGGCTGCTCCTGAAGGCGGCGGGCATCGGGTTGAACACGATGACGCTGGGAGGGCTGGCCATCGCGGTGGGCCTGCTGGTGGACGCGGCGATCATCGTCGTGGAGAACGTCATCCACGACCTGCGCGAGGGCAAGGGGCGCCGTTCGGTGCGCGACGAGGCCCTGCACGCGGCGCTGGAGGTGGGCCGGCCCATCGCCTTCGCCACGCTCATCGTCGTGTCGGTGTTCATTCCGTTGTTCGCGATGACGGGCATCGAGGGCCGCATGTACCAGCCGCTCGCGGCGGCGGTGGTGGCGTGCCTGGCCGCGTCGCTCGCGCTGGCGCTCACGCTGGTGCCGGTGGTGTCGGGGCTCCTCTTGCGAGCGCCGCGCGAGGACGCACCGGAGGACGTGTGGCTCATCCGCAAGGCGAAGGCCGTGTACGCGCCGCTGTTGGAGGCGTGCATGCGCCGCGCGGGGCTGGTGCGCGTGGTGGCGCTGGCGATCACCGTGCCCGCGTTGGGGCTGGCGTTCATGGTGGGCAGTGACTTCATGCCGAGACTGGATGAAGGCGCGTTCCTGCTCCAGACGGTGTTGCCACCGGAGGCGTCGCTGGAGGAGGTGGACCGGCTCAACCACCGGGTGGAGGACGTGCTGCGCGAGTTCCCGGAGGTGGAGGACGTGGTGCGCCGCACCGGCCGCGCCGAGCGCACGGAGGACCCGATGCCGCACACGCTCTCCGACGTGCTGGTGGTGCTGAAGAAGGACGTCGTGGGGGGGCGGGAGGCGTTGGAGGCGCGGATGCGCGAGGCGGTGGAGAAGGTGCCGGGCGTGTCCGCGCTCTTCACCACGCCGCTGGGAATGCGCATCGACGAGGGGTTGGGCGGCAGTCCGGCGGACCTGTCGGTGCGCATCTTCGGGCCGGACCTGGACACGCTGGCGGCGCTCGCGGAGCGCACGCGGGTGTTGATGGCGAAGGTGGAGGGGCTGGAGGACCTGCGGGTGGAGAAGCTGAGTGGGCTGCCCCAGCTGCGCATCCAGGTGAACCGCGCCGCGGTGGCGCGGGTGGGCCTGACGCCGGGGGACGTCATCAAGGCGATCCGCGTGGGGCTGGTGGGCGAGGACGCCGCGCAGATCTGGAAGGGCCAGCGCCGGTACGACCTGGTGTTGAAGCTGGCGGACCACCGCCGGGGCGACGTGAACGCGCTGCGCAACCTGCTGGTGGACGGGCACGACGGCACGCGCATCCCGCTGGGACAGCTGGCGACGATTGAAGAGACGTTCGGCGCGGGCAGCGTGCGGCGGGAGGCGGGCAGCCGGCGCATCGCGGTGGAGGCGGGGGTGTCCGGCCGCGACCTGGGCGGCACGGCGAAGGAGCTGCGCGAGGTGCTGGCCACGCAGTTGAAGCTGCCCACGGGCTACTTCGTGGACGTGGGCGGCAAGGTGGAGAGCCAGGAGCGCGCGGCGCAGTCGTTGACGATGGCGATCGCGGTGGCGCTGCTGGCGGTGTTCATCCTGTTGTACCTCGCGTTGGATTCGGTGGCGGAGGCGCTGGTCATCCTGGCGACGCTGCCGGACGCGTTCGTGGGCGGCATCCTCGCGTTGCTCATCGCGGGGGAGACCTGGAACGTGTCCAGTCTGGTGGGGCTCATCGGCCTGTTCGGCATCGCGGTGCAGAACGGGTTGGTGCTCGTGTCACAGACGAAGGACCTGCTCGCCCGGGGCAAGCCCTTCCCGGAGGCCGTGCGCGAAGCGAGCCTCGGCCGGGTGAGGCCCAAGCTGATGACGGCGGGCACGGCGATCCTCGGCCTATTGCCCCTGCTGGTGCTGCCGCTGCATGGCACGGAGATCGAAAGGCCGCTGGCGGTGGTGATGGTGGGAGGGCTTGTGACGTCCACCCTCTTCACGCTGCTGGCGCTGCCCACGTTCTACGCGTTGGTGCATGGGCTCCAGGAACGTCTCGCGGCCCGCCGGGCGGCGCGCAAGGCCACCGCGTAAGAGCGTGGGCAGCGCTCAGGGAGCGAGGGGCTTCATCAGTCCTGCGTTGGCCAGGAGCCCCCGCACGCGCTCGGCCAGCGCGACGTGCTCCGGGTTGCTCACGGTGAAGCGCTCGGGGGTGAGGATGATCAACGTGCCCTGGTCCTCGACGGGTTCGATGCGCACGGGGGCGGGCAGCGGCGGTACGGTTCCCCGGGCTCGGGCGAGGTACATGACCCAACCGACGAAGGTTCCAGGCTTGGGGCTATCGGTCACCAGGTTTCGGTGAGCCGGGGAGGTCGCGATCGCCCACTCCGGTTCCCAGGCAATCGCCATGCTCCGAACGAGCCCGCCCAGGACGGGCGCGGTCAAAACTTGCTCCGCGTGACTGCCAAGGCTGGGGAGGTTGAAGACACAGAAGTTGTTCACGGCGTGGGAGTAGCCACCGCAGGTGACCTCGAAGCCGCTGGCGCCATGGTCATCGCCCACGCCATTCCAGCCGCTGATCCTGAATCCAAGGTCCTCGAACACACGGTCCCTGCCTCGACGAATCAGCGGCTCGAGGGCAGACGCCTTGGGCTCGATGGGTCGTTGGAGCGCAGCCTTCCGCGACCTGCCCTGCTGGAACCATTGGGCGAAACAGGGGCCGACGTTGGCGAGCTCCGCGAAGAGGCGTTCCATCCGGAGAGCACATTCCTCCGCAGACTCCTTTCGCGCTCCCCAGTAGGAGCCCGCGTAGATGGTTTCGATCATGTGCGACCTCGCCTCAAGGTAGTGGAGGAGTGAAGACAACTTCAATTTCCGTGATGCCCCTCCCCCGCAGAAGATCCCGGATCGCTTCGGCCGTCTTCTGCTCCGCGACATGCCACCGCACCGGGGTTGCTGTTCCGTGGGAGGCACGGCTCTGTCGCTGCGCCTGCTCGACGAGCCCCTTCGCTCCCGACCTCTCGAACCAGACCTTGGGCGTGAGGTTGTCGAGGAACTTGTTCGCATAGCCCGGCCCCTTGGCCTCCAGAAGCACACCGTCCTTGTAGCCGTCGAACTTCACCTCTCCGACCCAGTAGGCCTCATCGGCCGAGCGCCCTGAAATCTGTTCCTGGTAGCGCCGGGCGCGTTCGGACATCGACTCCCTGGCGGGTCCCCACTTGCCGGGCCCCGCCGAAGGAGCGTCACCAGGAGAGGCCGTGTGGGCGCGCTGAAGGACGATGACCGCCCCGGGCCCACTGCTCAGCACCGTCGCCGTGCGTCCCACCGGCACCACGATGCGCTCCAGCACCAGTGCACCCTCCGCCGACAGCGAGAGCACCGGCACCGTGGCCTCCGCGCCCGCCATCATTCCCGTCACGGTGCGAGTCGTGGCGGATGCCGCACCCCAGGTGACGAGGACATTCGTCGCCAACCGCGCCACCTCCCGTATCTGCTCCCCTGCCGTCATGAGCTGAAACCGCTCCCAGTACTCGGGCGACGACGCGATGAGCGCCACCACGCCCGCAGGAAGGTGTCTCAATCCCGCGATGCTGTCCGTCGGACGGGAGAGCACCTGTCCCACGGCGTGGTACAGGCCCAAGAACGCATCCTCCGCGCCATCCAACGAGCGGTTGATGACGTCCGCGTCGTCGTACACCTCGGCCAGGGGCCTCCAGTCCGAGGCTCGCAGTTGTGCATCCACGTGGCGGAAGACACCTCCCCGTCCGCTGTAGAAATGCCCCAACTCGAAGGAGCCCGCTCGGAACGCCCCGTCCGTCCACGCGACGGGCGCCACCTTCTGCTGCGTGCTCCCGTCGAGCGCCCACGCCAGGTAGCCGTCTGGCCGCAGCACCGCCACCTGCTCGCGGGCGAAGCGCGCCACCCGGCGCACCATCTCCTCACGGGAGACCTCACCTCGCTCCAGCACCTCGCGCAGCAGGAAGCCCGCCGCCATGCGCGGCGGGAGGGAGCGCAGCGACACCGGCTTCTCCATCAACCGCCCCAGCACCTCGACCGCGTCCTCGGGCGTGAAGGGATTGCGGCGGACAGGCAGGTCGTCCACATCCTCCAGCCCCGCTCGCACCAGCAACTTCTCGAACGCGTCCACGTCCAGCAGACCCAACTCCAGGGCCTGCCGCGACAGCGCACCGGGACGGTTGCCAAGAATGACCGTCCCGCTCGGCAGGCGCACCGGCTGACCCCGACGCGGTTGCTCGGGGTCCTCGTCTTCCGCCTCGGCGCTCCGTCGTCCTTCGCTGGAGCCGTCCGAGGCGTAGGCCGCGCGCTGCCGGAGCACCCGCGAGCCTCCTCTCCCAGACGGCGTCTCCACCCCAGCGCATCCAGCGACCACGAGCGCCAGGCACAACACCACGACGTCCGCGCGCATTGTCCGCTCCCTGTGCCTCATCGTTCGGAAGCATGCGGCATGGAAGCCCCCCTGCTCCGACAAGGCGACGCCTCGCTGTGCGGCGTTGCACCTTCCGCGACCCACGGGCTATCTCGTGGCCATGCACGGGCACGGAACCCAAGGGCACGAGACCACCGCATGAGCCTGTCGCCCGAAGCGCTCGAAACCCTGCTGCGCCATCACCACGCATTCCTCGCGTTCCTCACGCCGCGCGTGGGCAGCCAGGAAGCGGCCCGCGAGGTGTTGCAGGCCGCCTTCGTCAAGGGCATGGAACAGGGCGGATCCCTGCGCGAAGAGCAGAGCGCGGTGGCCTGGTTCTACCGCTTGCTGCGCAACGCGCTGGTGGACGCGCACCGGCGCACGCGGCGCGAATCCTCGGCGTTGGAATCACTGGGCCGCGAGCAGCCCCTGTCCACGGAGGACGACCCGGGCCTGGAGGCCACCGTGTGCGGCTGCGTCGCGGGACTCGCCGGCACCCTCAAGCCCGAGTACGCCCAGGCCGTACGCCGCGTCGACCTGGAGGGTGTGTCCGTCGCCGCGTTCGCCCAGGAGGCCGGCATCTCCGCCAACAACGCCGCCGTGCGGCTGCACCGTGCCCGTCAGGCCCTGGGTCGACAACTGGTGGACCTGTGCGGTCACTGCTGCGCGGAGGGGTGCGTGGACTGCGCCTGCTCGCCCTCCTGAAAATGCAGGTGTAAGGCCGCGAAGGTCCGGGCGTCAGCCTGGAGGAACAGGGACGGCGACGCCCCTCCCCATCCTTCCGAGGCCCCATGGACATCACCTCCTTCACCCG
>NZ_RAWI01000180.1 GCF_003612125.1 Corallococcus praedator
CTACCGTACCCCCAGCCCCGCCCCAGTGCGAGCCGCCGGCCCCCAGGTGTCAGGTGCCCGGCGGTCGCTTCAACCACTTCAGGACGCGACGGGCGCCTTCAACAGGTGGTCCCCGAAGTCCTCCCGGAGCTTCATCTTCAGGAACTTCCCCGTCGACGTGCGCGGAATCTGCGGCACGAAGAGGAAGTCATCCGGCAGCCACCACTTCGCGAACTGCTTCTCCAAGTGCGCCGTCAGCTCCGCCTTCGTCGCCTGCTGCCCGGCCTTGAACACCACCGCCGCCAGCGGCCGCTCGTCCCACTTGGAGTGCCGGCCCGCGAACACCGCCGCCTCCAGCACGGACGGGTGCGCCATCAGCGCGTTCTCCAGCGCCACCGAGCTGATCCACTCGCCGCCCGACTTGATGACGTCCTTGCTGCGGTCGGTGATGTGCAGGTAGCCCGCCGCGTCGATGGTCACCACGTCGCCCGTCTTGAACCAGCCGTCCGCCGTGAAGCGGTCCTTGCCCTCGTCCCCGAAGTACGAGGCCGCCACCATGGGCCCGCGCACCTCCAGTTCGCCCATCGCCTTGCCGTCCCAGGGCAGCACCTCGCCCGTGTCGCTCACGTGGCGCGTCTCCACGAAGGGCACCGAATAGCCCTGCGACGCATACGCATCCAGCTGCGTCTCCGGCGACGCCGAGTGCAAATCCCCCTTCAGCCGCGCCAGCGTGCCCACCGGGTTCATCTCCGTCATGCCCCAGGCGTGCAGCACCTCCAGCTTGTGGCGCTTGCGGAACCCGTCGATGAGCGACGGCGGCGCCGCCGAACCGCCAATCACCATGTGGCGCATCGCGCCCAGGTCCCACTTGCCCGGCTCGCGGTCCAGCTGCGCCAGGATGCCCAGCCAGATGGTGGGCACGCCGCCGGCCACGGTGACCTTCTCGTCCCGCATCAGCTCCAGCAGCGACTGGGGGTCCAGGTGCGGCCCGGGCAGCACCTGCTTCGCCCCCGTGAGCAGCGCGTCGAAGGGCAGGCCCCACGCGGCCGCGTGGAACATGGGCACCACCGCCAGCACCGTGTCCGTGTCCTTGAGGCCCAGCACCTCCGGCAGGCAGCACACCAGCGTGTGCAACACGATGGAGCGGTGGCTGAAGAGCACGCCCTTCGGGTTGCCCGTCGTGCCTGACGTGTAGCAGAGCATCGCCGCGCTGTTCTCATCCAGGCGCGGGAACGCGAACGTGTCCGACTCCGCCGCGAGCAGCTTCTCGTAGTCCAGCCGCCCCTCCGGTACCGGGCCGTCATCCGGGATGACGATGACGTGCTTGATGCAGGGCGCTGACTTCTCGAACTTCTCCAGCAGCGGCAAGAGCGACCGGTCCACCACCACCACCGTGTCCTCCGCGTGGCTCGCGATGTAGGCCAGGTCCTTGGGGTGCAGCCGCAGGTTGAGCGTGTGCATCACCGCGCCCATCGACGGCACCCCGAAGTACACCTCCAGGTGCTGGTGATGGTTCCAGCTCAGCGACGCCACCCGGTCCCCCGGCTTCACCCCCAGCCGCGTCAGGGCGTTGGCGAGCTGGCTCGTGCGCTTGTGGAAGTCCGCGTACGTGTAGCGGTGCAGGGACTTGTCCGGGTTGCGGCTGACAATCTCCTGCGCGCCGTAATAGGAGCGCGCGCGCTCCAGGAAGTGCGTCAGGGTGAGCGGGAAGTCCATCATGCGACCGGTGAGCATCGGCACCATCCCTTCGCGAACGGGTGAAGGGCCGGATGCTACCGGATGCGCGGCGCCATGCCCTCCACTCCAAGTGGAGGAGGGCATGGCGCGGTACGTCAAAGTCGACTGTCAGCCGAAGAAGACCTGGGCGACCTCGAAGAACTCCTTGGGGACGCGCTTGAGCTCGCGGGTGGCCTCGGCGAGGTTCTCGCTGACGATTTCGTTGCCACGCAGGGCGGCCATCCTGCCGAACTCGCCCCGGGCGACCATGTCGCACGCATGCACGCCGAACCGGGTGGCGAGCACCCGGTCGTGCGCCGTGGGGGCGCCGCCGCGCTGGATGTGGCCCAGCACGGACACGCGCGTCTCGAAGCCGGTGCGGCGTTCAATCTCCGACGCGACGATGTTGCCCACGCCGCCCAGGCGCGGACGGCCGGCTTCATCCAGCGCGCCCGTGGTGACCAGTTGTTCGTTCTGGTCCGCGGACAGCTTGATGCGCGTGCCTTCCGCGACGACGACGATGGAGAAGGTGCGCCCGCCCGCGTTGCGGCGCTGCAGGTGCTGGGCGACGGCCTCCAGGTCGGCGGGGATCTCCGGGACGAGGATGACGTCCGCGCCGCCCGCGATGCCCGCATAGGTGGCGATCCACCCGACGTGCCGGCCCATCACCTCGCAGACGATGACGCGCTTGTGGGACTCGGCGGTGGAGTGCAGCCGGTCCACGGCCTCCGTGGCGATCATGACGGCGGTGTCGAAGCCGAACGTGAAGTCGGTGCCGTTGAGGTCGTTGTCGATGGTCTTCGGCACGCCGACGATGCGCACGCCCTCCTGGGCCATGCGCGTGGCGGCGGAGAGGGTGCCCTCGCCGCCGATGGCGATGACCGCGTGGATGCCATTGCGTTCGATGGCGCGCTTCACGCGCTCCAGGCCGTTCTCGACCTTGAAGGGGTTGACGCGCGAGGTGCCGAGGATGGTGCCACCCCGGTGCAGGATGCCGGAGGTGGTCTCCCGCGTGAGGCGGAAGTGGTTGTCGTCCAGCAGGCCCTTCCACCCATCCCGCAGGCCCATCATTTCGAAGCCGTGCTCGCTGGCACGGCGGACGATGGCGCGGATGACCGCATTGAGGCCGGGGCAATCACCCCCGCCGGTGAGCACGGCGACTTTCATGAGCCGGGTTCTAGCCCGACCCGGGCCCCGCGTGTGAGGACCGTTTGCGCCGAGCGCTCATCGGGGGACCCACCCGGCCCCCGGGCGTGCGGGGGACCGGCCGTGCGCCGTGGGCCTGTTAATCGGCCATTGCCGCGCGGCGCAACGCACGCAGTGGCTGGGGGGCGCGCGACCCGGGAGGAGGGACGGCGTATGCTGGACGGCGCATGAACCTACGTGTGTTCGAGACGGAGCAGGAGGCGGCCAGCACTTGCGCGGCGCGCATCGCGGAGGCCGTACGTCACACGCCGGAGCTGGTGCTGGGGCTGCCCACGGGGCGCTCGCCGCTCAACGTGTACCGGGGGCTGGCGGAGCTGGCGGCGAAGGGGGCGCTGGACCTGTCGCGGGCGACGACGTTCAACGTGGATGAGTTCCTGGGCCTGCCGCCGGAGGACGGGGGCAGCTTCCGGGCGTACATGGACCGGCACCTGTTCCGGCATGTGAATCTGTCAACGGCGCGGATCCACTTCTTCGACGGGTGCGCGCCGGACGCGGAGGCCGAGTGCGCGCGGTACGACGCGGCGTTGGCGGCGGCCGGAGGACTGGATCTGCTGCTGCTGGGCGTGGGGCCCAACGGGCACGTCGCGTTCAACGAGCCCGGCGAGGTGTTGACGGCGATGAGCCACCGCGCGCGCCTGAGTCGGGAGACGCGGCTGTCGCATGTGCTGGCGTTCGGTGATGACCCGTCGCGCGTGCCCATGTCGGCGCTGACGCTGGGCATGGCGGCGGTGCTCCAGGCGCGCAAGGTGGTGGTGCTGGCGTTCGGGGTGAACAAGGCGGCGGCGGTGACGGCGATGGTGCACGGGCCGGTGACGCCCCGGTGCCCGGCGTCGTTCCTCCAGCTCCACCGCGACGTGGAGGTGTGGCTGGACACGGGCGCCGCCAGCGGCCTGCAGGGCTCACGGGTCCATGCGGCCCGCGTGGGCGGGGGCTGAAGCCGTTCGGCAGGCACGGGCTTGCCGCCGCAGGGACGTGACGTGCGTGGATGCACGGCGCGGGATTGAATTGGCCTGGGGGGCGAGTGCGGATCATCCGCCCGCTCCCCTTGATTGGCGCGTGGATGTCGCGCCCCGTTGCCTACGGCTTCTGCGCGGACGCGAGCCGAGGCGCGGCCTTGCCGGATGACGCGGGCCGGGGGGCGGGCTTCTTCACGGGCGCCGTCTTCCTCAAGGCTGCCGGCTTCGCGTGCGCACCGGACGGCGGGGCCTTCCTCGCGGCGGCTTGGGCCACGGCAGTCCGCTCCGGTGCCTTCGCCGCGGCCGAGGTGGGCACCGGCCGCTTCACCACCACGGGCGCGGGCGGCCGGGTGTGCGCGTACGCCGCGAGCACCTTGGCCACGTAGAACTCCGTCTCCCCGTTGCGCGGCACGTGCCCGTTCACCGAACCCGGCCCCGCGTTGTACGCGGCCACCGCCAGCCGCACGTCCCGGAACCTGCGCAGCTGCTCCGCCAGATAACGCCCGCTCGCGTCGATGGAGGGCGCCGGGTCGAAGGGATCCTCCACCCGCATCAGCGCCGCCGTGTCCGGCATCAACTGCCCCGGGCCCATCGCCCCCGCGGGCGAGATGCGGTGCACCCGCGTCTCCGACTCCACCTGGATGAGTGCCCGCAGGAGCCCCGGCGGAATCCCATGCCGGCGCTCCGACTCCGCGATGAGCGGCTCCAGCGGCGGGTGCGCGTCCAGCACGCACGCGGGCCGGTGCGCCGCGTAGGCCCCCAGCGCCCGCGCCTTGGTCTTCAGGAAGGAGAAGGACAGCGGCGACACCTGCGTCCCGCCGAGCCACGCCACGCCCACGTTGAGCAGCACCACCGGCACCAGCACGCACGGCGCCAGCCACGCCCATCTCGGAATGTCGAAGCCGCCCACGGTCCGCTTGCGTCCCACCCTCCCCACTTAGGGGCCCCGCGCCGTCCCGTCCAACTTCCGGCCCTGGATCGTGAACACCGCCTGTGCACTGCCTCCCCTTGTCGCTTGGCTCAGGAGGCCCGCCTGCTGGTCCCGCGCCGGGAACACCCGCGTGCGCACCCATGCTCTCGGGGCCTCCCTTGGGTCGCCCGGCTCAAGAGGGCCCCCCGCTGGGGGGGCATGGCGCGAACCTGTCCGACTGTCGGACAGGTTTTGGCGAGCAGCCGCCGGCGGGGCGTCCTCATGGACCCGGTTTCCGGAGTGTCCATTCCAAGTCCGGGAGAGCCCACTTCGTGAGCGCCTGCCTGCGCATCACCTCCCCCGGGGGCAGCACCTTGTCGCCCGGCCCACGGGGCCCCGTGGGGCATATGCACTGACGTTCGCTTCGCGCTGCCGGGGCGAAGGCCCATGTTCATCCCCAGGGGTTGGATGGGGGAGGGGACGATGATCGGCATCCCGTTGGGCTGGGCGTATTCGAACTTCGCGGAGTGGGCGCTGCGCCGGTACGTGACGCCGGGCCGCCGCCATCCTCCCGCTCCCCCGCATGCGTCCTTCGCGGCGTCACCCTGCGCGGATGCGTACCTGCGCTCGCTGTGGACTCGCGCCAAGGAGCTGCGGGAGCGAATGGGGCTGACGGTGCTCGCGCTCGCGCACATGCCCCTGTTCCCCGTGGCCCCCTTCTTCGTGGGCACCGTGTGGGCCTGCGCGTTCAACTTCCACCGCGTGCACCGCCGCGCGCACCTGGACCCCACGTGGGCCCGCGCCAACGTGCCCTGGCTCTGCGACCACCACCTGGGGCGCGTGGCGGATGCGAACTGGTGCGTGACGCATCCGTTCTTCGACCAGGTGCTCGGCACTCGGCACGAACACCTGGGCATCCAGCCCGCCGCGCCCGTCCCGGCGCTGTCCTGACGCCGGAACGGGAACGCGACGGGGACCGTCAGAACACCAGGCCGAAGTAGTTGGCGCTCGCCTTGGCGCCCACGCACACCCGGATGTCCGCGCTCCACGGCTGCGTGGGCAGTGAACCCGTGGCCTGGAAGAGGAACTCCAATTCCTCCTGTTTCGCCAGGTCCAGCACGTCCACCGCGCCGCTGCCGGTGAGCTGCAGCTTGTTCGTGGCGCCGCCATTGCCCGTGCGGCGGAACTCGCCCAGCAGCACGTACTCCGGCGAGCCCGGCTTGCGCACGGAGAGGCTCGCGCGCTCGATGCCGCTGATGTCCGTGGTGGCGGTGGCATCGAAGAGCTTCAGCCGCAGCTGGGTCTCCACGTCGGTGTCGTCGGGCAGCGCGCTGGCGAAGTCGCCCAGCGGTACCTGGATGGACTGCTCCACGGAGGCGCTTCCCGGGAAGGCGGCGGGGAAGGACAGGTCGTCCTCGGCCTTGCAGATCTCCTCGGCCTCCACCTCGATGTTGAAGAGGGACTCACAGCCCGTGGTGAAGAGGGGCAGGGCGCAGCAGAGCAGGAGGGTGCGGAAGGTTTTCGTACGCATGGTGGGGAGTCTCCTGGCTCAGAAGAAGTAGAGGATGAAGCCCAGCTTCACGGACGGGATGGTGGCGCGCACGTGCAGCGGCCCCGACGTCACGGTGTCGTCGTTGGCCGCGTCCTGGATGAGCGGCGTGGGCTCCGGCACCGTGAGCGCCACGTAGCTCAGGCCCACGTTCAGGAAGAAGTTGAAGCGGCTGCTCGCGCCCACCTCCAGACCCACGCTGCCCGTCACGTAGTTGTACGTGACGTCGCGGATGGCCTGCGACGTCGTGCTCGGTTCGCGGCCCAGCCAGTCCAGCACCTCGCTGTACTCGGAGCCGAAGTAGTGCCCGACCTCCGCGTTGAACGACGGCGAAATGAACGTGTCCATCGGCAGGATGCTCACCCCGCCGCGCACGCCGACGCTCAGCGTGTTGGTGGTGGGGCCCGCCTGCAGCCGCACCCACGACGCGGGGCGCAACACCGCCGACACGCCAATGCCGTGCGGGGCGCCCGCGTCCACCAGCAGGCCCAGGGTGTGCTTCGTGCCGCCTTCCTCCTCCGCCAGCGCGGGGGTGGCGAAGCCGAGTGCGGCCAGACACCCCAGCGCGAAGCCGGAGGAAAGAAGGGGGGTGCGTCGTCTCATCGAAAGGGAGTCCATCGTCATGATGAAGGTTCCACGGTGGTTGCCGGCCCGGGGGACATCTTTCGCGGAAGGGGCCCCGGAAGAGAAGCCATGTCGTGTGAAACCCGTACGGGCTTTCCGGGATGCCGCGATGTGCGGAGGAAGGACTGCCCGGTTCCCGACAGGGCAGGGGCCGCGTGCGTGGCGACCCGGGGCGTTCAATCCCTGTCGGCTCAACGACGTCCCGCTCCATCCCATGGGTGATGGGCGGACGCGTGAGGTCATGCGAGCGTACAATGGGCAGGCACGGCGTAACGGTGGACAGGCCGGGAACCGGGGGGCCAAGGATGATCGACGAAGTCGATCTGCGCATGAAAGCGTGGGTAGGCCGTATCGCCACGGAGGCACCCGTGTACCTGGGCGTGCCGGACCGGGAGTCCCTGGAGCGGGGTGTCTGTCTTTACCTGCTGGAGCTGGGGCCCGCGCCCCTGTCGCGTCCCGGCAAGCGGGGCGTCCTCCAATTCACCGTCTGCTATCTGGTGACGGTGGGCGCGGACACGCCGGAGCGCGCGCACCGGCTCTTGGGCGACCTGGTCTTCGCGGCCATGAGCGACAAGGAGATCGAGGTGGACCTGAGCCCGGTGCCGGCCGCGCTCTGGGCGGGACTGCGCTCGGTGCCGCGCCCCGCCTTCCGCCTGCGGGTGCAGGTGCGCAAGGAGCAACCCCTGGCGGAGGTGCGATGTCTGTCATTGGTGGACAGCGCGCCCCCACCGGGCGGGTTGCTGGGCCGGGTGGTGGGGCCCGGTGACGTGCCCATCCGGGGCGCGTGGGTGGCGCTGCCCTCCCTGCAACTGAGCACGCGCACGGATGCGCAGGGACACTTCCAGTTCCCCCGCGTGTCACCCGCGAAGTCGCTGGGCCGGCTGGAGGTGCGCGCCGAGGGCGAGCTGCTGGCGGTGGACTCGGAGGTGCTCGCCTCCGGGACGGCGCCGTTGATCATCCGGATGCCCGTGAAGGATGACGGGTGACGCGCGGCCCTTCTCCTGCCGGGGCGGTGGAGGACTGGGTGCCTCCGCTCCAGGCGCGTCGCCATCGGGCCTGGCGGTTGGCCCTGGCGCGGTGGGTGAAGGGCTGGGCGGATCGGATGCTGGCTGAACATGCCGCGGCGCTCGCGAAGGAGGCGGTGACACTGGGTGGCGGGCGGGTGCGCTCGCTGCCCGTGCGGGAGCCGGACGTGACGCTGCTGCCGGTGGCGGTGTGGCCTCCGCGCCTGGAGATGTCCGGCGCCGCGCCGCCGGCACCTCCCGTGGTGCCGGAGGCCGTCCGGCGCCTGTCGGATCCGCTGGACCCCAACGCGCCCACGCCGCGTCCGAACGCGCTGCGGTGCATCCCCATGGCGGACGGCGCTTCGCCCTTCGACCTGGAGCCGGAGTGCGGCACGCCTCCCAGGATGGGGCCCGGAGTGCCCTTCGGCTTTGATCCAGAGGACCTCCTGCCCGCGGAGCCCAAGGCGGTGGTGGCCCTGGCCCTGGAGCCCGCGGCCCTGCTCCAGGCCGCCGCGCTTCCCCCTCCCGACGTGACGACGCACCCCGCCCCGTCGTTTCCCGCGCCGCCCGCCGCTCCCGCGCCGCGTCCGTTGCAGGCCGTGCCTCCGCTTCGCAGGGACCCCGCGAAGGAACTGCTCGCGCTCCTCAAGGAGTCCGAGGGAACACCCACCCAGCCTCCCGTGCCCTGGCTCGAAGCCCCTCCGCCGCCTCCCGCCGAGTCCGCCGACGCGCAGGAGGTGCTGCGTCAGTGCGCACGTCTGGAATTGGAGACGCCTGGCGAATAGGCCGCGTCTCCAGACACTCCCGCCGCGCAAGGCTATGCTTCGCGGCGCGATGTCCCAGCGCCTCCAACCCAGCACCGACGTCCCGGTCCTCACGGCGTCCGACGCCGAGCGCCAGCTTGAAGGGCGCGCGCGGCTCATCACCGCGGCCGTGCGTCCCCATGCGGAGCTGGAGGAGCTGCTGTCCGGTCGTCGCTGGCGGCGGGCCTTGCTGAAGCAGCCGGAGCGGGTGCCGGCGCTCGTGGCCCAGGCGGAGGCGCTGAAGGAAGCGCTGGAGCGGGTCCACCGTCGCGCGGCGTCGGAGGCCTGGGAGGAGTCCACGCCCGTGTGGCGGGAGGCCCGCGAGCTGTCGCAGCGGCGTGAGCGGCTCACCGCCCTCGCGCGGCGCAGGCTGGAGGCCCTGGCCGAAGCGCCTCCGAACCTTCCGCTCGAAGAGGTCCTGACGCGGCTGGATGCAAGGGTGCGTCAGTCCGCGAACTGGGAACTGACCCCGGGCGAGGTGCTCGCCTTCGAGACCGACGCCCGCTGGCATCCGGGCCGCCGTCTGGTGCGGGGACTCATCCCCCATCCGACGCGGCGCCACTCCGTGGTTCCCTATTTCGTGCTGGTGGGGGTGGGCGTGTTGGGCGCGCTGCTGATGGGCGCTCATCCCCTCTCACTCGAGGACGTGGCTCCCGCGCTCTTCATGAGCGTCACCTTCGGGCTGATGGCGGCCATCCTGGGGTCCGTGCTGTGGCCGCTCCTGCGCTCGCTGGTGTGGCCCCTGCTGGGCTCCGGTCAGGTGCGGATCACCAGCGAGCGGCTGCTCTGGAAACCGGCCTTCGGCGCGCCCCAGGCGGTGCGCCTGGGCACGATTCCCGATGGTGGCATCACCGTGGATGACTTCTCGCTGGACCTGCGCGTGAAGGGCGACCGGCAAATGCATGCGCGGGCGGTGTTGGATGCGATGGAAGTGGCCGCGCTCCTGGAGTTGCACCGTCAGCCGCCCCTGCGCGGCGCGGCGCGGCGCGGGGTGCGCCTGGAGCGGGTGGCCATCCTCTCCGCGACGCTCGAGGAGCGGGGACAGGAAGCGCGGCAGGGGCACTGCGTGCTGCACCCCGGGGGCGTGTCCTTCATCCCCGAACAGCAGGGGCCGAAGGCCCTTCAAGCCATCACTGGCAAGTCCACCTCGCTGGAGGCGTTCCACGCGGATGGGGTGTTGGAAGCGCTGCGCTGGTTGCCCCGGGCGGAGTTCGACGCGTGCGTGGCGAGCGTGGTGAAGGCGACCGGCGGCACGTTCTGGGACGCGCGGTCCGCAAGACATGTTCCGGGGACGTCCGCGTCGAAGGAGGTCCGCATCGAGTCTGGCGGGAGCGTGTTGAAGGGCCAGTGGGCGTGGGCCCAGGCGGCGGCCGTCGAAGCGGTCCTTCGGGATTGGTCCTCGGGGGCCCGGTTTCCACGGCTCCGGGGCCCCTTCCGCCAGCGCCAGAAGTAGCGCCCGCGCGAGACCATGCTTCGCGGCCTGAAATCCCATCGCCTCCGACCTGGCACCGATGCCGCGGACCTCACGGCGTCCGACACCGAGCGCCAGTTGGAAGGGCGCGCGGAACGCATCGCCGTGGCCCTGCGTCCCCATGCGGAGCTGGAGACGCTGCTGTCCGGACGGCGTTGGCGGCGAGGGCTGCTGAAGCGGCCGGAGCGGGTGCCCGCGCTCGTGGCCCACGCGGAGGCCCTGGAAGAGGCGCTGGAGCGCGTCCACCGTCGCGCGGCGTCGGAGGCCTGGTCCGGGGACGTCCCGGTCCTGCGGGCCGCCCGGGAGCTGTCGGCGCGGCGTGAGCGGCTCGCGGGGCTCGCGCGGCGCAGGCTGGAGGCCTGGGTCGAGGTGCCCCCGGACCTTCCGCTCGAAAAGGCGCTGACGCGACTCAACGCGCTCGTGCGCCAGCCGGTGAGCCGGACGCTGGTCGCCGGGGAGGTGCTCGCCTTCGAGTCCGCCGCCTGGTGGCGTCCGCGCTGGCGGCGGTTCGAGTCTGCGTTCCCCCGGGGACTCCCACGGCTTCCCGTCTGGACACCCTACGCGGTGGGCGCGCTGGGCTTCATCATCGCGCTCACCCGGTTGCCCGGCCTCCGGTGGGTGGGGCTGGGACTCATCGCGCTGGGCTTCGGGGTGGGCGTGGCGAGCTTCATCCTTCGCGTGCTGCGAGGACCGCTCGGACGTTGGGTGCTCTGGCCCCTCTTGCGTCCCGTGTTGTGGCCCGTGCTGGGCCTGGGACGGGTGCGGCTCACGAACGAGCGGCTGCTCTGGCTTCCCGTCCTCGGTGAGCCCCAGGAGGTGCGGTGGGCCACCATCGCCGACGATGGCGTCCGCGTGGATCCAGACACGCTCGACGTTCGCGTGACGGGGACCCGGCGGCTGCACGCTCGCGGCCTGTTGAACGACGCGGAGGTGGTCGCGCTCGTGGAGCTGCACCGCCTGCCGCGCCTGCGTGACGCGGCCCTCGCCGGCCTGCGCCTGTGGGGGCAGGTGGCCGTCCTTCCCGCGACGCTCGGAGGACATCCCGGCCATTGCGTGCTGCGCCCCCAGGGCCTGTCCTTCATTCCCCAGGGCACGGGGCCCGAAGCGCTGGGCGCCCTCACCGGCAGGCCCACGCCGCTGCGAGGCTTTGACGCGAACCGGCTGGTGGAGGCGCTGCGCTGGTTGCCGGAGGCGGAGTTCGACGCGTGCGTGGCGCGCGTGGTGAAGGCCACGGGCGGGACGTCCTGGGCCGCGAAGGACGCGCGCTACGTCGAAGGGACGCCCGAGTGGGGGGAGATCCGCATCGAGCGCAGCACCCAGGAGGTGCTGGTCGGCCGGGTGACGGGAGTCCAGGATGAGGTGCTGCGGGGGCTCCTGGATGCATGGCCCCGGCGCAAGTGGCGGAGGTTCTTCTTGCCGTCCCACTGGTGACCCGCCTCCCTACGCAACCATCCATCCATCCTGGTTGCGTAGAGAGGAAGTCATTGCGCCGTGCAACGACTGCCACCGGGTCCAGGCCCACCCGTTCCCCAGTTCGAGACGCCCCAACCCATGTCGAAGCGGGGGGCACCCGCCCCCCTTCCCAGAGAGACATCATGAATCCCAGACACCCGGCTGTGCGCCGTGGCGTGGCGAAAGCCCTGTCCGCCGCGCTGCTGCTGTTGAGCTTCACCGCGTCCGCGCAGCACTTCACCGTCTTCGAGAGCGGTCAGGTCCGCCCCCTGTCCCTGTCCCCCAACGGCCAGTGGCTCTTCGCCGTCAACACGCCCGACAACCGGCTGGAGATCTTCCAGGTGGGCACCAGCGGCCTGACGCACACGGGCTCGGTGCCGGTGGGCCTGGAGCCGGTCGCCGTCGCCGCTCGCACCAACGACGAGGTCTGGGTCGTCAACCACCTGTCCGACAGCGTGAGCATCGTGCGCGTGGACGCGGGCGGACAGGGTGGGGCCGTGACGCGGACGCTGCTCGTGGGGGATGAGCCCCGCGACATCGTCTTCGCGGGCACCGGGAAGAAGCGCGCCTTCATCACCGCCGCGCACCGGGGACAGAACACGGGGTTCGACCCGCAGCTCACCACGCCGGGCATTGGCCGGGCCGACGTCTGGGTGTTCGACTCGGAGAACCTGGGCACGACGCTGGGCGGCACGCCGCTCACCCGCGTCACCCTGTTCGGAGACACGCCGCGCGCGCTCGCGGCCACGCCTGACGGCTCGCGCGTGTACGCGGCGGCGTTCCACTCCGGCAACCGCACCACCGTCATCCACGAGAGCCTGGTGCCCAACGGCGGCGAGTCCGTGGGCGGCGTCCCCGGTCCCAACGTCAACCATCAGGGCATTGCCGCGCCGGAGGTCTCCGTCATCGTGAAGTACAACGGCGCGGACTGGGTGGACGTGCTCAACCGCCCGTGGACGTCCTACGTGCGCCTGTCGCTGCCCGACAAGGACGTGTTCGCCATCTCCGCCACGGCCAACCCGCCCGTGCAGGTCGCGGGCGCGGCGGGCTCCTACGCGGGCGTGGGCACCATCCTGTTCAACATGGCCGTCAACCCGGTGAGCGGGAAGGTCTACGTCAGCAACACCGAGGCCCGGAATGACCTGCGCTTCGAGGGGCCCGGCACCCTCGTGGGCAGCACCCTGCGCGGCCACCTGCACGAAAGCCGCATCACCGTGCTGGGCAGCGCGGGCAGCGTCGTGCCCCGCCACCTCAATTCACACATCAACTACGCCGCGTGCTGCGCGGCCGCGCCCAACACGGAGAGCGAGAAGAGCCTCGCGCAGCCCACGGGCATGTCGGTGACGTCCGACGGCGCCACGCTCTATGTCGCCGCGTTCGGTTCGTCGAAGCTCGGCGTGTACGCCACCTCCGCGCTGGAGGCCGGCACTTTCGTTCCCAGCACCGCGAACCAGATTGAACTGAGCGGCGGCGGCCCCACCGGCCTGGTGCTAGACGAGGCGCGCAACCGGCTCTACGTGCTCACGCGCTTCGACAACGCCATCTCCGTCGTCAACACCACCACGAAGGCGGAGGTGGCCCACCTGCCCCTGTTCAACCCGGAGCCTCCGAGCGTGGTGCAGGGCCGTCCGTTCCTCTACGACGCGCGCTCCAGCTCCAGCCACGGCGATTCTTCCTGCGGCAGCTGCCACATCTTCGGCGACTTCGACAGCATCACCTGGGACCTGGGCAACCCGGACGGCGACGTGAAGGCCAATGCCAACCCCATCGTCCCCGTGCTGGCGGAGTTCGGCACGGACCCGACGTTCGGCCAGGACACGGCCTTCCACCCGATGAAGGGCCCCCTGTCCACCCAGAGCCTTCGCGGCATGGCGAACCAGGGCCCCATGCACTGGCGCGGGGACCGCACCGGCGGCAACGCCGCGCCGAGCGTCCAGCCCAACGGCGGCACCTTCGACGAGGTCGCGGCCTTCAAGCAGTTCAACCCGGCGTTCATGGACCTGCTCGGGCGCAGCGCCCAGTTGACGACGGCGGAGATGCAGAAGTTCTCCGACTTCATCCTCCAGGTGGCCTATCCGCCCAATCCCATCCGCAACCTGGACAACTCGCTGACGCCGTCACAGCAGGCGGGCCGGGACTTCTTCGTCAACACCACCAGCTTCTTCCAGGGGTCGTGCGAGTCCTGCCACCGCGTGGACATCAACGCCAACCTGGGAGAAGGCCCCTTCAAGGGCTTCTTCGGCACGGACGGCAAGAGCTCCTTCGACGCGGAGCCGCTGTTCCCCAAGGTGCCGCACCTGCGCAACATCTACCAGAAGGTCGGCATGTTCGGCGCGGGCTTCCCCTTCGGGACCACGCCGGCGGACACGTTCCTGGGTGACCAGGTGCGAGGCATTGGCTTCAACAGCGACGGTGCCATCCCCACGCTGTTCCTCTTCAACAGCGGCTTCGACTTCCACCCCATCTTCAACGCGGTGGGCATCCCGGACACGCCCGCGGGCCTGCAGGCCAAGAAGGACATGGAGCAGTACATGTTCGCCTTCGAGACCAACCTGGCGCCCATCGTCGGACAGCAGGTGACGCTCAGCTCCACCAACGCCACGGTGGCCGGGCCGCGCATCGACCTGCTGGTGGCGCGCGCGAACGCGGGCGAGTGTGACCTTGTGGCCAAGGGCCGCGCCGGCACCCACGAGATGGGCTTCGTCTACGTGGGCAGCGGACTGTTCAAGACGGACCGCGCGGCGCTGCCGCTGGTGCCCGCGGCGTCGCTCCGCTCGGCCGTCGCCGCGAACCACGGCGTGCTGACGTACACCTGCACGCCGCCGGGCTCGGGGGGGCGCGTCGGCATCGACCGGGACCTGGATGGGTTCTTCGACGGGGATGAGCGGACGGCGGGGACGAACCCGGCGAATCCGGCCAGCCACCCCTGAAGTGATGTGAGGGGCTTTCGCGGGCGGTGAGGGGCCGCGCCGTCTTCTGGACGGCCGGCCTTCCGGTACGATGTGCGTGGGTGCGGTGACGCGCACCTTCGCGCCGTTCGGACCTCACCGCACCGCGAAGGATGGCCCCATGGACACCGAAGTCGAGTCCAGCAGCGCGCACGTTGGAAAGATTTCCGGCAGCTACCTGACCACGAAGGACGGCACCCGGATCTACTTCAAGGACTGGGGCCCCAAGCACGGTCAGCCCATCGTCTTCTCCCACGGCTGGCCCCTCTCGGCCGACGCCTTCGAGGACCAGATGATGTTCCTGTCCGAACAGGGCTACCGCACCATCGCGCATGACCGCCGGGGCCACGGGCGTTCGTCCCAGCCCTGGGGCGGCCACGAGATGAACACCTACGCGGATGACCTGGCCGCGCTGACCCGTTCACTCGACCTTCGCAAGGCCATCCATGTCGGTCATTCCACGGGCGGCGGCGAGGTGGCGCGGTACATCGGACGGCATGGGACTTCGCGCGTGGCGAAGGCCGTGCTCATCAGCGCTGTCCCGCCCATCATGCTCAAGACGGACTGGCACCCCAATGGCCTGCCCATGGAGGCCTTTGACGGCATCCGCGCCGGGGTGAAGAAGGACCGCTCCAGCTTCTTCAGGGAGCTGAGCCTGGCGTTCTATGGCTTCAACCGGCCCGGCGCGGAGGTCTCCGAGGGCTTGCGCGAGAGCTTCCGGCTCCAGGGCCTGATGGCCGGACTGAAGGCCGAGTACGACTGCATCAAGGCCTTCTCCGAAACCGACTTCCGCGAGGACTTGAAGCGCTTCGATGTCCCCACGCTGGTGATGCATGGGGACGATGATCAGATCGTCCCCATCGACGGTGCGGGGCGGCTGACGGCGAAGCTGGTCCAGGGCGCGGTGCTGAAGGTCTACCCGGGCTTCAGCCACGGCATGTGTTCGGTCAACAAGGACGTCATCAACAACGACCTGCTGGCCTTCATCAAGGGGTAGGGCGCCGCGGGCCTGCCTGGACGCAGCGGGTACGATTTCGGGCCCCCGGGCCTGGGGATGCCTCCTCCGGACTTGTCACGCCGGAGGGGGTGCAATACGCCTGCACCCATGTCCACGCCCGCGCTGCCCGCCGACTTCCTCCGCGCCATCGCCGAGTCCTTCCCCGGCGACTTCCTCACCCGCGAGCCCGCGGAGCTCCAGGAGTACGGCCGCGACTGGACGCGCGTGTACACCCCCGCGCCGGGGGCGGTGGCCTTCCCCCGCACCACGGACGAGGTCGCCCGCTTCATGGCCCTGTGCCACCAGCACCGCGTCGCGGTGGTGCCCTCCGGCGGGCGCACGGGCTTGGCGGGCGGGGCGGTGGCGATGAAGGGCGAGGTGGTCCTGTCGCTGAAGCGGATGACCCGCATGGACCCGCTGGACCTGCTCGGCAACACGGTGCGCGTGCAGGCGGGCGCGGTGACGGAGGCGGTGCATCAGCACTGCGCGCCGCACGGCCTGACGTGGCCGGTGGACTTCGCCTCCAAGGGCAGCAGCACGGTGGGCGGCAACATCGCCACCAACGCGGGCGGCGTGAAGGTCATCCGCTACGGCCTCACCCGGCAGTGGGTGCTGGGCCTCCAGGTGGTGACGGCGCAGGGGCAGGTGCTGGAGCTCAACGGCGCGCTGGAGAAGAACAACACCGGCGTGGACCTGCGCCAGCTCTTCATCGGCAGCGAGGGCACGCTGGGCATCATCACGGAGGCCACGCTCAAGCTGACGCGGCTGCCCGGCAAGCAGGACGTCTTCCTCTTCGCGGTGCCGGACGTGGCCGCCGTGCTGCGCCTGTTCCGCGACGCGCGTCAGGCGCCGCTCGCGCTGTCCGCCTACGAGTTCTTCACCGACAAGTGCCTGGCCCGCGTGCAGCGCCACCGCAAGCTGCGCTCGCCCTTCGAGGCGCCCAGCGGCTGCTACGTGCTGCTGGAGTCCGAGGGCGGCGACCCGGCGGCGGTGGAGGCGTGGCTGGGCTCGCTCTTCGAGCGCGGGCTCGTCACGGACGGCACGCAGGCGCAGGGCGTGGGGCAGGCCGCGGAGCTGTGGTCGCTGCGCGAGTCCATCAGCGAGAGCCTCTCCGCCACGGGCGTGCTGCACAAGAACGACATCTCCCTGCCGGTGGCGAACCTGGAGGCGTTCTGCTCGGAGCTGGACGCGGTGTTCGCCAGCCGCTACCCGGGCTGGGAGATCTGCCTCTTCGGCCACATTGGCGACGGCAACCTGCACGTCAACGTGATGAAGCCGGACGCGGTGGAGAAGGCGGACTTCTTCGCCCACGCCAAGAAGTCCGACCACGCCATGTTCGACCTCGTGCGCAAGCACGGCGGCAGCATCTCCGCCGAGCACGGCATCGGCCTGTTGAAGAAGGACTACCTGGACTACACGCGCGCGCCCGGTGAGCTGGAATTGCTGCGCACCCTCAAGCGCGCGCTGGACCCCGAGGGCATCCTCAACCCCGGGAAGATTCTGGACGCCTAGGACACGATGCGCGTCTTGATGTCCGTCTCCAGCCCGGCGATGGCCTCGCACACCTGCTGGGACACGTCCTGGTCCAGGTCCATCACCAGGTAGCCCACGTTGGCGTCGGTGCTCAGCACCTGCGCGTGGATGTTGGCGTTGAAGTCGGACACGATGCGGTTGATGTCACGCAGCACGCCCGGCGTGTTGCGGTGCACGTTGATGATGCGGTGGGTGCCCGGGTTGATGGGCGCCTCCACGTTGGGGAAGTTCACCGCGCCCGTCGTCGCGCCGCCCTTGACGAACTTGAGCAGCGACGTGGCCACCTCCTTGCCAATGGACGCCTGCGCCTCCTCCGTGGAGCCGCCGATGTGCGGCGTCAGCACCACGTTGGGAATGCCCTGCAGCTCCGTGATGAAGCCGTCCGAGTTGCCCTCCGGCTCCTCCGGGTACACGTCCACCGCCGCGCCGCCCAGGTGCTTCGCGCGCAGCGCCCGCGCCAGCGCCGGGATGTCCACCACCGTGCCCCGGCTGGCGTTGATGAGGCACGCGCCCGGCTTCATCGCCTGGAACTGCTCCGCCCCCATCATCATGTGCGTGGAGGCCATCGCCGGCACGTGCAGCGTCACGAAGTCCGACTCCGCCAGCAGCCCGTTCAGCGTGGGCACCGACCGCGAGTTGCCCAGGGGCAGCTTCGTCATCACGTCGTAGTAGAGCACGCGCATGCCCAAGGACTCCGCCAGCACGCCCAGCTGCGAGCCGATGTGCCCGTAGCCGATGATGCCCAGCGTCTTGCCGCGCACCTCGTGGCTGCCCGTGGCCACCTTGCGCCACTGTCCGGCGTGCACCTCCCGGCTGCGGTCGAAGAGCTGGCGCGTCAGCACCACCACCTCCGCCAGCACCATCTCCGCCACGCTGCGCGTGTTGCTGAACGGCGCGTTGAACACCGGCACGCCGTGCACGCTGGAGGAGAGCAGGTCCACCTGGTTGGTGCCGATGCAGAAGGCGCCAATCGCGAGCAGGTCCTCCGCGTACTTGAGCGACGCCTCCGGCACCGTCGTCTTGCTGCGGATGCCCAACAGGTGCACGCCCCTCAGGCGCTCCGCCAGCTCCTCCGGCTTGAGCGCGGAGGACGTGCGCTCCACCTGGAAGCCCTCCGCCGCCAGCATCTCCTGGGCGGAGGCGTGGATGTTCTCCAGCAACAGGACGCGCAGCGGGCCCTGGTTGTTGACGGGGCGGCGGGCGTCGTCTGCGAGCCCATGAGCCTGTCGCTGTTCCAGTCGTACATCGTGATGTGCGTGCTGGTGGTGGGGG